>JAJYXW010000051.1 GCA_021801525.1 Actinomycetes bacterium
GGCGCGCGAGCTGACCCTGCGGGCAGACCGGCGAGAGCGTCCGGCTGTAGTCGCTCCTTCACCTGGAGACTTCTGCCTTCGCTGATCTAGAGGTCCGTCTCGCAAATAGCGTGACGTTGGCCGCCGAGCCAGGGGCGTCATCTGGCAAGGCCGAGGACGAAGGCGTAGCTGGAGCTACGTCGAGGACGAGAACGCCGCCAGGGGCGTCATCTGGCCGGCGGGAACCCAAGATCATTTGCGAGACGGACCACTAGTGGCCGGGGCGCCGCCGCGACTAAGAGGCTGCCCGGCGAGCGCGGGTCGCCTTCGCGGCTTCTGCGTGAGGCACGAGCGTCGGGTGGACGCGGTCGAGCACCACCGCCCTGTCGACTACGCACTTGACCACATCGCTCCTGCTCGGGAGGTCGTACATAACGTCGAGCAGCACCTCCTCGAGAATGGCGCGCAGCCCCCTGGCGCCCGTGCCGCGCAGCAGGGCCTGCTCGGCGACCGCCTCGAGCGCGTCCTCGGTAATCTCGAGCTCTACCCCGTCGAGCTCGAACACGCGCCGGTACTGCTTTACCAGCGCATTCTTCGGCTCCTCGAGGATCCGGATCAGCGCCTGCTTGTCCAGGTTGGACACTGCGCCAACCACCGGAAGCCTCCCGATGAACTCCGGGATGAGACCGAAGCGCATCAGATCCTCGGGAAGGACGCGACGCAGCACCTCATCGGATGGATCGAGCGAGCTACGCCTCACCTCCGCTCTGAAGCCGATCCCCTTGCGCCCTATGCGGCTCTCGATGATCCGGTCGAGCCCGGCGAACGCCCCTCCGCATATGAAGAGCACGTTCGTGGTGTCGATCTGGATGAACTCCTGGTGAGGATGCTTGCGACCGCCCTGTGGGGGCACCGAGGCGGTGGTCCCCTCGAGTATCTTGAGCAGCGCCTGCTGTACGCCCTCGCCCGAGACGTCCCGAGTGATCGAAGGGTTCTCGCTCTTTCGGGCAACCTTGTCGATCTCGTCGATGTAAATGATCCCGGTCTCGGCCCGCTTCACGTCGTAGTCCGCCGCCTGGATGAGCTTGAGGAGGATGTTCTCGACGTCTTCGCCGACATACCCGGCCTCGGTGAGCGCGGTGGCGTCCGCGATCGCGAAGGGCACGTTCAACATGCGAGCCAGCGTCTGAGCGAGGAGGGTCTTGCCGCAGCCGGTAGGGCCGAGCAGCAGGATGTTCGACTTCGACAGCTCGACTTCGCTCGATTGCGCCGGGCCTGCCTGCACGCGCTTGTAGTGGTTGTAGACGGCTACCGACAGGATCTTCTTCGCGTACTCCTGGCCGATCACGTAGTCGTTCAGGAACTCGAGTATCTCCCGCGGCTTGGGCAGCTCGTCGAAGGAGAGCTCGGTCGAATCGGCTAGTTCCTCCGCGATGATGTCGTTGCACAGCTCTATGCACTCGTCGCAGATGTAGACGCCGGGCCCTGCAATCAGCTTCTTCACCTGCTTCTGCGACTTGCCGCAGAAGCTGCACTTGACGAGATCCCCGCCATCGCCGAACTTTGCCACGACGACCTCCCCTCTAAGCCGCGCCCGCCGCTTCGGATGCGGCGATGTCGCGGCTGGTGATGACCTCGTCTATCAACCCGTATTCTACGGCCTCGTCGGCGGTCATGACGAAGTCCCGGTCCGTGTCCTTCGCTATCTTCTCCACCGGCTGGCCCGTGTCCTCGGCGAGCATGGAGCTGAGCAGGTCGCGCATGCGCAGGATCTCCTTGGCCTGGATCTCTATGTCACTCGCCTGCCCGGCGGCCCCTCCCCAGGGTTGGTGCAACAGGATGCGAGTATGCGGCAGGGCGAACCGCTTGCCCGGGGCTCCAGCAGCGAGCAGCACTGCCGCCGCCGAAGCCGCCTGGCCGTAGCAGAAGGTCGACACGTCCGGCTTCACGAACTTCATGGTGTCGTAGATGGCGAAGAGCGACGTGATGTCGCCGCCCGGCGAGTTCACGTACAGGTGGATGTCCTTCTCCGAGTCCTCGTACTCGAGGAAAAGGAACTGGGCGCAGACCAGGTTGGCGACCGCGTCGTCTATGGG
This sequence comes from Actinomycetes bacterium, assembly GCA_021801525.1. Taxonomy (GTDB): domain Bacteria; phylum Actinomycetota; class Acidimicrobiia; order Acidimicrobiales; family JAJYXR01; genus JAJYXW01. Next base: position 2,076 of record JAJYXW010000051.1, read on the forward strand.
GGTGCCGAGGATGACGATCCTCTCCTTCAGCAGCTTCGAGTACAGGTCGTACGCGCGCTCTCCCCGCGTGCTCTGCTCGACCACGGTCGGCACCAGGTAGCCGAAGGCCGACCCGGCGCCTGGTCCCTCGCACTTGCTCACGATCTCTCCTCCGGATCCACTGCCTCGTCCAACTCTTCCCCTACGCCTCCGGCGCTGCCCTGCTCTTCCCCTGCGCCTCCGGCGCTGCCCTGCTCTTCCCCTGCGCCTCCGGCGCTGATGCCGAGATCCTCTGCGGCCACCGGCCTACCCTCTTCGTCCACGATCTCCACGTGCTCGATCAGCCACTCGAGCGCCTTGGCCTTGCGCCGCTCCGAGCGTACCGCGGGAAGCCCTCCTCCACGTTCGACCCTCTCGCGCTCCTTTGCAGCGTTCGTCCCCGAACGCTCGGCGAGGGCGGCGAACATCTCGTCGAGCTCGCTGTCGGTGACCTCGATAGCCTCGGCATCGGCGAGCGCTCGCAATGCCAGATCGGCTCGCACGGACCGCTCGGCCTGGGCGCGCATCTCCGCCACGAGCTCGGCTTCACTGCGCCCGGTCATCGCTACGTAGCTCTCCACCGTCATCCGCCGCGCCTCGAGCTCGTAGCCGAGCCTGCGGAGGCTCTCGGCCAGCTCGGACTCCACCATCGACTCGGGCGGATCTTCCGCCACCAGTGCCGACAGCGCGTCAAGAGCGCGCTCACGCAGTGCCATGCGCGCGCTGAGGAGCTTCACTTGGCGAACCCGATCGCGTATGTCGTCGCGCAGCTCCGCCAGCGTGGAGAGCTCGGACGTCTCGGCAGCCCATGAGTCGGTGGGTTCCGGAAGGACCTTCATCTGCACGTCCTTCACGAGCACCTTGTAGCGGGCCACTGGCTCCTCACCGCCCGACGTCTCGGCAGCGCCACTCTGGCCGCTCGGGTCCTCACCGGGATCAGCCCCTGTGCCCGAGGTGCTCTGGTCGAGGTCCTCGAGGTGCCCCGGCGGCACAGCCAGCTCGATCTCACTCCCCGGCAACACGCCCACGAGGCACTCGTCGAGGCCAGGGATCGCCGAGCCGCTCCCCAGCTCGTAGAGGTAGTCCGCTACGTCTATCTCCTCGCCTGAAGGGCTGGTCCCCTGTACGTCGATCGTGACCCAGTCCCCGGCCGCGGCGGGACGTTCGACTGCCGCCAGCTCGCCGGACTGCTCGCGAAGCCTGTCGATCTGCTCCGAGACCTCGGACTCCTCCACTGCGATCGGGGGCACCGTGACCACGAGGCCGGCGTAGCCGGGCACCGACACCCTCGGCCGCACCTCCACCATCGCGTCGAAGACGACCGGTCCCCGCGGCGCGGGCGAAACCTCGTCGATGCGGGGTGCGGCAACCGGGTCGAGCTCCGTGTCCTGCACAGCACGGGCGAAGAGATCCGGAATAGCCTCCCTAATCGCCTCGCGTCGCAATGCCGCCGGGCCGCCCATGCGGGCCTCGAGGATCTGGCGCGGAACCTTCCCCGGCCTGAACCCAGGGACCCGCACCTGCCTGGACAGCCTCCGGACTGTTTGGCGGACCGCCTCGTCGACCTCCGCCTCGTCGACCTCCACGCTCACGCGGACCTGGTTCCCCTCGAGTTGCTCAGCCGTGGCGCGCATAGAGCTGTGCAGTTTACCGGTTGGACCACGCGACACGGCGCATATGGCCGCGGCAGCTCGAGTTATGCCGGCTGTCGCACGAGTGATGCCCGCTCTGCTTCACGAAAGCAGGAGGATGCAGCAGGGAGCTGGGGCGCATCAGGGCATGAATGCCATGGAGGCGAGGACCCGGGCCGCGAGGTCCAAGTCTTCGCCGAAAAGCTCCACCGCGTATTCATCGAGCGCCTCCTCGGCGCTGACCCGCCCGCAGGTGAGGCGCCAGAACGGCTCCGCATCCATCCGCAACCCGGCCGAGCAGGTCCCAGGCGCATTGCCCGCGTCGACGGCCCGCCCTCCAGAGACCACCAGCGCGACCTGCCTGGGCGTCGGGCCCGTTACCTCCAGCACGACCGTCTCACCCTCCTTCGGTACTGCCTTCTTCCCCACGACGAAGGGCACCCCGGAGAGCAGGCGGTCGACTGCCAGATCCGCTACAGGGCCATCGCGATGCCCGGAGCGGCCGGTCGCCACCCGCACGTCCTGCTCGTGGACCCAGCAGTCCATGACGCGCACCGCCATGAACTCCCGGTACGGGACATTGCCTATGGGGCTCGGCCCGATCACGTCGAAGCGCTCGGCCGGAAAGCTCCGCAGCTGAGCGAGGCGCCGCCCGGTTACCTCGGTCAGCTCGCCCGCCACCCGGGGCCCGGGCACGGTACGCCTGGCTGCGATCCACGGCTCGTTCAGCTCGCCGATCAGGTTCTGCACATAGGAGGGCATGTCCCCGAGCGGAGGAGCGGACTCGCCCAGCAGCATTCGCTCGGTACCTATCACATGGGAGAACTGGTCCTTCACGCTCCAGCCCGGGCACCCGGTTTCCAGGTCCCATTCGCTCTCGCCGAGAGCCTCCCCGAGGGTGGCCAACGACTTCCACTCCTCCTCGAGCAGCGCTACCACTGCCGAGGATTCGACCGGTTCAGGTCCTGGCATTTTCCGATACTCCCACACCTGCTACCGGGCTCGCGTCGCTCGCATCACACGAGCTTCGCTCTCGCGAGCACGTCGGGAGTCGGGATGTGGCACACTAGTGCCCAGCGGATCGGCACGGGGGGCTTGCAGGATGGGGGCTTGCAGGATGGGGGCTTGCAGGATGGGCGCTTGCAGCTGGGGCCGGCGTGCCTGGCAACGGATGAACAACTCGGGCACAATGGACAACGGGGAATGGCGCATTGCGTGCGCGCTACGATACTGCGCTGCCACTCAGTGCAGTTATAGTTACCTCTACAATTGTGTAATTACCTACTAGGCTAGCGGCGGCAAGCGCCAGGGAGGTAGCCGGCAGCAATGACGACGAGCTCGACAGGGGCTGGAGCTGCCGGGAGCGCCACCCGCCAGGACGTGTCTGGCGCCATGACGAGCGTCATAGTCCGCTACGTTCGCAACAGGGCTGGCGAGGGTGCCGTCGCCGAGATGCTACGGATCGCCGGCGAGGTGCGCCCCGCCGAGGTCCTCGAGAACCCGACCAGCTGGAGTTCCCACGACGAGACCATTGCGCTCTTCAACGCTGCGGCGGGCGTCACCGGCGACAAGGAGATCGGGCGTCATGTGGGCGAGGAGATGCTCCGCCAGCACGACGGGACCGAGGTGGCCAACCTGCTCAGGTCGCTGGGCTCCCCCGGGGAGCTGCTGCGCAACGTAGCCGCAGCCGCCGCGAAGTTCACCACCGTGTCCACGATGGAGCCGTTGGAGGTCGGCGATGCCCATGCGGTGGTACGAGCGTTCACCCGACCAGGGCTCTCACGCCATCTGCAGATGTGCGACTTCACAAAGGGCCTGCTCTCCCAAGTCCCCGTTCTCTTCGGCCTCGTCCCCGGTGTCGTGGCCGAGTCGGAGTGCCAGGCGCGCGGTGGACGCTTCTGCCTCTACAGCGTCGCCTGGGAGGCGCGTCAATGGTCGTCGTTCGTCGACGAGCGGTCCAGCCTCTACACGATGGCGTGGGGAGAGCAGGGAGTGGTGGAAGCGCAGTCGGAACTCGAGATCGACGAGCACACGCGAAACTCGCTGCTCCAGGAGCAGATCAGCCAGCTCACCACCCGGCTCGAAGCCGTGTACTCCACGGCTGCCGACCTGCTGGCCACCGACGACCTCGAGGGCGTCCTCTCCCGGATCACGGACCGGGCGGCACACGCGGTCAACGCCCCCCGCTACCTGCTCGTCGTGCGAACCTCTCCCGACGCCCAGCACCAGCTCCACCAGCGGGGCTTCTCTGACGCCGACGCGCGCGGGCTGGCCGAGGATCTCCTACGGGAGCACCCCGACGACCACGGCGGCTCGTGGCTGATCGTCGACATCGCCTCTTCCAGGCGGCACTACGGGCGGCTTGCCGCCGTGTACCCCGAAGGGGTCCAGTTCTTCGCCCAGGAGCGGCAGACCCTCGCCGTTTACGCCGACTACGCGGCCACCGCCCTGGACGTGGTCACAGCGCTCGACGAAGCCCGCCGGTCCAACCAGACAGCCAGCGCGCTGCTCGACTTCTCCCGGGATCTCGCACGGGTCGACACGGTTCGGGACGTGACCGTCCTACTGGCCAACGCCGTTCCGCCGGTTGTCGGCTGCGAACGCGCGACCGTCATGCTTTGGGACCCAGATAGCGAGGCTCTCATTGTACGTGCCCGCAGCGGAGACTCCCTGGAGGGGCGCGAGGCGGCACCAGAGCGGGCGGCGCCCGACGAAGCACCTGAGAGCCTGGACCGCGACTCTGGGGGTGCGCCAGGCACCGGCTCTGGGGAAGCGCAGGACGGCGACCTGCCGGACGAAGACGGCGAGGAGAGCCTGACCACCATCCAGAGATCTGCTTCACCTCTCGTCGACCAGCTCCTGGCCAGCCGTGATGTCGTGGTGCTCGATCGGAGCCATGACGACCCGTTGCTCCACGGCTTCCTCACCACGACCGGAACGGAGTCGGTCGCCATGGCGCCGATCGTCTCGGCAGGCGACGTGCTGGGGTTCGTGAGCGCCAACTTCGACGACCGGCCCGGCTATCTGGTTAGGGGTGACGTCGACGGCCGCGCGCGCCTGGCGGGCCTCGCCGACCAAGCGGCCGTCGCCCTGCAGAACGCTCGCTCGCACGAGACGATAAGCCACCTGGCCTGGCACGACGCCCTGACCGGCCTGCCGAACCGCCGCCTCCTCGGCGACCGCGTCAACCAGGAGCTGATCCGCGCAAAGCGCAGCGGCGAGGCAGTGTCGATGTTCTTCGTTGACCTCGACCGCTTCAAGCAGGTCAACGACACCCTCGGCCATGCCGCCGGTGACGACCTCATCCAGCAGGTGGCCAAACGCCTCTGCGAGACCGTACGGCGCCAGGACACGGTCGCGAGGCTCGGCGGCGACGAGTTCGCGGTCTTGCTCCCGGGCCTTTCGGACCCCGCCGCCATCGAGCAGCTCGCCCACCGGGCTCTCGACATGCTGAACAGGCCCTACCTGATCGAGGGCCAGGAGGTTCATACATCTGCGTCCATCGGCGTCGCCACCGCTCCAATACACGGCGCGACCTACGACGAGCTCCTGTCCAACGCGGACGCAGCCATGTACCGCTCCAAGGGGCTCGGTAGGAACACCTTCCAGGTGTTCGACGGCGAGGAGGCCGAAGTCGTGCAGGGTACCGTCCAGCTCGAGAGCGACCTGCACCATGCCATCGAGCGCGGCGAGCTGTTCGTCTTGTACCAGCCGTTCATAGACCTTCAGACCACCGCCGTCGTGGGAGTGGAGGCGCTCGCTCGCTGGATGCACCCCACCAGAGGCGTCCTCGAGCCCGATTCCTTCATCCCCATGGCGGAGGAGTCGAACCTGATCGTGGCCATAGACAGCTGGGTGGTCACCGAGGCGTGCAGGCAGATCCGGCGCTGGCAAGGCGAAGGCCTCCCCCAGCTACGGATAGCGGCGAACGTCTCGACACGCGATTTGGCGAGCGACGACTTCGTAGAAGCCGTGCATAGTGCCCTAGCCGAGACGGGCATCGAGCCATCCCTCCTCGAGCTCGAGGTCACCGAACGGGTGGTCATGGACGATCTGGGAGTCATGGGCCGGAACGTGGGGCGCCTTCAGGATCTCGGTCTCCGCTTCGCCATCGACGACTTCGGCAGCGGTAACTCGGCACTGAGCCGCATCGGCACGTTCCCCGTGTCGACCCTGAAGATCGACCAGTCGTTCGTGCAGGTGCTCGGCCCCGAGGGCGAGTCCACGGCACTCGTCTCCGCCATCATCAACCTGGCGCAGAGCCTCGGCATCGACTGCGTCGCGGAGGGCGTGGAGACCTCGCACCAGAGCCGTATCCTTCTCCAGCGCGGCTGCACGACCGCCCAGGGTTTCTTCTTCAGCCCACCGCTCTTGCCGAAAGATGTGGAGCGGATGCTCGGGGAGATCGACACCCGAGCCGGCGGACCCGGCGGACCCGGCGGGCCCGGTGAGGAACCGGAAGCCACGATTCATCCCGCGTACCCCGCCGTCGAGCCCCTGGGTGCGGGTGGAGCTGCCACCATCCCCCAACCGCCCACCGGTTGGCGCTAGCTTCTTGCCGTTCCCCCGAAGGGGCGGAGCCAGGGAGGAGTAGCGATGCCGTCATACGAGGGTTACTGCGTGAAGTGCAGGGAGAAGCGCCAGTTCGAGGGCAAGGAGGTCGAGCTCGCCAACGGGAGGCGTGCCGCACAGGGAACTTGCCCTACATGTGGCACGAAGATGAACCGCATGCTCGGCAAGAAGTAGGGAAGTTCGGCTGGCGCGCGAGACGACCACTCCGGCCTATCCTTGGGGGGACCGGGGAGTAGCGCAGTGGTAGCGCACCTGCTTTGGGAGCAGGAGGTCGCGGGTTCGAGTCCCGTCTCCCCGACCCGAACGGCCAGTTCAGCGGCTATATCTGGGGCCAGCCAGCGAAACACCGAAGACATCCGGTGTGCCACTGCACCAGCGAAGCGCCGGAGGGCGGCTCCGTCGCCCTGGCGGGGCAACGAGCGCGCCGTCCAACCCACCTTCGGCGCGTAGGGCAGGCCCAGGCAGCGATCGAGCTCACGAGCCGAGAGGAGTTCGTTGTCCCACGGCCCGACTGCGCCCGGGGCGCCGAAGTCGGCCATGCCGCTGCGGGTAGGCACACGTCCGACCACCTCGACCGGCCGGGTCGGGACAGCAACCCCTACGGCCTTGGAATAGCGGCTGGCGTACTCCATCAAGGTTCCGAGGGCCGCCTCCTCGCCCTTGCCTCGCCGCCGCCACCACCCGGGCCAGTCGACAGCCCCTGCGAACACCCAACGCTTGCCGGTCTCGAGATGGATGCGAAGCGGCTTCATCCGAAGACGAACCATGCGCTGCCGCACAGCATGCTGAGCAACCCTCGCCCCTCCGCTGCAGCTTGTCGACCTGGGCCGCCCAGGAGGTGCAGCTTCGCCTAGCGGCTCGTAGCGACGAAGACGGGGATCTGCCGGGAGGTCTTCTCCTGGTACTCGGCGTACGGTGGGTACGCAGCGACGGCGCGCTCCCACCACTCTTCCCGTTCGGGTCCCTCCACCTCGCGAACGGTTACATCGAATGGCTCGGGGCCATCCTGGATGGCCACTTCGTCGGGGTGCGACCTCAGGTTGTAATACCACATGGGGTGCTCAGGCGCTCCACCTTTGGATGCCACGAGGGCGTACTGACCCCCGTGCTCGACCCGCATCAGCGCCATCTTCCGCACCTTGCCGGACCTGGCCCCTCGTGTTGCGACAATCACCACCGGCAAGCCTGTATCGCCCAGAGTGTTGGCCTCCCTGCCGCCAGAACGCTCGTAGGCCTCGACCTGGTCACGTACCCATTGGGCAGGGCTGGGTTCGTACTCACCATTGACGGGCATGTAGAGATGATACGTGGAACAGCCGGACAACCACCCGTCGCCGATGTGGCCAAGCCACCCGTGACATCGCCGGATGCTCGCCGTCGCAGCGCAGAGCAGCCCGATCTCCACCCGGCGCTACTCGCGCCCGGCGCTCGCTGACCCCGCTCCGTGGGACTGCAAAGCGGTATTCTTCTAGTGTGGAGCCAGTCGAGGTGAGTGAAGCACGAGCGCAAGCCCCGGCTTCAGCCGAGGGGAGGCACTTGGCCAGCGCCGACTCATCCCGATCGCGTCCCTCAGGGCAGTACCCGGTCACCACTGCCACCCGACCAGGCATTCCCGAGCCCGCCGCACCAGAGCGGAGCGAGCCCGCTCACCGGCCCTCGTCCCGCTTCGGACAGGCGTCCCCAGTTGGGGACGTTTGTCCAGAATCAGACACGATGCCTCCGAGGCACCTAGACCCTCTGGTCGGGATCTGTCGGCAGCCAATAGAAACTGCCCGTAGGTGGACAAGGAACTGACGGTCTCCACGACCATGCTCGGTGGTGAGCCGGAAAGCCCACGAGAAGCAGAGCGCCGATTCCGCGCTCCGGTCGGCGCCCTCCCGGTCAGGTCACGCATAGCGCAGAACGACCTGGTCGGTGCGGTCCGCAAGCTGGCACCTCAGGCGCCGCTCGCGCTTGTCGCTGAAAGAGCATGGCGCTCCGATCCGGCCATCAGCCACCGACGCTCCGACTGGGCACGGCGTCTGGCCCGTTCTCACTTGGGGATCCACTACTGCGACGCTCGAATGTCCCTCATCCGTCGGTAGAGGCGAAGAGGATGCTCGGGGACCGCGACGAAGCCGTGATGGACGTAGAAGCGGGCTGCGGCCTCGTCGACGGCGTCCACCACGACGAGGCGGGCAGCAGCCGCTTCTCCGGCGCCCACAGCCTTTCGCAGCGCCTCGGCGAGGAGTAGGGCACCGAGTCCCTTGCCCTGATAGCGAGCGTCGACGGCCAGTCGTGCGAGCAGGGCCATCCCAACGGGGTAACCCGGTAGGCCGCGTACCAGCGCCGGGGGTGCCTCGGCTCGCTGGACGGAGCCCATGGTGAGGCTGAAGTAGCCGACGACACGTTCAGCCTCGACCAGCACGAAGGTGCGAGCCACGTCCATCTGCTGGCAGGCGAGGGCATGAGCCTGCAGCCAGCGGTCGAGTATCTCCTTGCCCGAATGAAACTCGTCGAGATGATGATGGGGACCGAGCCGCTCAAGGCGACGACCGCTCACGCCTCGGGCAGCTTCGGGTGGTTGTGAAACAGCTCGACCAGTTCGGGAACGGGCATTGCCGGCTTGTCCAACTCGGCGAGGAAACGATCGAAGACCTCGTTCGACAGCACAAGATCTCGGTGGGCTTCGATCACGCTGCTCGCCCGCGTGGTCACCGTGTCGAGAACGAAAGCGGTCACCGTCGTGCCCTCAAGGCCTGCGGCGTGGCGGATGAGGGCTTCTTGCTCAGGGGTCACCCGCATCTCTAGGCGGTGACGTCTCGAGGGGCGGACAGCGGCGTCGCTCATGGTGGAAAGTCTACCGCGTCCGGACAACGTCCGGGCAGCGAGACCGGCGCGGTTCCCGGCGCGCCCGCAAGCCGAACCCGCTACGGGAACGCCGCAGGCCAGGACGGGCGCGCTGGTGGGGGTGTCCCGTATGACCCGCCCGGTGAAGATTCTCGCAAGGGGGCGCCAACCGGGACAGGCAGCGACGATAGCGCCGGGCCGCTGACGCGCTTCAGGGCGACTTGGGTGGAGATCAGCCGCTGACCAACTCACGAACCAGCGCGGCGCAGCGGGCGGGCTCGCCGAGTCCAAGCATGGTCGTCCACGACGACTCCACCTCGACGAAGCGGGCCGAGGGGATCGCGTCGGCGATCGCTCTCTCCACGGGAGAGGCCTCCTCGCCGGCCGGGTGCACGGCCGCGACGACCACCGGCACCGTTATCCGACCGAGCTCGGGGTAGACCGTCGGGGTCATCCGCCGCTCCGGAGGTCGCTTGAGGCGCCTGTTCATCGTTCCGATGATCGCCGCGACGCGCTCCCACACCTCCGGCTCGGCGCTCGCCCCGGCCTGCTTCAAGCGAGCGACGAACGCCTCCTCGGACGAACCTGCGGCGGCCATCGCGGCGAGGTTCGTCACCGCCCGCTCGCCGGCGGCTTCGAGATACCACGGTGATCGCGGGCTCACGAGCTCCAGCAGGCTCGGGTTGATCAGCACGATGCCCCGTAGTGATGACGGTCTGGCGAGGGCGAGGGCGAGGGCCACGTCGGCCGAACCATCCGCCGCCACAACGACGAACCCCTCACCGTCGCAGGCATCCATGACGGCACTCACGTCACGTACGGGGTCGACCACACCCATTGCGTTACCCGACTCTCCGAAGCCCCGCTCATCGGGCATCACCGAGCGGATGCCCGATGCAAGCAGCACGGCCACGTCGGACCACACCCGCCGGTCATAGCAGCGCGGCGCGAGAAAGAGAACCGGATCGCCCTCTCCGATCACCTCGTACACCAGTAGGCCACCGGTGGTTTCCAACGTATAGCGCGTCACAACGACCTCCACCGGTCATGTGGCGAATGGGACGGTTGAAACGCCCCAGCCCACCACCGCCGGCACGTTGTCGTCCGAGCGTGACGGTCGCTCAAAATAAGCATCTCCAGGTGCAGACCCCGACCCAGATGCCGGCACAGCCAGCGCAGACGGCACACCCCCACGGGTCCTCGCAGAACTCGCACAGCTCCAGGCAGTATTCGGAGACATGACCGGCCAGGCAGTCGATGAAACAACTCCAGCTGATCTCGGGCACGGGTCCCTGCGGTGCGCCGAAGGAGGCCCTGCTCGCCGCCATTGCCGAGTCGGCACTGTCGGCACTGTAGCCGTGCAGCGTTCCATGGCTCTTCGTCAGCCTCGCCAGCTCGGCCCCCTGCACCGTCATCACAGTGAACGCCAGTGAGTCCTTGGGGCCGGTCACCGAGACCACGAAGTAGTCATAGCCGCGCCCGTATCCATAGTCCGAAATCACCAGTGCCGACGCGGGGGATCCCTGCAGCGGCAGGAAGGGGATCGAGGTCGACGTTCGCCCACCCTGGCGCACCGCTTGGGCTGCGGACCAATTCAGCGTCCGAAGCGGGCGGATGCGGCCTGAACGCCGGCAAGCTGCTTTAGCTGCTCGGCGTCGCCAACGGTGATGTGCGACGCCGCCACGCCAGCGCTCGGTCGTGTCACGGGGTGCGATAGCTGGCGCAGCGCCCGCGGACCGAGCATCAGCGCCCCGAGAGCGCCTCCGCTCCACTCGAGCACCTGCCGGCGGGAGACCTGGCGACCGGCCGCCGCCGGCTCGACCGGCGCGGCTGCCGGCTCGTGAAGTGCCGAGCGGATCGCCCGCAGCGTGCGCCGCGCGTGGACCGGACCGATCCCGAGAACGAGACGGAGCACCATCCGGCTGCCGGTGAGGACGCGCACCTTCCCACCACTGGACTCAATGATCGACGGTGCCCACAGATCCGGTCTGCCCGCCGCAGCCAGCAGGCGGCGGACCTCCTCGTCGCCGAGACTGCGGGCGGTGAGCCAGCCGTGCGACTCGTCCTCTATGAGGCGCGCCGTCTTGGAGCAGGCAACGCACGCCGAGTCGAAGACAAGGCACCGCTTCTCGTCCATGGCTGTCCCCCTCGATATTGCCCCGAGAATGGTAACGGACCAACTCCCCAACGTCGGTCCGCCGCTGGGGCTGGCCATCCCCCGTCGGTTCGCCCGGCCTCGACGTTGTGGCCGTCAGGGTCGCGCAGGAACACTCCGTAGTAGCCTGGGTGGTACTCGGGCCATTCACGCGGGGCGTGGAGAACCTCGGCTCCAGCGCCCAGGGCAGCCTCATACACCGCATCGACCGCCGCGCGATCGGGGGCACGAAACGCGACGTGCAGCTCTCGTGCTGCCTCGGAGCGAGCAGCCGGGCTGAGCCAGAAGCTGGGGACACCATCAGGACCGGCCAGACCCACGACGATGCTGTCACCGTGTGGGAAGCGCATCGCCTCGCGCATGCCGATCGGAGCGAACACCCGCAGGTAGAAGGCGCGCGAGGCCTCGACGTCGCCCACCTGCACGCCGAGATGATCGAGCACGCCCGAACTCTACTCGCAGGATCCTCACGACGACGCGCTCGACGTACACGTGCCCGGTGGCCGATCCGCTTACGGCACGAACAACAGTTCACCTACTCGGCGACGGACGGGTGCCCGCATGGCGTTCCGCTTGTGACAATGATCCGCAGCCGCTCCCCCGGGGGCGTGACCGTGCCGGCGGGGCCGTGCTCACTGGGAGCGCTGTGAACTCTCGATGCCCTGTGGTGCGACGCCGGTTCAGGCCGAAGGGCGGGTGAGGTTGGTGGCCATGTCGGCGAGGGTCCGGTCGAAGGCGGCGAGCCTGGCGGTGGGGATCCCCTGGATGGCTTGGGCGATGACGTCGTGGCCTGCAGCTGACAGTTCCGGTTCGAGGGCGCGCGCTGCGGGCGTGAGGTGGTAGCGGATGCAGCGGCTGTCGCTCGGATCAGGTTCAGCATGGACGAGGCCGTCGCGTCTCATCCGGGAAAGGGTCTTGGCCATAGTGGACTGGTCGACACTGGCGATGTCGCACAGCTCGCGCTGTGTTCGCCCATCTTGCTCGAGCAGGGCTAGCAGGGCGGGGAACTGCCCGGGCACCACCCCATAGGCGGCGATGCGTGTACGCAGCGCTGCCTCGAACAGCCGGGCCAGCCGGTTGACCTGGTAGCCGACCGATGACGCCGGCCTCAGAGGCGCGCTGGTCACGGCGTGCGGCCCGCTCGCTCCGCCACCTGCGCTGGCCTGCGGTGGCGGGTCATGCGGCGGCCGTCGCGGAAGTTCGCTACGAGCAGTGAGAGGTTGACGGTGCCGAACAGGAATTCGGTGACCTCCAAGGCTGTGAACGCGCGGCTGGTGGTGGGGCCTGCGGCCAGGTGGTTGAGGATCAGGGCGCATGGGACTAGTACCAGTACCCCGACAGCGGCGGCCACTTGGAGACGTCGCTGCTTGCGGCGCACTATGGCGGAGCGGGAGTCGCCTGCCAGGTGTCGTCCAGTCAGGCCGGCGGTGGCAAGGCAGGCGACGAGCAGGGGCAGCCCGAGAACGACGCCGTGGCGCAGCACGCGGATGTCACCGGCGCCACCGGTCAGTTCGGTGATTCCGCTGGAGGCGAGGAACGTTGCGATCAGCGTGATCGCGCTGGCCGAAGCTGCGACATGGAGGCGAACGAGGAGCGGGTTCAGCATGCGAGCCTCCTTGTATGGCTTGCCATAAGTATTGCATGGCAAGCCATACAAGTCAAGGGCGGCCATGTCGTGCCCGCAACGGGATCACCGTACGGCCACGGAGGTACTGGGGAGGTTGACGGTCCGCGGCACGTCGCCACCTGTGGTGGACCGTCGCTGCATCGATGCCTCTTCTCGTCGCCTACTCCTGTCGATGGCCGTGCCAGGAGGCGTCGTGGCCTCGCAGGTGCCATCGTTCGATGACGGCTCGGTCTTGATCAGTTCCGACTACCTCCCGCAACCGAGCCTCGGGAGCGACCAGAAGGACGCCGAAGCGCAGACCGTCGACCGGCCCGCAGGTGACCATCTCCGCTTCGGCACCGTCCTCGTAGAACACGCTGAGGTGCTCGACCGCTGGGTCGCAGCCCACCACGATCCCTCGCGGGCCTCGATTGGGGTTGCCGCCGGAGTACACGTTCAACAGGTCGGAGCCCCACAGCTTCGGGCCACCCATCCCGCCTCCTGAGATCACGCCGGCGTCGTCTTCGACCCTGAGGATGGTGGAGTAGTTCCCCTCGTCACCGCCGGCCCTGAGCGTCCAGCGCACGTTGTCGCCGGTGACGCCTTCGGCGATCACGCGCTCCGGCTGGAGTGCGACAGGGGTCTGCTCCACCTCGGCGAACGCGACGGCCTGGGAGCCGGCACCGGGGCTGAGCCCGATGTCCCCAGCTGGCGTGTGGGCGAGCATCACTCCGCAGCGCAGGCAGTAGACGAACATGACGTCGATGACCTCGGAGGTCTCGGGTTGGCCGACGGGTCCCACGCCGAGCACCCGGTAGCCGACGTGGCCGTCGAGCGCCGACCGGCACGTCGGGCACCGAGGGCCGTCCCGGCCCGCCTCGGGGCTCACCCCCACAGCCTCGATCGCCTCCGGCGATGCCTGCCCGCCCAGCAAGACGATCACCTGCTGGCGAACCCGGGCCAGGTCGGCGCCCAGCGTGGTGAGCACCTGAGCGGCGACTCCCTCACCCTCCCGGATCAACCCGAGGAGCATGTGCTCGGTGCCGATGTAGTTGTGACCGAATTGGAGCGCTTCGCGCAACGACAGCTCGAGCACCTTTTTCGCTCGCGGCGTGAACGGCGGGGAGCCGGCAGGCGCCTGGCCCGACGCCCCGACAGTCTTCTCCACCTCGCGGCGCACGGCCTCCAAGTGGATCTCCAGCACTTCGAGCGCCTCGGCCGCCACCCCGTCGCCCTCGTGGATCAGTCCGAGCAGGATGTGCGCGGTGCCGATGAAGCTGTGACCGAGCAGCCGCGCTTCTTCTTGAGCCAACACAAGGACTCGCCGGGCCCGGTCAGTGAACCTCTCGAACACACCTACCAGCATCGCGCCGGCGAGTCGCCTCCCTATGGCCGGCCGCAGAGCGATCCCTTCCGAGGCATCCAGATAGAGGCGGATCCTGCCGAACTGGGCGTTCCGCCATCCCTCGGCGCTCAGGGCGATCGGTGCGGGCCGTGCCAGGCGAGTACGCACCGATCGCGTGTTCCACCTTCGATCCGGGCGCGCCTCGTGAGTCCCGGTCCTCTCGCCCCGCGAATCGGTGTAACGCTGACCGGGATGCGGACAATAGGGGTCGTGCGCTCCTCTTCGGACGAGGCCTCGGCGTGGGCGGCAGCTCTCCGCGACGACAGCGACGGCTACGCCGCGGTCTTCGATCAGAACCTGGACCGGGTGTACCGCCACGCGCTCCGGCTCGCCCGCAACCCCCACGACGCCGAAGACCTCACGGCTAGCGCCTTCCTTGAGCTATGGCGTCGACGCAAGCACGTCCGCGTCGTCGACGGCAGCGTCTTGCCCTGGCTCTTGGTCACGGTAACCAACCTCGAGCACAACCATGCGCGTGGCCAGCGCCGTTACCGCTCCCTGCTCGCCGCGCTGCCACGCGGCGAGGATTCTCGCGCCGCGGCAGACATCGCCATGGAGCACATGGCAGCGGACAGCGCCGCCGAGAGCGTGCGCCAGGCGCTGGGCAAGCTCGGGCCATCCGACGCTGCGCTCATAGCTTTGACGGCCTTCGAGCACTTCGCTCCCGGTCAAGCAGCGGCGGCGCTCGGGATCTCCCCTGGTGCCGCTCGCACCCGGCTTCACCGGGCGCGAGCCCGGATGGCTTCGGAGCTGGGAGCGTCCGCAGAACAAGGCCCGGGGGCCGTGAGCATGGAGGAGATGAGATGACCGGTAGAAGCATGGACCCGACTTTCGCTGGCGCGCTGCGCCAGGAGCTGATCTCCACGGTGGAAAGACACGCACGCCTTCGCTGGCGGCTCTCTTGGCGGCTGAGCGCCAGCATCGCTACCGCCGCGGTGCTGGTCGGCGGCGGGGTTGCGTTCGCCGCAGGCATCCTGACGCTGCCGGGCGCTACCTCCAACACTCCGCTCGGAACGATCACCACCGCCACCCGCACCGGGACCGCCACGATCAACCTCGGTCCCGTACCGGCGAGTGCGACAGACGTCTCAGTCAGCCTGACCTGCCTGAGCGCCGGCACGTTCGACTTCCCGGGCGGCAACCTGACCTGCTCTGCCGCCGACCTGCGCCGCCCGCCGAAGTATCGCCGAGCCTCCATGGTCGTGCCCCTCCACCCCCGCCAGCACACGATCACCGTCGACACCACCGCCAACGCGGGGTGGACACTCCAAGCGATGTACGTCCATCAGGTGACCACCGCGTGGGGCACCAACGCACACGGTCAGACCTACGGGGTAGCGAACAAGAACGGAACCCCCGACCTTGTCGCCGTCGCCATCGACCACGGCAAGACCCAGGGGTACGTCAAGACCAGCGAGATGAACTGCGCTTCGGGCGGCGCCGTCGCGTCCCCGGCCCAAGCGTTGGCCTGGGACAAAGCCTCAGCGAAGCGGAACATCTCCATCCCGGTCTACAAGAGCAACGGCACCACCGTCATCGGAACCTTCGCCGTCGGCGGGGCATCGGGACCCGGCACCCGCACTGTCCCCCTCGCTTCGCTCTCGCTTGGCTGTGCAGGCTCGCACACTCCACACACCGCACCGACCTCGCCCGCCGGATGACGCCCGCCGGCCCAGAAGCACAGACTGACGGCAATCTGTGCCGGGACGGCGACGAATCGAATATGCGGCCGCGGCCGCCCCGCTCAATCAGACGGCTGTGGCACCCCCTGAGGACTTCCAGCGTTCCCGTATGTCGAACGCCATGCGGGCACCCGTCCGTCGCCGAGTAGGTGAACTGTTGTTCGTGCCGTAATCGGATGCCCTACCGAAACCGACAAGGTCATCGCCCTGGGCCCTGGGCCTCTCAGGACGCCTGCACCAGATCAGGCGTCGCGGCGATGCCCACTACGGGCGCGTTGAGCGGCTTTCCGCCCATGGAGCCATAGAAGCCCGCGTCGCCGAAGGCGAAGACACCCCCGTCGGAGGCGACTTCCCAGTAGCCCTCGGCGTCAGGCGTCGCTGCTATGCCCACTACGGGCGCGTTGAGCGCCTTCCCACCCATCGAGCCAAAGAAGCCCGCGTCGCCGAAGGCGAAGACCCCCCCGTCGGAGCCAACCTCCCAGTAGCCAGCTCCGCCCGCTGCCGGAGCTATGCCGACTATCGGCTTGTCGAGCGGCTTTCCACCCATGGATCCGTAGAAGGGGGCACCGAAGGCGAAGACCCCACCGTCGGAGGCGACCTCCCAGTAGCCGCCAGTAGCTGGATCTGCGGCTATGCCGACTATCGGCGCGTCGAGCGGCTTGCCACCCATGGAGCCATAGAAGCCCGCGTCGCCGAAGGCGAAGACACCCCCGTCAGAGGCGACTTCCCAGTAGCCCTTGGCGTCAGGCGTCGCTGCTATGCCGACTATCGGCGCGTTGAGCGCCCTCCCACCCATGGAACCGTAGAAGGGGGCACCGAAGGCGAAGACCCCGCCATCGGAGGCGACCTCCCAGTAGCCGCCAGTAGCTGGATCTGCGGCTATGCCAACTATGGGCGCGTCGAGCGGCTTGCCACCCATGGAGCCATAGAAGCCCGCGTCGCCGAAGGCGAAGACACCCCCGTCAGAGGCGACTTCCCAGTAGCCGATCCCCAAGACCACGCTCTGGCTCGTCCAGGTCGCCCCGCCGTTCGTCGTGGCGAGGATGGCACCAACTTGCCCGCCGGGGATCTCCGACGTCCCCGCGGCGTGGCAGGTGTTGGAAGACAGGCAGGTGATCGCGTCCAGAAAATCGGTTCCCGACGGCACGCTCTGGCTTGCCCAGGTGGAGCCCCCGTCCGTGGTGGCGAGGATTACACCGACCGGCCCGCTGGGGGTGCCAGACGTCCCCGCGGCATAGCAGGTGGCGCGAGACGGGCAGGTGATCGCGTCCAAGTAGCCGGTTCCAGAGGGCACGCTCTGGCTTGCCCAGGTCGCCCCGCCGTTCGTCGTCGCGATGAGGACGCTGGCGGGGGTGCTCGACGTCCCCGCGGCATAGCAGGTGCTGGGAGTGGGGCAGGTGATCGCGTCGAGAGAGTCGGTTCCAGAGGGCACGCTCTGGCTCGCCCAGGTCGCCCCGCCGTTCGTCGTCGCGATGAGGACGCTGGAAGTCCCGCCCTCGGATGACCCCACGGCATAGCAGGTGGTGAGAGACGAGCATGCGATGCCGTGCCGAGCGCTGGTTCCAGAAGGCACGCTCTGGCTCGCCCATGTCGCCCCACCGTTCGTCGTGGCGAGGATGACACCAACCGACTGGCCGGGCTCGGAGGTGTTGCGCTGGTATGTCCCCGCGGCATAGCAGGTACTGGCAGTGGGGCACGCGATGGAGTGGAGAGAACGGCTCCCCGGCGCGCTCTGGCTCTCCCATGTCGCCCCGCCGTTCGTCGTGGCGAGGATCACGCTCGCGCTGGTCGAGCCGCCGTCTTGGCCCACGGCATAGCAGGTGGAGGCAGTCGGGCACGCGAGCGCGTTCAGGGAGAGGATTCCCGACGGGACGCCTTGGCTTGTCCAGGTCGAGCCGCCGTCTGTCGTGGCGAGGATGGCACTGACAGCGGCGGATCTGCCGTCTTGGCCCGCGGCGTAGCAGGTGGAGGTAGTGGGGCACGCGATTGCATAGGGTCGATATGGGAGCGACGAAGACACGGATCCCGATGCGCTCGCTGGACTGGTGAGCATCGGCGCGATCGTTGCGGTGCCAGCAAGGGCGATGAGCAGCGCTGCTGCTGGCACGACCCGCTTGGCTGCTTGTGCAAACGCCATCGTACGAACCACCCTTCACGGCCTCTCGAATGACGAGGCCTTGTCGCTCGCGTCGAAGCGACGCTATCGGCCCAGTTCGTGACTTGCCAGCACATCCGCGCCAAAGAGGCTTGCTCGCGCTCTTGTTATGCGCCTGGGGGCGAGTGAGGTGGCCACCCTCGGAGGCCATGACTGATGCCTGCGGGCGAAACGCCGAAGGCATCTCAATTCAGCTGGAGCAGGGAGACGCCGTAATCGGCGAACCTGCGGTCGACCGTGACGACCGTGAGATCCTCTAGTCGGGCCTGGGCGATCAGCATGCGGTCGAAGGGGTCGCTGTGATGCGGAGAAAGGCGACCCGCGGCCATGGCGTGGGCTGCGGTGATGGGGAGGGAGTCGAACCGGTTCTCATCAAGAGCGGCAATGAGGTCGTCTGGCGCGTCTAGCCGTCCGGCGGCTTGCTTGATCGATATTTCCCAGGCAGAGGCGGCTGAAACGAGCACAACGGTGCTCGAATCGGCGATGACGGCACGCGCAGCGTCGGGGAGAGCCGGGTCGGCGGCGAGCCACCACAGCAGGACATGGGTGTCGAGAAGGACCCTCACGGCGCCTCGCCCGCGAACGCGGTGGAGACTTCGGCGGGAAGGTCATCGAAGTCTGGACCGATCCTGACCCTGCCAGCCCAGTACCCGGGTCTACGCGGGGACCGCGGCAGGGCAGGGACGATCCGAGCCACTACGTGACCAGCTCGTGCAATCTCGATCTCGTCGGTTTCCCCCGACTCGACTGCAGCGACAAGTCGGGAGAGGTTGGTCTTGGCGTCGTGCATGTTCACCTGCATGCCTTTGACATTAGCTAGTTTAGCTAAGCCATGCAAGACCGATCCCGCTGCTCCCGCAGCGTCGTGCCTTGCCGGCCCGGGCGGGCGGTCATCGGGAGCCTCGGGGTGCTTCGACAACGCTCTACGTCACGGAAACCGAGGCCCTCGGCGATCCTCACCAGGTCAGGAGCGAAGATCACGCTTGCTCCCAACAGCCCAGGCGTGATATAACTCAAGTCAACGCCTCACGAAACAGCCGAGACAGACGGTCGATCGTTTCGGGGTTTGTTGAAGGGCAATCATGGCCAAGAGCTTGTATTTGCTCGTTTCAGCCAGCACCCCTCGTTTCCCTGCCGTCGTAAAGACTAGGCACTGGATTGGCCCGGCCGACCAATATTACGAGCTCGAGCGTCACGCCGAGCAGCTTCGGTGACGGCCTCCGTCGTAGTCTCGCCGAGAGGAGCATCGTCGTGAGAACGACGGTTCGCCAGGCTCGCCAAGGCTCGAATCAACGTTGGTTTGTGGTGGTGATGGGGGCGGGAATCGCCGCGGCACTCTTGATCGACGCTGCAGTCGCTGGCGTGCCCGTTGCCGCGGCAGCCCAGCCCCCCGTGGCGTTGGGCACAACCGCATCCTTCGCGTTGCTGGCGGGGTCCACGATCACGAACACCGGCTCTTCGGTCGTGAACGGGAACCTGGGACTCTACCCGGGGACCTCGGTGACAGGCTTCCCGCCAGGAGTAGTCCATGGGACCGAATACGTAGCTGACTCCACCGCGCAACAGGCCCAATCCGATCTGACCACTGCGTACAACGACGCAGCCGGGCGCACACCGGCCACCACGGTGACCAGTGACCTCGGAGGCCAAACCTTGGCCCCGGGAGTGTACAAGTCTGCGTCCTCTATGGCCCTGACCGGCACGGTCACTCTCGATGGACAGGGTAACCCGAACGCAGTCTTCGTCTTCCAAGCAGGATCCACCCTCACCACTGGGTCGGGCAGCACTGTCCAGCTGACCGGCGGTGCCCAAGCGTGCAACGTGTTCTGGCAGGTGGGCAGCTCCACCACCCTGGGCACGAGCACCGTGTTCGCCGGAACCATCCTTTCGTTGACATCGGCAACGCTCGACACCGGGGCTACCGTAGTAGGACGGGTAATGGCCCGAAACGGCGCAGTCACGCTCGACACGAACACCATCACCGTGCCTACCTGCACTACCACCACCACGACTACGACGGCTACCACCGTGCCGACTACGACGGCTACCACCGTGCCGACTACGACGGCTACCACCGTGCCGACTACGACGGCTACCACCGTGCCAGTGGTTGTGCCCTCCGCGCACACCGGCGAGCCGTGGGCAGGCTGGCTCTACTGGCTGCTGACTGCTCTGGCCGGCGCGTTCGGGCTGGCCTTGTTGGGCGATCTGGTGCACAGACGCCGCGTGAGCCGGCGCACGGGAGCCTGAGTCGACGCCACGACAGAGCGCTCCAAGCGTTCGCGGCCTTCGCCTCCGGGCGCTCTTCGGCATGCTGCTGCTCGGCATCGCCCTAGCTGGAGTCGCCTACCCGCTCTGGTGGGATCACCGCTCCAATAGCGCCGGTCACGCGCTCTTGCAGCGTGCGCTCCACCCTGCAGCGCTCCGAGCGGGCAGCGTCAACGCAGCGGGAAGTTGCCCGCTCAGCTCGAGGACGAGGGCGTTCCCGGCGACTCCTCGTCGACCGGGCGTGCTCGAGATCCCGGCCATCGGCCTGAGGGCCCCGGTACTCGGAGGCGTCACCAACGCGGTTCTCGACATCGCGGTCGGCCACGATCCGGCAACGGTATGGCCTGGGGACAAGGGCGAGAGCGTGCTGCTGGCCCACGACGTGAGCTATTTCTCGGGCCTCGATCGTGTCCGACCGGGTGCCACTGTCGTATGGCAGGCCGGCTGCGAAGCGGCAGTCTTCAGCGTTGTAGCCAGCGCCGTGACCCGGCCCGGGGCCGCCCTGCCCACTCCACCGTCTGGATCCGGGCTCGCGCTGGTCACCTGCTGGCCCACCAACGCGTTGTTCTGGACTCCCGAGCGCTATGTCGTCGAGGCCGAGCTAGTTGCCCGACACTCCATTGCCCTTCCGATGACGATCCCGCCGTCGTCGCTCCCGCAGCTCGTGGTCCCGGCACCTCCTGCGCTCGCCGCAGAAGGGCTGTCGCTCGCCCAATCGGGTGTTCCCCTCGGGCACTTGACGATCGCCGGCTCGCCGTCGCGGTCCTTCCGCGAAGGACCCGAGCCTTTGGTGGTGGTGAACGCGGCTCTCCGAGATTTCACGGCCGCCGCCAAGGCTGCAGCCGCAGAGAACATGTCGTGGTGGTCAGCTCTCGCTGTAGCTGGGGTTCCACTCCCACAGCCGTGGGCGCTCTCCTACGACACCAACGTGATCCTCGTGGTGAACCTGAGGACCGTGAATAGCATCGTGCTCTCCTCGCCGGTGGTCACGGTGACGCTGACCCTCCGCAATGGTGTCCTGTTGGTCGCCGCCGTCAGGGCTCTATGAGCGAGCCCACAGTCGAGCGGCACTGCGCCAACACATGATCGCGCACCTAGAACCCACCGATATGGACCCATGACACCTACTGCATTTCAGGTCCGCGATCAGGTGATCAGCGCAATTCTTCGTGCACCGCAGTAGAACGGCCCTGCGAATCGGTCGCTTCGCGGTCATAGGTGCGGCGCCGGCTGCCTGCAGGACGGCGTGACGTGCCGAACACGACCATTGATACGACGAGGCCGATTGCACCGATCACCATCAGGATCACTCCTATGGTGGAAAGCCGGAAGCCGTGACCTTGAGCCGTGACTCCCCAGTACATAACGGCGCCCGCCGCAATTGCCACTACGCTGAAACCCATACCTGTTAAACCCATCGCATACACCTCCAGTTAGTGAGCTGACCGTCGGTCAGTTGCGGAGGAAAGCGGGGTCTGGGCCTCTTCAGCTCTCAATAGAATTATACCACGATCTTTGCTCGACGCCAACAGATCGGCGAAAGACCCTGGCAGCATGCCAGCGCGTGCTCCGTACGTGGATCCTGTCGAGCGTGCTCACGAAGAACGCGACGGACCGATGTCGGGACGCTCGCCGGTGTCGACCAAGTTCTGGGCAACATCGCGGAGCTTGCGGTTCAAGTGCTGCGAAGCTCGACGCAGCACGTCGAACGCCTGATCCGCCGTGATGCGCTCACGTTCCATCAGGATCCCTTGGGCTTGACCGATCACCTCCCTAGTTGCCAGGGCAGCCTGCAGGTTGCCGGCTCGGCGCTCCTCGTCTTCGTGGGAGCGGGCGGCCAACAAGGCGAAACCGGTCAACGAGGCCAGGATCACTCCTTTGGCTCGGTCCACGACCCCGAAGGCGTCAGGGCAACGGGCGTAGAGATTCAGGGCTCCGAGGGTTCCATTGGAAAAGAGCGGCAGGGCTAGGAGGCTCCGTATACCCTTCTTCGTGGCCTCGGGCCCAAAGCGAGCCCAGCGGGGATCATCGCTCAAGTCGGCGGCATAGAAGATCAGGCGCTCGGTGATGGCGTCCAGGCACGGTCCCTCGCCGTTGCGGTGCTGGAGAGCATCGACCTCTGCGACCACCGGGTCGGTGTGAACAGGGGTGGTGACCGCGTCGCCTTCGAGGAGGAAGATGCCGGCAAAGTCACAACCCTCGATCGTAGAGACGGCGAGACTCATTACCCGGGCCAGGGTGTCCTGCACGCTGCCTGCCGAGAACAGGAGGCGGGCTGTGTCGGAGAAGTCTCCGACGAGCTCCGAAGTCGGATCCTCGCTGGTGCTGATCGGGTACTCGGTGGGTTCCATTGCCGTTCAGGCCGTCTGTCTGTCTGTCTGTCTGTCCGTTCAGGCCGTCTGTCCGTTCCGGCCGTCTGGGCCGTCTGGGCCGTCTGGGCCGTCTGTCTGCCTAGGCCGTTGCCATTATCGCGCGCGCGTCCGGCCACCCTGTGCATCGGGAGCCGTTGTCAGTTCGTTTTGGAGGCGCTAGGATCAAGTCGACTTCGACAGTGAGGTTGCCGTGGGGGCAGCTGGCTTTACGTCCGCACCCGTGGAGGCAATGAGCCCGTGTCTCGCTCCTCGCTGTTGATCATAAGAACTCCACGGGCATCCAGCTCTGGTGTGGGGCCGAGGTGACCGCCATGGATGCGCCGGTTCCGGACACCGGCATAATGACCGTATTCGGCAGGGAGCTGGCCGTCGTAGCTGTCCGAGGCGATGTCGACTCCTTGCGCGCACGGGAGCTCGGAGCCCTCTTCGACGCGGCGTTCGCCAGCGGCTACACCTCGATTGTCTTGGACGTCACAGACCTGGCCTCGATGGACGCCGAGGGATTGGCCGTTGCCGCCAACGCCGCAAGCCGCCTCGTCGCTGCAGGTGGCCGGCTCACCGTTCGCTCGGCCTGGGCCGCCTCCCCCGGGGTCTTCGACGCGACATGGCTTGCCGACCAGCTCCCCACGGCGTTCGCTCGGCCCGGTCGCAAGGGAATCTCCCGTGGAGAGCCAGGCAGTGGCAAGCTCGGCGCCGAGCAGGCTTTCGGATCGCGCGACCACCTATTGGAACCGCGCTAAAGGGCACGATTCAGAACCTGAGGAAGCGGCAAGCACCGTCTCTCGTACGCCGACGACGAAGCCGAGGGCAAGGCAAGGAGCGACCTAGACGCGTGAGGCCGCCGCGGCGTGTGGTGCCAGAACCCGTTCGCGTCCTGCGCGGCGCGTCCGCACTCCCGCAATCTTTGCCAGGTCCGAGCCGTCGATCGTCTCGCGCTCGAGCAGGAGCTCGACAACGCGGTCCAGGGTTTCGCGATGCGCGCGCAGCACGTCGGCCGCCCGGACCTCCGCCTCTCGAAGGAGTCTCGCGACCTCGGTGTCGATGGCCCGTTGGGTCTCCTCTGCATAGGGTCGACCGGCAAAGGGGTTGTCGCGGCTCGGACCCTCGGGTCCGTAGCCGATGGGGCCGACCTCGCTCGAGAACCCCCACTCACGCACCATGCGCGTGGCGAGATCGGTCGCGCCGGCCAGGTCGTTCGAGGCACCGGTAGAAGGCTCTCCGAGGACGAGGATCTCGGCGGCACGGCCGCCCAAGCGCACGGCGAGGGTATCGGTGAGATAGCTCTCGGGGTAGAGGTGGCGCTCAGAGAGGGGAAGCTGCTCGGTGACGCCGAGCGCGGCACCGCGGGGCAGGATCGTGACTTTCGCCACTGGGTCGGCGTGCTCGGACAGCACGGCGACGAGGGCGTGGCCGGCTTCGTGGACGGCGACGACGTGCTTCTCTTCGGGCAAGAGTGCGTTGGAGGCATCACGGCGTCCGATCAGAAGGCGATCGCGCGCTGCGTCGAAGTCGGCTGCGCAGACGACGCGCCGATGGTCTCGCACCGCGTTGATCGCCGCCTCGTTGACCAGGTTCGCCAGGTCGGCACCCGAGAACCCGGGGGTGCCCCGGGACAGCGCGTCTAGGTCGACGTCTGGCGCGAGCTTCTTCCCCTCCGCATGGATGGCAAGGATCGCGCTGCGCTCCTTCTGGTTGGGAAGGGGGATCTCGACTGTGCGGTCGAAGCGCCCCGGCCGCAAGAGCGCCGAGTCGAGGATCTCGGCTCTGTTGGTGGCAGCCATCACGACCACAGGGGCACCGGGCTCGAAGCCGTCCATGTCCGAGAGCAACTGGTTGAGCGTCTGCTCACGCTCGTCGTTGGAGCCGAATCCGCCCGGACCGCGCCGGCCCCCGATGGCGTCGATCTCGTCGATGAAGATGATCGACGGCGACCGCTTTCGGGCGTCTGTGAACAAGTCCCTGACCCGCGACGCACCGACACCCACGAACATCTCCACGAAGCTCGACCCCGACAGGGCGAAGAACGCGACATCGGCCTCACCGGCAACTGCCCTCGCCAGGAGGGTCTTGCCAGTACCAGGGGGTCCGACCATGAGCACGCCCTTGGGGCCGACCGCTCCGGCAGCCGCGTAACGCCCCGGGTGCTTCAGGAAGTCCACGATCTCCATAACCTCCGCCTTGGACCCCTCGTAGCCGGCAATGTCGGCAAAGCGCGTCGTGGGTCGCTCCTCGTCGTAGACCTTCGCCTTCGACTTGCCGATGCCCATGATCCCGCCGATCCCCCCGCCCATGCCGCCTCCGAGCTGCTTGCGGGCCCGGTGGCCGATCCAGACAAACACGCCTACGATCAGGAGGAGCGGCAACAAGAACCCGAGCACGCCAAGCAGCGGGCTCGTCGAAGCGACGCTGCCCGTCACCTGCACCTTGTGAGCGCTCAGCAGGGGCGAAAGACCCGTGTCGTTCAAGGCAGTGGGGATCTGGGAGGTGTAGGCGGTGCCATTCCGGAGCTTCCCGGTGACCGAACCCGTCGAGCTGATCGTCGCCGTAGACACCTTGTTCGCCGTCACTTCGTTCACGAAGCCGGTGTAAGTCAAGCTCCGCGTCGGCGTGCCCTTGGAACCTGGGTGGAGCAACACGAGGAGGACCAAGGCGATCCCAATCGGGATCAGCCATATCCGCCAGCGCGGGGGTGGTGGTGGTGCAACGGGCCGTATCGGCGTCTTCGGCGGACCGGAGCGTGCCGGGGTCGTGCGCCGCGAGGTGCTGTTGGCCTGGGGTGAAGGCACTATACGCCGCTCCTCTGTCTCCTTGGCTGATCCGAGCAGGAATGCTCGGCATGGTGTCACCAGGATCTAGAGCGACAGTGTCGTCTGGGGGGATCCTCGAAGGGAAGATCGCTTTTGTCACCTTACCAGGGCTGACGCGGCAGCGCCGAGCAGCAGGCCCCTCCCCCGACGCCGGTGGAGCGGTTGCCGTCTTGCAGACGAAGGTGCAGACTGGACGTAGCTGTTCGTCGAGCCATGCAGGCGGCGTTCGATCCAGACCTCGTTGCAGCGTCCTGTGGCGTCATGGCAATGCTTGCCAGGAGGCACCGTACGTGAGGATCGAGGATCGCCAAGGCTCTACCCATCTGCGATCCTGTTCGGCGCGGGTGCACCCCGTTGCCCACCGTGCGCTCGGTGCGGCTGGTGCGTTTGGCGCGCTAGAAGCTGTCGGTGCGCTCGGTGGTACCGGTGCGGCTGGTGCGCTCGGAGTGCTCTGGCGGCGGGAGCGGTGACCAGCGACCGCTCGCAGCGCATGATCCGGCGCCTGGTCGAACAAGCCGGAGGCCCCGATGCATCGCTCGAGTGGCTGTGCGACACCTGTGCCAGGGAGCTCGAGGTAAGCGGGGCCGCTGTGGCGCTCATCGTCTCCGGCCACGATCCCGGCAGCATCGCGTCTTCGGACGAGGTGGCCTCAGCCGTCGTGGACCTGCAGTTCCGCACGGGTGAAGGTCCCGCCATCGACGCCCACAGAGGCGGTCTGGCCGTCATCGAGCCGGAACTGGCCACGAGCACGAGGTGGCCGGTCCTCGGTCCCGAAGCACTGGCGGCCGGAGCGGAAGCGCTCTTCGCCTTCCCTCTCCGGGCAGGCGCAGCGCGCTTCGGGGCATTGACCCTCTACAGAGACCGGTCCGGCCCGCTCGGCGACGGCCTCTTCGCCGCCGCGCAAACCATGGCCGAGGTGGCCTGCGAGGTCACGCTGCGCCTGCAGGCCCAGGTACCCCCCGGTTCCCTGCACCAGATCATCGACCACCTCGGCGACCAGCGAACCGTGATCTACCAGGCGACCGGCATGGTCATGGTGCAGCTCGGCGTCGGCCCCGAAGGAGCAGGAGCGGCACTGCGCGCGCGGGCATACGTCACGGACCGGCCGGTGCGAGATGTCGCTGCCGACGTAGTCGACCGGAGGATCCGTTTCGAGCTGTGAGAGGCCAAGCAGGCAGGCCAAGTGGAGCACGAGGTCGCCGTCTCGGGCTCGCTGCGCATGAGCGATAATGGCAGTGGCGAAAGCCCAATACCTGATCGAGCACTAGGGGGTGAAGAGGCCGTGAACCGTGAAGACCTGGTGGCTCGTACCTTCGTGGAGCTGGCAGATACCCTCGTCGAGAACTACGACCTCATCGACTTCCTCCACCTCCTCGCCGAACGCTGCGTGTCTGTGCTCGAGGTGGCCGAGGCCGGGGTGGTGCTTGCCGGCGGTCAAGGACAGCTGCATGCTCTCGCGTCGTCGAGCGAGCGCATGCACCTCATCGAGCTGATCGAGATCCAGCGCCAAGACGGCCCGTGCCTGGACTGCTGGCGCAGTGGCGAGGCTGTCCGCGAGGATCACCTGACCGACGCAACCGGGCGCTGGCCGCACTTCGCCCCTGCTGCGATCGAGTCTGGATTCGCGTCCGCCTACGCCGTGCCGATGCGCCTGCGCGACCAGCGCCTCGGTGCCCTGAACCTGTTCGCCAACGAGGTTTGCGGGCTCGACCAATCTCACGAGGCCCTGGCCCAGGCCCTGGCGGACGTGGCCACCATCGGCATCCTCCATGAGCGCTTCATCGCCCGGAGCGAGGAGGTCTCGGCCCAGCTCCAGGTAGCTTTCAACACCCGGGTCGTCTTGGAGCAGGCCAAGGGCGTGATCGCCGAGTCGGCGAGGGTGGACATGGACCAGGCGTTTGCCCTTCTTCGCGGCTATGCCCGCCATCACAACATGCTGCTCTCCGAGGTGGCACGGCGGGTGGTCGACCGGGAAACCGCAGTCGCGTCCCTTGCGATCCTGCCTGGCACGCGAGGCGCCCGCCCCCGCTGACGGATCTCTGAAGCGGCCGCACGCCGGGCCCACGTCGGGCCCATCCGGGCAGCGCCACGAGTCGCCACTCCGGTCTCCTTGCACATCGACGCTGGGCGTGATAGACATAGAACTGGCACATGAGCGGTGAGGCCTGACGTAGGGGCTATCGCATACATCGTTGCTCCAGACCTTGGCGACGCGAGCGTCGAGCATTCATGCTCGGCATCATGTCCGACCCGATCCCCAGGAGCAGAGGAGCAGCGGAGATGCCAGTACTTGGTGAGCTTTCACCCCCGCCCACGCAGGCTTCGACCTCGGGCAAGTCGTGGCCCGATGTCGTCGGCGCCATCCTCGCGGGTTCTTCGTAGGAAACGTGCCCGTGGAGCTCCAGCACTTTTCCGCACTCCGGTCGACCACGCTCGCCCCCCCCGGCGCAGGTCCCGGGGTGCGGAAAGGTGCCCAGGCCTGGCCACGAACCAGCCCGCACGCGCCAGGCACCATCGACCCTTCGACGGCTGGTTTCCGCGCCTTGGCACTCCAGGTGCGCTCTGCAGGGCTCCTCGACCGGAGACCGAGCTACTACCGGCTGAAGATCGCCTCGACCGTATGCGCCCTTCTCGCCGCGTGGGCCGTCTTCGTCATTGTGGGCAACTCGTGGACGACTCTCGCCGTCGCCGTAGCGCTCGGGCTCATTTTCACCCAGCTCGGCTTCATCGGCCACGACGCGGGGCACAACCAGGTGTTCGACTCGCGCCGGGACAATCGCCGGCTCGGTCTGACCGTAGGGAACCTGCTGACAGGGTTGAGCTTCGGCTGGTGGGTTCCCAAGCACAACGCCCATCATGCGCATCCCAACGAGATCGGCCGTGACCCCGACATCGGCGACGGAGGCCAAGTGGCGTCGCCTGGGGCTTACCAGAGTGGGCGCCGGACCCCCACCTGGTGGTTGGCGCGCTGGCAGGCACCCCTTTTCTTTCCCCTGATGCTGCTGCGGAGCGGCGGCCTGCATGTGCTCGGCATCAAGAGGCTCCTGCGACAAAGAGACCGCGCCTCGGCGCTCGAGGCTGCGCTCGTCGCCCTGCACGTGGCTGTGTACCTGACGGTCGTGCTGTGGGTGCTCTCCCCGATGAAGGCACTGGCCTTCATCGCCGTGCAGCAGGCTATATTCTCGCTCTACCTGGGCGTCAGCTTTGCCCCCAACCACAAGGGGATGCCCCTGATCGAAACGGGAGCGGCTACGGGCTTCGCTCGCCGCCAGGTGGTCACTGCCCGGAACGTCACAGGCGGCAGGTTCACCAGCTTCATGCTCGGCGGCCTCGACTACCAGATCGAGCATCACCTGTTCCCGTCGATGCCACGTCCCAACCTGAGACGAGCACAGGACTTGGTCAGGGAGTTCTGCATGGCTAACGATCTCGGGTACTGCGAGGAGAGCTTCGTCGAGTCCTTCCGCCACATCGTCCACTACCTGGCCGTTGCCGGAGTGGCTGCAGGAGCTGCCCGCCTCGCTGCTCACCAAGGGGGCACCGACACGGTCCGGGACGTCCCGGCCGAAGGATCTTCGACCTGAGCCAGGTTCGCCTCCTCAGCGCCGCGCGAGGCGGCGCCCGCTCTCCGTGTCGGGCGGCGTGTAGTTCAGCTCGAAATGATGGTAGAGAGTCGACTCGTCCGCTTGGGAAAGCTCCTCGCCGTGCATCTGGATGTCGGGGGCAGAACGGACCTGGTCCTTGGTCACGGAGACCTGAAGGTAGTCGGGACCGATCTGGATGTCACCCAGTGGCACGAAGGTCAAGTGACGGCCGATGAAGCCTTCCTTGACCGTGGCGAACTGCGGCTCGTCGGTCTCGACGTCGACGTATATGTCTTGCAGCTTGCCGATCTTCTCGCCATTACGATCGACGATCATCTTTGCGTGCCATTCGGCAGCGCTCCACCGGGCCTGGTCCTGCGGTTCGGTCATACCGGCCTCCTCGAACCACCTCGTCTCCGCGGAGCACAGCCTACCGGCAACAGGCTCCCACCTTCGCATCAGGCGAGCGATCGCCAGGCGGTGCCCGCTCTGGCTTCCTGCGCCACTTGGGGTTCGAACGGATGCGCCAGCTCGACCACGATGAAAGGTCGGTGCCGGTGAAGGAGCAAGCCGGAGTGGAGCAAGCCGGAGTGGAGCAAGCACCGAGGCGGCTGCCACTCTGGAGGCGGCTGGCACTCTGGAAGCGGCTGGTGAGCGAGCACCCCATCCGGCGCGGCGTACTCCTGATCGTGCTCGCCCTGGTGGCCGAGTACCTGGTCCTCCCGCAGATAGGCGGGATTGGCCGCTCCCTGCACCTGCTCGGACGGGTGAACCTCGGCTTCGTCCTCCTCGGGGTCCTGCTCGAGGTGGCGAGCC
>JAJYXW010000193.1 GCA_021801525.1 Actinomycetes bacterium
CCGCTGCTTCTCGTCAAGGTGGGGGTTCATGAACGAGAACAGCTCCCGCAAGGCGTCCTCGCTCAGCATCACCCCCGAAGACTACCCCGACGACCGTGTCAGCGCGCGGATAGTTCACTCGCGGGCGCTAACGAAGGGATCGGCAACGGTCTAGGGCCACGGATGACATCGCACGATGGCCGGCCGGCTACAACCGGTCCCGCAACGGCTCTCTAGAGATGCGATCCGCCTGCGCCGGTACGCTCCTCGCCGTGTCCCGAACGGTCCGAACCCGATCGGTGTCGATAGGTCCCAGCCAGACGGTCGACGGCTCGTGAGTCCTCATCGCGAAGCCGGCTCGGGCCCGTCCACGTTCGCGACCGGCGGTGGCGGGACGGTCTTTGAAATCGACGTCGCCACTTGGCTCGCCAGCTCGATGGCAGCCGGCCGACTCTCCCCGCTCGGCGGCCGCCCGATCTCCGTCGCGTTCCAGACGGGAGTCGAAGGGTTCGATGACATCCGGGTCGAGATGGAGGGCTCCGTCCAGGGTCCTGCGATCTACGACATTCAGGCCCGGCACCGCCAGCCCCTCACCAGTGGCAACGAGAAATTCCGAGTCCTAGTGGAGGCCGGTTGCGAGGTCATCGCGAGCGACAGCGACACGTTCACCGGTGGCACGCGCCGGCTCGCGCTCGTTGTGGGCCCCGACAGCCCAGCGCACCAGCAACTCCACGATCTGTGTGCACTCGCCCGCGCTAACCCGTCAGCAGACCCCCTCGGCGCGGTTGCCGCAGCCCGCAGCGCGCTGCGGAGGCGGTGGGACCAACTCGTCGGTGCTGCGCCTCAGCGCACGCCCGCCCAGCTCTGGGCGCTCCTGGCATGCCTCGACATTGTTGCCATCGACCTAACCAGCCGGGCTGCGCATCCAGTTATCGCATCGCTCAATGAGCTCGCCGCTCTTTGGCAGCCAAGCAGCACGCAGCGCGCATCGGAGGCGCTCAACGCCATTTTCCGGTTGATGGCCGATCTCATTCCGGCGGGAGGGAGCGTCGACGAGGAGAGCCTCCGTGAGAGGATCCCGTCACTGCCGGCGAGCGATGCTGAGCCGTCGCGCCGGACCCGCCTCCACAGGATCCGCTCTGCGAGCACGGCACGAGTTTTGGGGTCGCTGCGGGCACTCGGCGTCCGAGACGACCGGATGCTCAAGAAGCTGCTCGACCATTCGCTCGCGGACACCCGGCCGATTCCCGACGCCGGCATCTGGCTGATCCAGGGCGACATGGGTGTCGGCAAGTCGACCGTCCTGGAGCGGGAACTCCACCACGCGGTCGAGCGATCGCTCGCCGAGCTCGACGCACCTGTGCCAGTCCGTGTGCGTGCCACCGAAGCGGTCAAGACCCCTCTCCGCGAACTCGTCCTCAGCCGAGCCCGCGAGACCGGCGACCCGGACCGCACTGGGATTTGGCTGATCGTCGACGGCCTCGATGAGGCGGGCATGAACCCAAGCGACGTTGCCGAGGACCTGGTCTCACTCCATGCCGAGCTACCCCCGTCCACGATTCTCATCGGAACCCGGCCCGCTTCCGATGCGGCCGGCCTCGACGTCCACACGCTTCGGCCGCTCGATGACGACGCCTTGGTCCGACTACTGATGCTGCTCGGCGTCGAACCCATGGTCCGATACGGCTCCGAAGCCCTGCGAAGCACGCTTCAGCTCCCGCTATTCGCGGTTCTCTATGCCGTTCACCGCGCAGAAGGTGACGTCAGCTCACCTGCAGAGCTCCTCGAGCGGATGGCCCGGTCGGGTATGAGGGACCTTGCCACCCGTGTGCCGGATGCAATCGCACCGCTCACGCGTCTCGCCGTGAGTGTCCTCGACGCCAGTGGCGCTCCGGTTCCTCTCGCCGGGCTCGGACTGATGCCCGCGGACGCCTCGGCGTTCGCCCGTTCGCGGCTCGTTGAACTCGCCGACGGCCTTGTGGGCTTCCAGGTCGCCGCTCTGACCGAGTGGTTCGGAGGAGCGGCCCTGCGCGGCGACCACGGGCTGCTTGCTGCTGTAGCCGCAGATCCGCAGCGTTCCTACATGTGGCGACACGCGGCGGCCAGTATGGTGGCCCAGCTGACCGATGCTGATGTCAACTCCGCCATGGACGTCCTCGTAGACGCCAATCCAGCGCTCGCCCGCTGGGCGCTTTTCAGAGCGACCTCCATCCTCCGGGACACCCCTCCGGAGCCTCCGCCGGCCCCAGTCGCTGCCGCCGCCGTGAACCGCTCCTTCCGGGCCTGGCACAGCCAGCTACTGCCCACCTCGTCACTCTGGCGGGCCGACGATACCCAGCCGCCCCTCATCGGTGTCTCCCGCACGGACCGGAGCGTTGAGCTCGCCGTGAGGGCGCTCAATACTGAGGAGACCCGCCGGGCCAAGGCCTCTATCTTCCGGCCAGAGCCCGCCGACTCCTTTCTGCCTTCGGCTGACGGCGTTACCTGGCTTCACTTTCGCTTTGGCCGCATCACCTCCGGCGCTGCATGGGCCTGGGGTCTCACCGCCGAAATTTTTGTCCGTCACCTCGAGCGGATGATCAGCTCTGGCCACCTCGCCGCCCCCTGTAGAGCACTATTTTCCGAACTGCTGTGGCAGTACGCCGCCGCCACCCAAGGGGGCCCGCCGCGGCACCTCCTAGACGTTGACCAGGTTGCGGCGGCCGCCCGGAAGGTCCGAGACAACCTCCGTACCTCCGTCGGCGACGTCGAGACGATACGTGTCGGGTCAGGCAACAGGTCGTGGGATGTGGCCACAGCTGAGCGGCTCGTCGAGCACTGTCGGCGCAGCGGCATCGACCAAATCCAGCATCCATGGCCTCGCCCCCCGTGGCGACGCCTCGAGCCGGAGTCGCTCGACACCGACACCCTTATCACATCGCTCGAGGCCGCATCAGCTGCCGGGCTCGACGCCTACGAACAGATCGTCAACCGCAGCCTGCCCAGGCTGGCTCCGTACTTGTCGCTCGCGTCGATCCTCCCTGCACGGGTCCGGGGGTGGGTAGCCGTCATTCCTTCGCCCTGGCAGCAAGGTGCCTTCGACCTCGACTGCGCATGGACAATCGAGCCGTCGTCCGGGCTCACCGACACATCGATCTGGGAGGTGGTCGACCGGATCGAGCCCTACTTCATGACCGACCTCGATGACGGCAGGTCCAGGTTCGAGATGCTCCGCCCGCACGCTCCACCGAACGCGTACGGCGAATTCACTCATGGCTGCGGCCCGTGGGACACTGCGGCGCCCGCCACAGCATTCGCCCTCCAGCGCCTCGCCAAGGACCTTGAGGCTTACCGATGGGTCCACCACATTGCCCTGGACGACCCTCCGCTGGTCGCCCCCGACCTCCCCGCGGAGGTCTGAAGCCCGTATCCGGCCCTTTTAGTGAGAGCCGCTTCTCCGAGCGGACCAAGTGGTAGACGGGGCGGACCGGATGAGCAGATTTCGCGAAGGGCCCGAGCCGCTGACCGCACCGAGATTCAGCCCACACTCGCCGCTCCATGCCTTTGAACCGGACACAGAACGACACGCCAGAGACGGCGGATGGGATCGGCGGATGGGCGCCGAACGCCACCTCGGAGCGCGTCCGGCAGCAGGCGCGAGCGAGCAGATCGACGGCTCAGGCCCTGACCCCTTGCCCATGGTCACCACTCGGCGGGTCGAGTTCGCCGTCAGCGGGCAGTCGCCGTTGGCCGCCAACGGGCAGATCCCGTTGGCCGCCCGCACGTGTCAGGACTCACTCGACGGACCAGCCCTCTCCCTTCTTCCGGGTCTCGATCCCGAGCTGCTTGCGCGCCCGGTGGAGCGTCGTCGGGGGGATCCCCGCCTCGGCTGCGTCCGCGAGGAGCCGAGCGGCGGGCACCTCGCCGGGGTGCGTGGCGCGCCACTCGGTGAGCCACGCGACGGCCTCACCGAGCGCAGAGCTCCCGAGTCCCGCGAGCAGCTCGGCGGCGCTCCGGGGATCCGCTGCCCGGTCCCACTCGATCCTGGCGACGCCAAGCGCTGGCACCTCGGTGAGGGCGTAGCCCCACGTCGGAGCCTCCGGGGCGAGGTTCGACTTCACCGTCGCGACGAGGCGGTGGCTCGGGTCGTCGGGATCGCGGAGCACCGCGTAGGCGGCCCGAGCCGCCCCCACGATGCCGATCGAGCCTCCGCCGCGATAGAGGGCCGGCCCGCCGGGCGCCTTGTTCAGGTGACGGACCATGACCACTGCGGCGCCGGTGCGGGCGGCTGCCGCGCCGAGCTGCGCGAGGAGGCGGCGCACGGACTGGTCTTTGTGGGAGTCGACCCGGTCCGACAGGTAGGCGGCGAGCACGTCCACGACGACCAGCGCCGCGTTGGAGGACTCGACGAGCCGGGCGATCCAGGCGATGTCGTCCGGGAGCACGACCGGGCGAAGGACGCTGCCCTCGTCCCCCTCGACCCGACGGGCCGCCACGCAGAGACAGCGCGAGAGATCCGCACCCGCCGCCTCGAGGCGAGGCCGGATGGTGTCGCCCCAGCCGTCCTCCGCGGAGAGCAGGAGCACCGAGGCTGGCCGGGACGGCGATGCCCCGTCGGGCCAGGGAGCACCCGTCGTCACCCGCGCGGCGAGATCGAGGACGAGGGTGGACTTGGCGGTCGCAGGATCGCCCTCGACGACGGTCAGTTTGCCGGCCGGGATCCGGCCGGGCCAGACCCAGCGAACGGTCTCCCGGGCGACCTCCGAGGCGGGGAGGACGTCCCACTCTCCCTGCGACGCGACGCGCTCCGTTACGATGTCGTCGGTCACTCTTACAGCTCCTTCTGTCAGGGCCCCCGGTGCCAGCCGGGGGGCTTTGTCATCTCCCGGGCGCGAGCCGGGAACGCGCGTCGCTCCCCGGTGCCAGCCGGGGACCTGCCAGCCCAGAGCCCGGAGCGATCAGCCCTCGAGCCCGCACGCTTCGAAGGCGTCCAGGTCGCGACATCCCGGAACCGCTGGGCCGAGTGCGAGGAAGCGGTCGAGGAAGTCGGTGAGGATCGCCACCACGCAGCGCACGTACGCGCGCTGCTCCACCTCGGAGAGCACGACGGCCTCCGCACCCGGGGGAGCGGCGTCGACGAGCACCCGGCAGTGTTCGGTGACGGCGAAGGCTGCCGCACGCTCCAGCACTCCGAGGAGGTGTCGGGCGCCGAGGGGATCGTCACCCCCTTGCGGGACTGCCACGCCCCGCTGCAGGCTCGCCACCACACGCTCGAGGTCGCAGGACACGACGAGCACGGGAGCGAGCTCCACCCGCCCGCCCGGGGCGAAGAGCGCGGGTGCGCGCCGAGCGGCACCCCGGACGACCGCTGCGAGCTCGCCCGCCGCGGCTGCCCCAGCCCGGCGTGCGTGCTCGTCCTCGGGGCTCTCCGCCTCGGCCCACCCGAGCCAGTCCTCGATCGCGTCGAGTTCCTCGCTCATCTCGGCCGCCGGGTCGAGCAGGACGGCGATGGGGTGTGCCGGGCTCACGACGCGCGCCGTTCGGCACCGCAACTCGGCGAAGCCTTCGCGTGGGTGCCGGAGCTCTTCATGCAGCGACGGACGACCGCGAGGTCCACATCGAGGAGTTGCGCGGTCAGCTCGGGCGAGACCTGGGCTGCCATGTCGGCGATCGCAGCGTCCACCGACGCCTGCGCCTCGGCGACGAGACGGTCGTGGGTGGCGAGCGCGTCGCTCCGACGAGCGAGCGCCTGCTCGAGTGCGGCG
>JAJYXW010000013.1 GCA_021801525.1 Actinomycetes bacterium
CCTTCGACAGACCGGTTCGGGTGCGATATCAGCTGCACCCGCCCTTGCTGCGCGCCTTGGGCTTGCAGCACAAGGTCGCTCTTGGGCCTTGGTTTCGCGGGTGCTTCTGGGTGCTGCGGTCGATGCGGCGCCTTCGTGGAACGCGTGCCGACCCCTTTGGCTATACAAGGGCCCGCCGGGACGAGCGCGATCTCGTCAAGTGGTACGAAGCTCTGGTCGACGAGCTGGTGAACACGCTCAGCCTCGAGGGCTATCCGCTGGCAGTCGCGGTAGCCGAGACTGCGGACGCGATACGTGGCTACGAGCACGTGAAGCTGAGCAGGTCAGCAGCGGCGAGGGAGAGAGCTGCGGTGCTCATGGGCCAGCTCCGTGACCGTGAGCTGCCTGCGGGCGACGAAGTCCCTACAGGGAAGACGATCCGCTCGGCGCCGAAGATGATGCATAGATGACACGTACGGCTCATTGAGCGAGCACCAAGCGCCTGGCTAGCATTGTCGAAGTGCTCTGGTGCACGGAACGCAATCGGTACCAGCGGTGAGGATGCTCCAGCCGGAGTATGAGGCGATGCCTCGTGCCGAGCTCCAAGCGTTGCAGGACGAGCGCTTGGAGGCGCTGGTGCGCAGGGTGTACCAGGCTGTGGGGTTCTACCGTAAGCAGCTCGACAGTGCGGGCGTCGGCGCGGATCCCATCCGGGGCTCGAAGGAGCTGGCACGGCTCCCCTTCACGATGAAGAGCGATCTGCGCGACAACTACCCGTTTGGGATGTTGGCGACCGACCGGGACCGACTTGCGCGGGTCCACGCCTCGTCTGGCACCACCGGCACCCCGGTCGTGGCCGCGTACACGAGGAGCGACCTCGACGTCTTCGCCGAAGTGATGGCTCGCGGCCTCGCTGCTGCAGGGGGGCGCGCTGGCAGTATCCTGCACAATGCGTACGGGTACGGGCTCTTCACCGGTGGGCTTGGGTTCCATGCAGGGGCAGAGCGGCTCGGCATGACGGTGCTGCCCATGTCAACGGGGGCAACCGACCGGCAGGTGAAGTTCATCATGGACCTCCGGCCGGTGGGGCTCGCCTGCACCCCGAGCTACGCCTTGACCCTGGCGCAGGAGATCCAGCGCCGCGGGGTGGCGCCCGACGATATCAGCCTCGAGTTCGCCCTCGTGGGGGCCGAGCCGTGGACGGAGACCATGCGCGCGGAGATCGAGCGGCTGCTCGGCGCACGCTGCCTGAACGTCTATGGCCTGTCGGAGATCATCGGACCGGGTGTGGCCTTCGAGTGTGCCGAGGGGCGGCAGGGTTCTCACATCAACGAGGACCACTTCCTGCCCGAGATCGTCGACCCGGAGAGCGGTGAGAGCCTTCCCGAAGGGAGCGAAGGCGTGCTCGTGATCACCACGCTCACCAAGCAGGCGCTGCCCCTCCTGCGCTATTGGACCGGGGATGTCGCCAGCCTGACGAGCGAGCCATGCGCGTGCGGTAGGACCTTCGTGCGTATGAGCCCTGTCCGGGGTCGCACCGACGACATGCTCATCGTGAGGGGGGTCAACCTCTACCCGACTCAAATCGAGGAAGCGTTGGGCAAGGTACCCGAGCTCACCCCGAGCTTCGAGATCGTGCTGTCGAGGGATGGCGTCCTCGACGTGCTGACGTTACACGTGGAGGTCTCGGAGGACTTCTACCGCATGATCGGCCAGAGGGCGCTCTCCGACGAGGTGATCGAGTCGCACGAGCGCCTCCGGGAGCTGAAGGCCCGCGCGATCCGGGTGCTGCGCGACAGCGTCGGACTCCACGCCGAGGTCGTGTTCCTGGCCCCGGGTGAAGCGCCGCGCTCAGAGGGCGGGAAGCTGAGCCGCGTGAAGGACTTGCGCGAGGTGCGCTGAGATGGGGCTCGTAACGCCCTGCCGGGGTTAGTCAGAACGCCCTGCCGGGGTTAGTCAGAACGCCCTGCCGGGGTTCATGATTCCCGAGGGGTCGAGGGCAGCCTTGACTTGCCGGTGAGCCCACATGGCCACGTCGTCGAGCTCCCCTGCGAGCCATGCCCGCTTCAGCGCTCCGACGCCGTGCTCACCGGTGATCGTGCCCCCGAGATCGAGTGCGGCCGTGCAGATCTCTTGGGCTGCCTCGAGCGCCGTGGCACGCGCGTTCGGGTCGTCGCGCGCGAGCACGAGCGTCGGGTGGAGGTTCCCATCGCCCGCGTGCCCGACGATGGGGATCTGGATGTGGTGGCGCTCGGCCACGGCACCAATCGCGTGGATCAGCTCGGCCAGGCGGCTCCTGGGTACCCCGACGTCCTCGATGATCGTGGTCCCGAGGGCCTCGGTGGCGAAGTAGGCGAGGCGCCGGGCGCTCAGGAGCGCCTCCGCGTCGGTGGGGTCATGCGACGCGACCAGCATTGTCGCGCCTGCTTCGTCGCAGACCGAGCACATCTTCTCGAGCTGGTCGGGCGCGTCGGGACCGTCGGCCTGGCCGATCAGCAGTGCAGCAGCGCTCCGGTCCAGATCGTGGCGTCGGTAGTCCTCGATGGCGTTGATCATTGCGTGGTCCATCAGCTCCAGCAGGCTCGGGGTGAGTCCTCGACGGATGATCGAGCTCACGCACGCACCGGCAGCCTCGGTCGTGGCGAACGTCGCCACGAAGGTGACAGGTCCGCGAACGGGCCGCGGACGCAACCGGAGGGTGGCGGCCGTGATGATCCCCAGCGTGCCCTCCGATCCCACGAACAGCCGGGTGAGGTCGTAACCCGCCACGTTCTTCACCGTCTTGCCGCCGGTATGCAGGACCCGGCCGTCGGCCAGCACGACCTCGAGGCCGAGCACCGCGTCGCGGGTGACCCCGTATTTCACGCACCGCAGCCCCCCGGCGTTCGTGGCGAGGTTGCCGCCGATTGTGGAGATCTCGAAGCTCGAGGGATCGGGCGGGTAGAAGAGGTCGAAACGTTCCACGTGCTTGCTGATCTCGGCCGTGATGACGCCAGCTTCGACCTCGACCAGCTGGTCGTCCGGCGCGACGTTGCGGATCTGGCGCATGCGTTCCAGGCAGACGACGATGCTGCCGTCGAGAGCGGCAGCGCCCCCGGAGAGCCCGGTGCCCGCACCGCGGGCGACGACGGGAACACCGTACGCGTGGGACCACGCGAGGGCGGCCGACACCTCCCCGAGGCAGCCGGGGAGCAGCACGGCGAGCGGCTCGCCGGGATCGACGAGGTTGGCATGGTCGCCGCGGTAGGGGCCCATGAGCTCTGGGTCGCTGATCACGGTACCGTGATCGAGTGCGCGCTCGAGCACGTCGAGCTTCGAGCGCGCATTCGAGCCGCCGGCGGTGGTCGCGCCGTTCAACTCGCCGTCCCCATGCCGTTATCGTACGGCCAACGGCTGGGAAGGCCAAGGCTGGGAAGGTTGGTCGTACCGTCGATCACGCGTGGCCAGGTGCCTCAGCAAGCGTGTAGACCCGCTGGGTGAGCTGGTCGATCCATGTGCGAATGTGCAACCAAGGCATGGTTGCCGAGAGCAACGAGCTGGCAGCTGCACGTGGAGTATTATGCTACATGTTTGCTAAGATCGTCACGTAGGCAGGTCACGTAGGCGATGGCAACGGGGAGAGCGCCGGAGAGGGGGGTCGAGTCGATCATGTTGCTCGAGACCAAAATGCTGCTCCGTAGCTTCGGAGGTATACGTGCAGTCGACGAGGTGTCGCTGTCGGTGGAACCAGGCGAGCTGCGTGCGCTGATCGGGCCAAACGGGGCGGGGAAGTCGACCCTGTTCAGCTTGGTGAGCGGCCATCTCCAGCCCGACAAGGGGACGATCTCCTTCGATGAGCGCAGGATCGAACGGATGAAGCCGGCTGCTCGAGCGCGCCTTGGCATTGCTATCACCTTCCAGACCGTGCACCTCTTTCAGGGGATGACAGTGCTCGAGAACGTCATGGTGGGTGCGCACTCGTGGACGCGCCACGAGTTCGTGGAGGCGGCCCTCCGGCTGCCCCGCTACTTCCGCGAGGAGCCCCTGATCCGCAACCGGGCGCTCGAAGCACTTCTCCGTGCCGGGCTCGAGCCGTGGGCCGGCGCCCGTGCGGAGTCACTCCCACTGGGCAAGCAGCGGGCGCTCCAGATCGCGCGGGCGTTGTGCGGGCGCCCGAAGCTCCTCCTGCTCGACGAGCCTGCCGCCGGGCTGCGCGGAGAGGAACGCCGCGTGCTGGCAGAGCTGCTCTTGGGCCTGCGCGAGGAAGGTCTTACGATGGTGCTCGTGGAGCACGACATCGGGTTCGTGAGCGAGGTCGCCGACTGGGTTACGGTGCTCGACATGGGGAAGGTGATAGCCGAGGGAACCCCGGCACATGTCCGCGAGAACGAAGCAGTCATCTCCGCGTACCTCGGATCGGCTACGGCAGATGACGTTCTCGGCACCAGGTAGCACCGGGAGTCCGGGTAGCACCGGGAGTCCGGGTAGCACGGGTAGCACGGGTAGCACGGGTAGCACGGGTAGCACGGAGCCGGGCACGACCGTAGCGCCGCCGGGCGGCGAAGGTACGCTTCTCAGCGTCGAGCATCTCGTCGTGCGCTACGGTGCAGCGGTCGCTCTCGACGGCGTCGGGATCAGTGTCGAACGCGGCGAGATGGTCGCTCTCGTCGGTGCCAATGGCGCAGGAAAGACCACCTTGTTGAACGCTCTTTCGGGGATGCTTGTCCCGAGCGCCGGGCGGATCTCCTGTTCGGGGAGGATTGCCCATGTGCCCGAGGGGCGAGAGCTCTTCTCCGATCTCAACGTCGACGACAACCTCCGTATCGGCGCATGGAAGGCGACTTCGCGGGACCCCTCACCGGTCTACGAGCTGTTTCCCCAGCTGCAGCCCCTTGCGAAGCGGCGTGCCGGCGGGCTGTCGGGTGGCGAGCAGCAGATGGTGGCCATTGGCCGTGCTCTCATGGCGAAGCCGGACCTGCTTGCGATAGACGAGCTCTCCCAAGGACTTGCACCGAACATCGTCCAAGAGATCAGCCGGCATCTCGTCAAGCTGAACCTCGAGACAGGCCTGGCGGTGCTGCTCGTCGAGCAGAACGCCCGCTTGGCTCTAGACCTCTGCACGCGTGCCTACGTTCTCGAGACTGGGCGCATCGTCGAGGAGGGGCCCTCCTCGCGGCTGCGAGAGGACCCGGCTGTCCAACGCGCCTACTTGGGAGGGCATCTCGTGTCATGAGCGCGTTCTTGCAGTACCTCATCACCGGCATCGCGCGTGGGTTTCTCTTCGCGCTCCTGGCGACGGGGTTCGTGGTCATCCACCGGGTGACGAAGGTGGTCAACTTCGCCCAGGGGGCATTCGCCGTGCTCGGCGGGTTCATCGCGTACTCGCTGCTCCGGGCCGGCGTGCCCCACGGTGTGTCCGAGGCGATAGCTGTCCTCGCCGCAGCGGCGATCGGCCTCGTGTTCGGTGCAATAACGATCCTGGGCAACATGACCCCGGTCGGCTCGCTGATCACGACGATCGGGCTCGCCATCTTGAGCGAAGCGATCGCGATGATCGCGTGGGGGACCACGCCTCTCACGTTCTCGGGGATCGGAGGTCCCGACATCCAAGTGGCAGGTGTCTTCTTGCAGACGCAGTACCTCCTCCTCATCGGCGTGAGCCTGGTCGTGCTGGTCGTGCTCTGGCTAGCGCTCGACCGGACCTACGTGGGCAAGGGGATGACCTCGTGCGCGTCCAACCCCTACGCGGCACGGCTCGCGGGGATCAACGTCAAGCGGATGGGGCTGCTCTCCTTTGCCATCGGGGGCGCCCTCGGGGGTCTCGGGGGCGTGCTGATAATGCCCCTCTTCCCGCTGACCTACGACGGCGACGTCTCGCTGTCGATCCTGGGGTTCGCGGCAGCAATCGTCGGGGGGTTGACCAGCCCGGGCCTCGCTCTCGTCGGGGGCCTCGTCTTCGGGATCGCCGAACAGTTCGTGGCGGGCTACTGGTCGCCGGCCAACGAGAGTGCTGTAGCTCTCGGGATATTGCTCCTCCTTCTCCTCTGGCAAGCTCGTCGTCATCGCTCGGAGGAGATCGCATGAAGCTCCGCCCGGCGAAGATCACCGGTCACCTGCCGGCCACCGTCGCATGGGTCATCATCGCGGCCGCGACGCTTGTGGCCCCGCTCCTTCTAAGTACGCCCCAGGTGATCATCTACGTCACGATCGGGCTCGCTACGATGGTGGTCGCCGGCCTATCGCTGCTAATGGGCTTTGCTGGCCAGGTGTCCTTGGGGCAGGCTGCCTTCTACGGCATCGGTGCCTACAGCGCGGCGATCATGGCGGTTCACGGCTGGCCACCATTGCTAGCGCTGGTCCTTGCTCCGGTCATCACCGCCGCGATCGCAGGATTGCTCGGGATACCGTTGCTGCGCCTGAAGGGCCACGCGCTCGCCTTCGGCACGCTCGCCGTGCAGCTCATCATGCTGGCAGTGCTGAGCGAGACACCGAGCCTGACAGGCGGGGCAGTCGGGCTGTCTGGGGTGCCGACTCTGAAGATCGGCCCGATCGCCCTGACGGGCTACCGCCAGTACGCCTACCTCGTATGGGTGGTGGCAGCGATAGTGTTGCTGGTGAGCCGGAACATCACGAGGTCGCGTCCGGGGCGGGGCTTGCGGGCGATGGCGACCGCGCCGTCGGCTGCATCGGCGGCGGGGGTCAACGTGGTCACGTACAAGCTCCGCGACTTCGCTCTGTCGGCCGCCTATGCTGGTCTTGCCGGCGGGATCTACGCTTTCTTCCTCGGCTACGTGTCACCCGACGCCTTCCCGGTCATGCTCTCGATCGAGTACGTGATAATGGTGGTCGTGGGCGGGCTCGGCACAGTGTCGGGCGCCTTCGTCGGTGCCGCAGTGATCATGGTCATTTCCCAGGTGCTGAGCTCGATCGGCTCCAGCCCGTCGCTGCCCCCCCAGCTGCCGAATGTGCTTTCCGAGGGCGTCTACGCCGTGATCCTGATCGCTGTCCTGCGGCTGATGCCCGACGGGATCGTGGGGCTGTCGAGCCGCCTGGCCAAACGGGTGGGTTCGAGGTTCGGCGCTCAGCGTGGAGAAGGAGGGCAGTCTGTCGAGGCTGACGTCACTGTAGTGGCGGCGTCATCGACCGCCGACGAGCCGGACGCGCCTGCGAGGGAAGCCGGAGCGAAACCTGTCAATAGGTGATTGCCGAAGATCCAAGTGTCTTGGATGGACGCCCGGCCTCTTCGAGCCAGCCCCTGGCCTTGGCGCTGGCGGCGAGGCCCTCGGCGCCTATGCGCTGCGCGCCGAGCAGCCGGGGCTGGAGCCGAACAGCCGAGTCGGACCAGGCAAGGTGCCTGGCACCCGTAACGTGTTCGCTCCGGTGCCCTGGCACTGTCCCCAAACCGGTGCCCTGGCACTGTCCCCAAACCGGTGCCCTGGCACTGTCCCCAAACCGGTGCCCTGGCACTGTCCCGAGGGGGCGGTGCCAGGGCG
Source organism: Actinomycetes bacterium (assembly GCA_021801525.1). Lineage (GTDB taxonomy): Bacteria > Actinomycetota > Acidimicrobiia > Acidimicrobiales > JAJYXR01 > JAJYXW01. Next base: position 7,452 of record JAJYXW010000013.1, read on the forward strand.
AGGTGTGGGCCGATCTCAGGAAGCGCTTGCCAGCGCGGACTTGGTGAAGGCGGTCGGCTCGAGCGTCCCGTTCACGTCCCGGGTGATTGCCACCTGCGAGACGGTCAGGCCGGAGTGGTCCGTCGGGCTGAAGTGATAGGTGCCGTCACCTGTCGTGATGGTCATCGTCTGGAGCGCCTTGGCGATGCCTGCGGGTGTAGCCCCGTTCTCACGGATGGCCTTTGCGAACATCGCCACGGCTCCGCCGGCGTCGAAGGCGAACTCGGGCGGGTAGTAGCCGTTGGCGCTCTGGAAGGTGCTAGCGAAGGAGGTGATGGTTGACCTGCCGGGGTACGAGCTCGGGAGGTACGGCCCGATGCCGCCGATCGAGCTCGCGATGATCGCCCCATACCCAGCAGCGCCAACGGTCTTCGTGTAGAGATAGGAGGCCTCGGCATGGCTGAACAGCAGAGGGATCGTGAGCCCCATCGAGCGGAACTGCTTGGTGAGGATGACCTCTGCCGGCCCGGATCCCCAGACCATGAGGCCCTGTGCCCCAGAGGAGCGCACTGCTGTGAGGACGCTCGTGAAGTCAGTCGCGGTCAAGGAGAACTTCTGGTCGGTGACGAAGCTCACGCCGTAGCTAGGGGCGAGTGCCTTCATATTGTCCCAACCGGCGGTCGGGAACGCCGACGTGTCACGGGCAACAGCCATCTTCGTGAGCCCCTTGGCCTTCATGTAGGCAAGGAGCTGCGTGGCCACGATCTTCGTGGTGGGTGGGGTCATGAAAACGTAGTAGTGCGTGGTGGGGCTTACCAGGCTGTCTGCCGCCGCGGTGTCGATTGTCGGGATCTTCGCCCGCTGGACGCTCGGTACGAGCGCCATCGCCGAGGAGGAGAACACCGGGCCGACTATCCCTACGACGCCGTCGGAGACGAGCGTCTGGTAGTCCACGATCGCCTGGGTAGGGCTCGTCTGGTCGTTCTCCACGATGAGCTGCACCTGGCGACCGTCGATGCCCCCTGCGGCGTTGATGGCGCTCACCTCCTGTTCGGCGCCCAGCTTGTCGTTGGTGCCGAGCGGGAGGTAGGGGCCGGTGAGGGAGGTGATCATCCCGATCTTTATCGGGCCTGCCGCAGCCGTCGTCGAAGACTTGGCCTGGGCCTTGCTCGGCTTGGGGCTGGAGCTACAGGCAGCGAGCAGCCCCGCCGAAGCGAGGAGCGCTACCGAGGTCGTGGCTACGCGCCTCAGGTGCTGGTGTGGCGTACCGCTACTCGGACGGCTGGGTGCGCCGATACTTCTGGGATGCCGGATCATGCAGGAGTTCCCCCTTCGGGCTGGTAGCGCACTGGCTACAGGCATACAACAGCGCGAAACAACAAGCTACAACTACTTGTCTATTAGCACTCTATTTGTATAACATCAATTCCCAAAAGTCAAGAGTAGCCATCATAGATCAAGCTGCTCTTTCTGGAGGGTGCTGTTTCTGAATGAGCCACAGTCACCATATCCGTGATTATGCCGTGCCATTTCTGAGCGTGACTCCTGCCACCGGTCCGTCAAGGGCAGCGACGGCGTGTCACACGCTGCGATCGTCTGAGGCCGGGCTGGGCCGAGGCCGGCGTTCCTGGGCGTTCCAGTTCTGCTCCAGATTGCGGATGAGCGCCGGACTGAAATGGCACGAAGCCTGCTCCCGGGCGTAGACGGCCATATAGGCGAGGAAGGAAGCCAGTGGCTCCTGGCCGGCCCGCAACGCTTTGCGGTTGGCTCCGGCACTCACCAAGCCCGAACCGGTCAAGCCGGCAACAGCGTGGTCGATCGCCCCGTCCATCGTCCCCGGTTCGACGACCTCGTCGCAGAGCAAGTCGCCTTCAGGGGTACCGGCGAAGAACTCGCGGCCACCGAGGATCGCCTGGCGGGCGAGACGGTCGCCGACGAAGCGAGGCAGGCGAAGGTTGGCGGCACCTGGGATTATCCCCTCGCGGCGCGCTGGGAGGTTGAAGAAGGCACCGCGCTCGGCGAGCACGTGATCGACGACCAGCAGGAGTTGGCAGCCACCACCGATGGCGAAGGCTTCCACCGCAGCGATCCACGGCTTCTCGTGGGTTGCCTCGGGTTCGTGGATCCCGCGATTGGCACCCGCCAGGCCGCGGTAGAGCTTGTTCACCAAGCCGAGCTCTCGGGATATGTAGAACAGGTACGTGAGCTGACCGTGGTACAGGAGGGTCAGGTTGATGCCAGCGCTGAACACGTGGCGTCCGGCATAGAGCGGATGGTCGACGGTGCCCCCGCGCAGCACCCCGATCTCGATGTCGGGATCAAGCAGCACGAGGTCGACCGCTATCTCTTGGGCCTCCAGCGTCGTGTCGTCCTCGGCGTTGAGGTAGCCGGGGTTGGAGAGCTCCACGTGCCCCACGGTCCCGCGGCGCTCGACCCGTGCTGTGCCGAGGTCGGCGATGCCACTGCGCCGGAAGTCCTCGAGCCGTTCGAGTGCGCCGGGCGTCGGAAGGAGCATGGCGTGGGCCAAGTGGGTGCCAGGCCGGGGGAGCGCCATGACTGCAGAGAGGAAGAGGCCTTGCGCGACCTCGATGCCGTCCTTGTCCTTCAGCTGGTGCGCACGCTCGGCGGTCACCGCGGCCCGGGTGGGGAGCAGGCCCGGGTAGCGGTCGGCAGCCAGGTAGACCAGCTCGTCGACCCTGAGGGGGGTGGTGTGGTCCGCCGTGAGGGAGGCGTAGATCGAACCGGCATGGCATCTCAGGAGCGCAGCGCGGATCTCGTCGAGCGCGTGGAGCAAGGCTGCTGCCGCCTGTTGCTCTAGCTCTGTGCGGCGCGGCTTCGCTGGTAGGCGCTCGACGAGGGTCTGGCCGAGCTCGAGCCGGGAGGTTGCTGGCCCGAGGTCGGTGCCGAGCTCACCCGATATGGCGAATGCCTCGGCGAAGCGGCGAACCCCGTCTTCGGGCAGGCCAGCCCCGAGCAGCTCGCCGGTGAGGAGCGTCGGCGAACCCGGGAGTGGGGCCGGCGGCGGCAGGGCGCGCTGGCTCATGTTCACCGCTTGTACGGGTAGAAACCGTGCCCGGTCTTTCGGCCCAGGAGCCCCGCCTCGACCATGCGCGAGAGGAGCGGGGGCGGGGCGTAGAGCGGTTCCTTGAACTCCTTGTAGAGCGATTCGGCGACGGCCTGGGTCGTGTCGAGGCCGATGAGGTCGGCGAGCGCGAGGGGCCCCATGGGATGGGCACAGCCTTCGACCATCCCGGTGTCGATGTCCTCGGCGGTGGCGAAGCCGGACTCGAGCATCCGGATCGCGGAGAGGATGTAGGGGATGAGCAGCGAGTTGACGACGAACCCCGCCCTATCCTGAGAGGCGATCACCTTCTTGTGAAGTTGCTCGGCGGCGAAGGTCCGCGCGGCCTGCTCAGTCTGCTCGCTCGTGAGCAGGGAGGTGACGAGCTCGACCAGGCCGAGCACGGGCACCGGGTTGAAGAAGTGGATGCCGACCACCTGCTGGGGGCGGTTGGTCGCCATGGCCAGCTTCATGATGGGGATGGACGAGGTGTTGGATGCCAGCACGGCGTCAGGGGACTCGACGATCTTGTCGAGAAGCGAGAAGATCCCGAGCTTCGTCGCCTCGTCCTCGACGACGGCTTCGACGACCAGCTGGCGGTCGGCCAGGTCGTCGAGGGAGGAGCTGAAGACGACGCGGGCCAGCGCTTCGTCGCGATGTGCTTCCGACAGCTTGTTGGTGCTGACGGCCCGAGCGAGGGACTGCTCGACGCGCCGACGACCCGTGGAGAGCGCTGGTTCGTCTACCTCGCAGACGGTGACCCCCAGCCCAGCCCGGGCGCATACTTCCGCGATACCCGAGCCCATGAGACCACAGCCCACGACGCCGACGTTCTTGACCATGGGGCCTCCTCCGGGATGCTGTGCGAGGGGGGATGCGGGATGACCCGATCAAGCTCCCGATGGCCATGACCTTAGCGTCGGCCCGCCGCATTGGCCAGACCAGGCCGATGTCGTGCAGAGCGGGCTAGTCTCGCACCCGTGGTCCGAACGAGCTCGCGATGAGCAAGCTTCTCTCACTCTCGGACGCTGTCGAGCGTTATGTCCCCGATCATGTGCGGATGCTCGCCGTCGGAGGGATGCACCTGCACAACAACCCGATGGCGCTGGTAAGAGAGATCGTCCGCCAGCAGCGGACGATCGGGCGCCTGCTGACGAGCCCTTGCGGCGCCCTGAACGCGGACCTCCTGATCGGAGCGGGGCTCGTCGACGAGATAGCGACTTCCTACGTCGGCTTCGAGCACCTTGGCCTCGCTCCGTGCTTCAGGCGGGCGGTGGAGGCGGGGAGCATACGCGTCCTCGAATGCGACGAGGCCTACATCACCCACGGCCTCTACGCGGGAGCCGGCGGGCTGGCGTTCATCCCGTTGCCGGCAGGGTTGGAGGTCTCGGACATCCCGAAGGTGAACCAGGTGAGCTACGCGACCACCACTGATCCCTTCACCGGCCGCGAGGTGCTCGTCGGCGCACCGCTGTGCCCGGATGTGGCGCTCCTCCATGCCTATCAGGCCGATGAGCGTGGCAACGCCGTCCTCGCGGGAGCGCACTTCGTCGACCGGCTGATGGCTCTTGCCTCGAGAACCGTCCTGCTCCAGGTCGAGCAGGTTGTGCCGACCGAGGAGATTGCCAGACATCCCGTAGGCACGACTATCCCCGGATTCCTCGTGCAGGCGGTGGTCGAGGTCGCCGGAGGCTGCCATCCAACGGCTTCCCATGGTGCATACGATTACGACGAGCAGCAGCTGGGGCTCTATCTGAGCATGGCGCGAAGCGCCGAGGGCGTCGGTGAGTACCTCGAGCGCCACGTCACGGGTGTCACGGAAGAGGAGTACCTGGAGAAGGCCTCGCCGCGCCTCGCAGAGCTGCGTTATGGCGAGGGGCCAAGCCCCGTTCCCAGCTCGGGACGGAGCGGGTGAGAGGGCTGTGACGGTGGCTCCCGAACCGAGCGAGCTGGCCTGGTCGCGCAGCGAGCTGATGGCGGTCGAGCTTGCCGCGCACCTTCGTGACGACGACGTTGCGGTGATGGGAACCGCCAGCGCCCTCCCGCAGGCGGCTTGCCGGCTCGCGCAGCTCACGCACGCTCCTGGGCTCTGGTACATCGCGGGCGGCACCTGCTCGGTGAACCCCCACCTCGCCCCGGTGGTCCCATCGTGCTGCGACTTCGACCTGCTCCGGGCAGACACGGCGATCCCACTCGCCGACGTTGTGCTCCTCGAGGGTCGCGGCGACGTCCTCACGGTCTTCTTCGCCGGAGGACTGCAGATCGACGCCTACGGCAACTGCAACCTCGTGGCGGTGGGGGAGTGGTCTCGCCCGAGCCTCCGCGGGCCGGGCACGGTTGGTCTGCCGTTTCTCTCGCGCGTGGGCAGGGTGCTCATCTACACCATGTCGCACACCCGGCGGACCTTCGTGGAACGCGTCGATTTCCTGAGCGGGCCCGGTTTCCTGGGCGGACCAGCAGAGTGGGCCTCGGCGGGGCTCTCGGGTGGCGGGCCTGCGCTGGTCGTCACGCCACTGTGCACCATGGGGTTCGATCCCGGCAGCCTGCGGATGCGGCTCGTTACGGTTCATCCGGGCGTGGACATCGACGAAGTGCGCGATGCGACTGGTTTCGACCTCCTCGTCGAAGACCCGGTCCCGGTTACCGCGGCGCCGACTCCCGCGCAGCTCTCGATCCTCCGCGACCTCGACAGCGATGGCCTCTTGAAAGGAGTGTAGGAAATGGCATTCAGCGGCAGGTTCCAGCAGAAGACCGCGATCGTCACGGGCGCAGGGAGCGGGATCGGCCGAGCCACCGCGCTCGGGCTGGCTCGCGACGGTGCGAGCGTCGTGCTCGGCGATCTCTCTCTCGAGCGAGCCCAGGCGGTGGCGGAGGAGATCAGCGCGGCCGGCGGGAGAGCGCGGCCGGTCGAGGTCGACGTAGCCGATGCCGAAGGGGCTCGCGCCATGGTGGCGACGGCCATGGAGGAGCTCGGCCAGATCGACATACTCGTCTCCAATGCCGGCTGGGACAAGGTGATGCCATTCGTTGCCACCGATGAGGGGCTCTGGGACCGCGTCATCGCCGTCAACTACCGCGGTCATATCGCGTGCGCTCACGCAGCGGTCCCCCACATGATCGAAGCCGGGTCGGGGAAGGTCGTCTTCGTCGCGTCCGATGCCGGCCGGGTGGGATCGAGCGGCGAGGCGGTCTACTCCGGCGCTAAGGGTGCGGTGATCGCCTTCTCCAAGGCGCTTGCCCGGGAGACGGCTCGCCAGGGGATCAACGTCAACTGTGTGGCACCGGGGCTGACCGACACGCCGATGCTCGCGGACGTGAGCGATGGCAACGAGCGGCTGATGGGAGCGATCATCCGGTCGATCCCCTTCGGCAGGGTCGGGACGCCCGAGGAAGTGGCCCAGGCCGTGCTGTTCCTCGCCTCTTCGGATGCCGACTACATCACGGGCCAGACGTTGAGCGTCAACGGTGGCCTGAGCATGGTCTAACTCCCCGTCGTTGCCCGCGTCGGGGGCTTGACGTGGCGCCGTAAGAGTGATCTACTACATGTTAGGAACGATCATAAACGACATGTAGTATGCTCATAGGCGGTACGCCGGGATGTCGCACGCGCCATCCGTCGAGCGAGCCAGGAGGAGGCCCCGATGACTTTTGAGCAGCTTCCGGCGGTCGAGTACACCGAGGTGCTCTACTCCAAAGGCGACTGGGTGGCCCGGATCACGATCGACCGCCCAGAGGCGTACAACGCGTACAGCACGCGGACCCTGATCGAGCTGGCTGCTGCCTTCCGGGAGGCGTCCTTCGACGACGAGGTCGCGGTCATCGTGTTCAGCGGCAGCGGCCAGTCGGCGTTCTGCACCGGTGGAGACGTCAAGGAGTACGAACGCGTCTACACGAAGTCACCCCACGACTACTGGAAGTACATGGGGCTGTTCAGCGCCTATATCGAGGGCATCGTCAACTGCGGCAAGCCGGTGATCGCCCGCCTGAACGGAATGGCAGTCGGGGGCGGCAACGAGAGCCACCTCGCCTGTGACCTATCCGTGATCGCCGAACACGCCTATGTCGGCCAGGTCGGCACGAGGGTGGGCAGCGTTGCCGCCGGCGGCGCAACCCAGTGGCTGCCGATATTCGTTGGTGACCGGCGTGCGCGTTGGATGCTCTTGTTGAACCGGCCCGTCCCGCCCTACCAGGCGCTCGAATGGGGCCTGGTCAACGAGGTCGTCCCCTCCGTCGCAAAGGACGGGGAGCTCATCGTCCACGCCACTCCCGAGCAGATCGCCAAGGCCAAGAAGGCGCAGGACGGCTACTCGATCGACCTCTCGAAGCTTGACGAAGCTGTCGACTCCATCGCCAAGGACCTGATAGAGCAGTTCCCCGAGTGCACGCGCTACACCAAGCAGCAGGTGAACTTCTGGAAGGATCTGGCCTGGCACCAGACGGTAGGGCATGCCCGCGACTGGCTTTCCATCCACTATTCGAGCTTCGAGCCGATCGAGGGCATGAACGCCTTCGTCGAGAAGCGCCAGCCTGGCTACAAGATGCTGCGCGAGCGTGCGGTATCGGGCGACTCGTCCGAGTTCCCCTGGGGCCCCTACGCGAAGAGCTGCTCCGGATGTGGAGCGCGCTTCATCCCGTCTCGGTTCGGCTACTGCGGTAGATGCGGGAAGGCCCTGGACGACGAGTCGCCCGGGCCTCTGGGCAGTTCCGGCGGCGAGCCGGCGAAGGGGTGACTGGCGTGACGATGCCGCGTGTGCTCGATCCCTACGAGGCGATGTCTCTCGCCGAGGCGATCGCGATGTGCAGGGACTTGGTGGAGGATCCCGACTTCCCGACAGTCGCGCGCTGGCGCGACTCGGGCGGGAAGGTTGTCGGCCACTTCCAGGTGTACTTCCCCGAGGAGATCGTGCATGCCGCGGGCCTGCTGCCGTTCAAGGTGCGAGGTGCTCCCCTGGAGGCCCGCCAGGGGGAGTCCCACTTCGGTTCCTACCTCTGCTCGATCCTGAAGACATCGCTCGAGATCGCGCTGACCAACCGGCTCGCCCTCGACATGTTCGTGTCCCACCCCATCTGCGACTCCGCCCGCAACCTCGCTGCCGTCTGGGGCAGGAACTTCGACTATCCCTGCGAGATCCTCTACCTGCCACAGAATGCCAACTCGGCACACGCGGCGACCTACCTTCGGGGCGAGTACGCGCGGCTGTCCCGGGAGGTGGAGGCGATCGCCGGGCATCCGATCACCGCGGACGAACTACGGGCCTCCCTCGGCGTGTTCAACGAGAACCGGCGCCTGCTCAGGGAGCTCTACGAGATCAAGCGTGAGACACCCTGGCTGCTTGCGGTGGACGAGGCTTACTCACTCGTCGCTGTCGGCGGAATGGTGCCGCGCGAGGAGCACAACCAGCTCCTCAGGTGGGCGCTTCCCCGGATCCGCGAGCGCTCCGCCATCCCCCAGGACCGGATGCGCCTCGTCTTCGCGGGCGGTTTCTGCGAGCAGCCGCCGCTCGACCTCCTCCGCACCATCGCGCAGTTTTCCTACGTCGTGGACGACGACCTCCTGATCGGCCTGAGGTGGATCACCGAGGACATCCCGGTCGGTGGGGATCCTCTCGCCGACCTGGCCGAGGCGTACCTGGAGCGCTCTTCCTACAGCCCTGTGCAGCATGACCTGCGCAAGCCGAAGGAGCAGATGCTCCTGGCGCAGATCAAGGGCGCCAATGCCGGCGCCGCGATCATCACCGCGGCGAAAATGTGCGAGCCGGGCCTCGACGAGGTGGTCGCCTACACCAAGGCCCTCGACGACGAGGGGATCCCCTACTTCGTCAGCGAGTTCGAGGAGCGGATGACGAACTTCGACAGCCTGCAGATCCAGCTCGAGACGTTCATCGAGAACCTCCTCTTTGCATGAGCGCCAGTCTTTGCCTGAACGCCCCTCTTTGCCTGAACGCCCCTCTTTGCCTGAACGGAGGTCACCATGTCCCCAACCACACAAATGGTCCAAGATGCACCGGACCGAGACGTACCCGCCAGCGAGCTGGGCGCCTCGGTCGTCGGCCGCGGCAACAAGGATGGCAACCGGCTATTCCGGGAGTGGTACGAGGAGCTCACGAGTGCCCCCGAACGCAACGAGCATTCTGCCTACGTGTTCGTGATGGGCAGCCTCGCCGAGATCCTGCGGAGCTTCGACATCCACACGATCTTCCCCGAGATCAACGGGCTCCAGACCGCGGTGCGCCACGTGGCCGACGACTACATCGCCCAAGCCGAGGACTATGGCTTTTCTGCTGACGTCTGCGGCTATGTGAAGGCGGACATCGGGATGCAGCTCCGCGCGGGCGACCATCCCATGGGAAAGATCCCGCCGCCATCGCTGGCTGTCTACACCAACGCCTGCAACACCTACGTGAAGTGGGCGGAGATATGGGAGCGGATGTACCACGTACCGATCTTCACTCTCGACATTCCCGGTACCCGTGCCGCAGGTCGGTTGACCTGGAGTGGGAACGTCGACTTCGAGAACGACCGGAGATATGTAGCGGGTCAGATCGGTGAGCTCATTGAGCTCTGCGAGCAGGTGACAGGCAAGCGCTTCGACATTGACAAGCTGCGCGAGACGATGCGGTACACCAACACGATGAGCGAGAAGTGGAAGCGCCTTATCGAGCTCAACCAGAGCGTGCCTGCCGTCTACAACGCGGTGACCGATGGCACGGTGTTCCTCGGTATGGTGAATGGGTTCAGGGGACGTCCCGAAGGCGCGGCATACTTCACCGATCTCGTGAAGGAGATGGAGTACAAGGCGGCCAATCACATCGGCACACCGTTCGAGGAGAAGTACCGCTTGGTGTTCGTCGGCGTTCCCTGCTACCCGATCTTCAGGCGCTTCAGTGAGATGTTCACCGAGTGGGGCGGCTCCTTCGCCGGCTCGAGCTACCTCTGGTTTGCCTCCGGAGGGGCGAACCTGGGATTCCAGTACGACCTCGACCGGCCACTCGAGAGCTTGGCCGAGGGGCTCCTCGTCACCGTCCGCGACGCGATGGACTCGATGTTCTACTCCAATCAGAACCTCGTCGACATGATCGAACCATATGGCATCGACGGCGTCGTCTACCACCCGATCAAGTCCTGCCGGACGGTTTCGACCGGGCTCGCCGACAACCGCCGTGCCGTCATGGAGGCTACCGACGTAGCGACGCTGTTCATGGAGTCCGACCACATGGACAAGCGGGTGGTGTCAGAGGCGCAGTTGAAGAACCGGATAGACGCATTCTTCGAGGGGCTCGCGACACGCAAGGTGCGGCGTTCTTCAGCTTCCAAGAACGAGAGTGAGGCCTGAGGGCCAGAGAGGGGATCGATAGATGGCTTATGCAGCAGGGGTAGATGTCGGATCCACCCAGACAAAGGCAGTAATCATCGACGAGGACCTGAAGATCGTGGGCCGGGCGCTCGTCGACACCGGCTCGAACGTGACGGTGGCGGCCGAGCACGCCTACGAGGTGGCGCTGCGCGACGGGAACATCCACGAGGAGGGGGAGGGCGTCGGCTTCATCGTTGGGACCGGATATGGTCGCTACAAGGTGACCTTTGGCGATGCCCAGACGACGGAGATCTCCTGTCACGGGAGGGGTGCCGTTCACATGTTCCCCGGGACGCGCACCGTCGTGGACATGGGTGGGCAGGACACCAAGGCCATCAAGGTGAGCGCCACGGGAGAGATCCTCGACTTTGTCATGAACGACAAGTGCGCGGCAGGGACGGGGCGCTTTCTCGGGGCGGCGGCGAGCGCCCTTGGCGTTCCCCTCGACCAGCTCGGTCCGACCGCGCTGCAGTCCAACCGGCCCGTGAAGATCTCTACGACATGCACGGTCTTTGCGGACGGCGAGATACTCTCGCTGATCGGGAAGGGAAAGAAGCTCGAAGACGTCCTCCTGGGCGTCCATCACTCTGTCGTGTCCCGGTCGCTCAGCCTGCTGCGTCGTGTCGGCATCGAGAAGGAAGTCGCCTTCACAGGGGGTGTGGCTTGCAATGTCGGCATGGTGAGCGTGCTCAACCAGGAGCTCGGCTTCGAGGTGAACGTGAGCGCGGACTCCCATTACATGGGCGCACTGGGTGCTGCGCTGTTCGCTATGGACCGGATCGTGGCCGGCCGGATCCCGGCTGGCCTATCGGAGGTGAAGGCATGACCATCACTGCTGGCATAGATGTCGGGTCGACGTACACCAAGGTCGTCCTCTTGGACGACGACGCGCAGACCATCGGCCGCGCGCTGCTCCGTACCGGCTACAAGCCCGGCGATGCAGCCGAGGAGGGCTTGGTCAGCGCGCTCGCGGATGCAGGGATCGACCGGGACTCGATCGGCTACGTGGTCGCAACCGGATACGGGCGATTCCAGGTGGCCTTCAGCCAGGTGAACGTGACCGAGCTCACCGCTGCTGCCTGGGGGGCGCACGCGATGTTCCCCGGGACGCGGACGATCCTCGACGTGGGGGGTCAAGCTGTGAAGGCCTCCCGGATCGATGCTTCGAGGCAGGTGAAGTCGTTCCGGCTCAACGAGAAGTGCGCGGCCGGCACAGGTGCCTTCCTAGAGAAGACCGCGCGTTACATGGGCTTCGGCACCGAGGAGATCGGACCGCTGGCTGCCACGTCGAGCGTGGTCGTTCCGATCTCCGGGGTATGCACCGTGTTCGCGGAGGCAGAGGTCATCAACCATCTTTCCCAGGGGATCGCGCCTGCCGACATCATGCACGGAGCGATCGTCTCGCTCGTCGGGAAGTCGGTCCAGCTCATGAAGCGCGTCAAGATGGAGCCCGAGGTCACCCTGATCGGCGGGATCATGCGCTTCCCGACCATGGTGAGCGCTATCAGGGAGATGCTAGCGGTGGACGTGAACGTCCCAGCGGGGGACCTGGTGCAGTTCGTCTCCGCGCTCGGGGCCGGCACCCTCGCCCAGCACCGCGTCCGCAGGCTCGCCGAGCAGGCGATGCCCGGCGCCCATCAGCCAGCCCATCAGCCAGCGCGTGCCGGCTCGGTCGGGGCGAGAGCCTCTTAGGGTCGGCGGTCGGGGACCGCGGTCGGAAGGCGGCGTCAGGTTGACCGTCCAGGAGCAGAGCGAGCTGGAGGCCGCAGGCTGGGAGCGCAGGTTCGAAGCCGATGTCGCGAGGGCGACCGAGGTTGCGGAGCTGTACTCCGACCTCGGCTACGAGGTGACCACCACGGCGATCGCGCCCGAGGAGATCGGTCCTGAGTGCGCGGGATGCGCACTCGTCGCATGCCGGCGCTATGTCGTGGTCTACACGAGGCGTCCCGAGCACGCGGCATCCAGGGAGGTGCAGGTTGGCCAGTGAGCTGATCATGCTCATCGACCAGCTGGAGATCGAGCACGTCGACGTGCGGCGCGCGCTCGCGATGCTCGGTTCTGCTGTCGAGGAGGGTGACGCGACGGCTCTGCAGGGTGCGCTCGCAGCAGGGGCAGAGGCCCTGGGAACGGCGCTCGATGTGCACAGCGGAGCCGAGGACGAGCGCCTGTTCCCCCGGATCGCTCCGATGATCGGCGAGGGGATGGTGAGCGCTTTCGCCGAGGAGCACGTGCGGATCAGGGCGCTGCGCGACCAGGTCTATGAGAGCTCGGCACAGGGTGGGGCAGATTTTGGCGGGTGCACTGAGCTCTGCGAGCTGCTCCTCGACCACATGGAGAGAGAGGACCGGGCCCTCTTTCCCGCCGCTCGCAGCGCGCTCGACGATTGACGCCAGCATCAACCCTTGCCGGGACCGCAGATGTCGCCGGGGCGGTTGTTGCGGTCTGCACCGTGTTGCTCGGCCCGGTGGAACCACGCCTCTGCGAGGCTGGAGAGCTCCCCATGCAGGCGGTGGAAGAGCAAGTGCGCCTCGCGCCCCGGCCAGGCAGCGGGAAGCAGGTCGGTGGGAAGGCCCGGATCGATGAAGGGGAACTTGCGCCACTCGTGGACGAGCCGGGTCTCGGTGACGAAGGCCAGGGCATCGCTCACGGGACCTTGCTCTGCGAGCTCTGCGAACTCTGCGAACTCTGCGAACTCTGCGAACTCTGCGAACTCTGCGACGAACGCCAGATAGCGCGCCTCGAGCTCGGAGAGGTCCCAGGCCTGGTGGACTAGCGCCGTGGCGTCGCCGATCGTTCCAAGCTCTGCCACGAACGTCACGACTCGCGTCGGGCGTCCGAGCCCGGCGAACAACGGCTCGATCTCGGCCTGTCTGGCGGTGTCGGGTGAGATCCAGACGCCCTGTCCGAGCGATCCGAATCCGGACCACGCCAGGCGCGTGCGCAGAACATGGCGCTCGGCTCGGCGCTCCTCTGGCACCGAGATCACGAGCAGCAGCCACTTCCCGTCCCAGTCCTGCCTACCGGGGGCGAAGGAATAGATCCGCTCGGTGCCTTCGGCTAGGAGCGTGCGGCCCCGATCGGTGAGGTGCCAACGCGCAGCGCGTCCCCGGCGCTCGCCGGCCAGCCACCCCGCTTTCGCCGCTCTTGCGAGAGCCTGGCGACCGGCCTTGTCCTCGACGCCGAGGAGCGCGAGGGCTTCGAGCAAGGTCGAGGTCCAGACACCGTCGCTCCGGGGGAGGACGTACTCGCCGAGCACGGTGAGGAGCAGGGAGCGGGCGCTCTGGCCACCTTGGAGTGACCGCCGATGGGGCGCTCCAGCGGCGTCGCCTCGGGCCTCGGGGGCCAGGTTCGTCACTGGTTGACCAGCAGCCGTGCCACCAGCAGCCGTGCCATGCTCACCGGTGCCCGCGTCGGCGCATAGCGGCGTAGTCTACGCGGGATAATATGCTACGCTCACTAGACGGTCCACGAAGCTATTGTAGCATGAATTGAGGTACAGCGGCGACGGCTTCTATGCACGGGCCGTGGTGAGGGCAGCCCGGGGCGGTCGTAACGTTAGGAGGAGTCCTGTGGCAGAGCAGTTCGTCAACACGGCGCAGACCGTCGACTTCGACAGCGAGCCATCGAGCTACAGGCACTGGGAGCTGGCTGTAGATCCACCGGTCGCTACCCTCACGATGCAGGTCGATCCAGCGGGGGGCCTGAGGGATGACTACGAGCTCAAGCTCAACTCCTATGACCTCGCAGTGGACATCGAGCTGTACGACGCGGTGCAGCGCCTGCGCTTCGAGCACCCAGAGGTGAGGGCCGTCGTCCTGACAAGCGGGCAGGACAAGGTGTTCTGCGCGGGTGCGAACATCCAGATGCTCGCCGGTTCCTCACACCACCACAAGGTGAACTTCTGCAAGTTCACGAACGAGACCCGCAACAGTATCGAGGACGCCACAGCCAACTCCGGCCAGGTCTGGATCGCAGCTGTGAACGGGACGGCAGCGGGGGGCGGCTACGAGCTGGCCTTGGCGTGCGACGAGATCATCCTCGTCGACGACCGTGCTTCTGCGGTCTCGCTCCCCGAGGTCCCCTTGCTTGGCGTGCTGCCGGGTACCGGAGGCCTGACCCGCGTGGTCGACAAACGCCACGTCCGGCGTGACCTGGCCGACGTGTTCGCGACGAGAGCCGAAGGCGTCAAGGGCCGTCAGGCGATCGAGTGGGGACTCGTAGACGTGGTCGTGCCCCGCAGCCGTTTCGACGAAATGGTCCGCGAACGGGCGCTCATGCGCGCCGGTGCAGCCACCTCCGACCGGCCTGGGGAGGAGCGCGGGATCGTCCTCGGCGTGCTCGAGCGATCCGAGGGCGACGATGTGCTGCGCTACGAGCACCTCGACGTACGCCTGGACCGGGCGCTGGGTGCCGCGTTCTTCACCATCGAGGCGCCAGTGGGACCGCAGCCCGCGACCGCAGCCGAGATGGTCGAGGCCGGGGCCAGCTTCTGGCCGTTGGCGGCCTGCCGCGAGCTCGACGACGCAGTGCTGCGCCTACGGTTCAACGAGCCCGAGCTCGGCACCTGGGTGTTCGAGACGGTGGGTGCGGCGGCGGGCGTGCTGGCTTGTGATGACGTGCTGCGCGAGCACCAGGAGCACTGGCTGGGCCGGGAGATCCGCCTCTACTGGGCGAGGACGCTGCGCCGCCTGGAGCTCTCCTCGCGTTCACTCGTGACGCTTGTCCGGCCGGGGAGCTGCTTCGTCGGCACCCTCGCCGAGCTCGCGCTCGTCGCAGACCGGTCTTTCATGTTGGACGGGACCTTCGACGACGGGGCTGTACCGGCACCGTACCTGCAGCTCACCGATGTGAACGACGGCTGGTACCCGATGAGCAACGGCCTGAGCCAGCTCGAGAGCCGGTTCCTCGGGCACCCCGAGGCGCTGGTGGCCGTGCGCAGCAGGCTCGGCAAGGAGCTTCTGGCAGCAGATGCTGCCGAGCTCGGCCTGGTCACCTTCACGCCCGACGGGATCGACTTCGCGGACGAGGTGAGGGTAACGCTCGAGGAGCGTGCCAGCTTCTCCCCGGATGCCCTCACCGCGATGGAGGCCAATTACCGCTTTGCGGGGCCCGAGACGATGCAGACGAAGCTCTTTGGCCGCCTGTCCGCTTGGCAGAATTGGGTTTTCCAGCGTCCGAACGCTGTAGGACCGAAGGGCGCGCTGCGCAGCTTCGGCACCGGGTCCCGTCCGAGCTACGACCGAGCAAGGGTGTGAGCACCATGACAACCGTTGACTACGACACGCTCATCCCCAACAACGTCGACCTTGCAGCTGATCGCCGCCTTCAGCGGGCGCTCGAGGCATGGCAGCCGAAGTTCGTCGAGTGGTGGAAGACGCTCGGTCCTCTCGCCTTCCAGGACAGCGATGTCTACCTGCGCACGGCGGTCTCGGTGTCCCAAGAAGGCTGGGCGAACTTCGGCTACGTGAAGATGCCGGAGTACCGATGGGGCGTCTTCCTCGCGGATCGGGTGCCGGGGAGGACCGTGGCGTTCGGTGATCACCTGGGAGAGGAAGTCTGGCAGGAGGTGCCCGGCGAGTACCGGGCGGACCTGCGGCGGCTGATCGTCGTGCAGGGCGACACCGAGCCTGCCTCGGTGGAGCAGCAGCGCGCCTTGTGCATGACGGCGCCCAGCCTTTATGACCTGCGGAACCTCTTCCAAGTGAACGTGGAGGAAGGTCGCCACCTGTGGGCGATGGTGTACCTGCTGCACCGCTACTTCGGCCGCGACGGCCGCGACGAGGCCGACGAGCTGCTGCTGCGCCACTCCGGCGACGAGGACAACCCTCGCATCCTGGGCGCTTTCAACGAGGAGACGGCCGATTGGCTCTCGTTCTTCTTCTTTACCTACTTCACCGACCGGGACGGCAAGTTCCAGCTCGCATCGCTGAAGGAGAGCGCCTTCGACCCGCTGGCGCGGACCTGCGACTTCATGTTGAAGGAAGAGGCCCATCATATGTTTGTGGGCGCGAGCGGAATCTCCCGGGTCATCCAACGCACCGTCGAGCTGATGAAAGAGCATGACACCGACGACGTCGGCGCCCATGGGGGGATCGACATCGCGACGCTCCAGCGCTACCTGAACTTCCACTACAGCGTGTCCCTCGACCTGTTCGGGGCCGAGACCTCCACCAACGCGGCGAACTACTTCGCGGCGGGCCTCAAAGGCCGCTTCCAGGAGGAGAAGCGCGCTGATGACCACCGTCTGAAGGACGCCACGCGCCAGGTCCCGGCCATGGACGGCGAACGGGTCGGCGAGCGGGACGCACCATCGCTCGTCGCGCTGAACGAGACCCTTCGCGAGGACTACATCGCCGACTGCGCCAAGGGGCTGGAACGCTGGAACCGGATCCTTGCCGAGGTCGGAGCGGGGCTCAGCCTTCCTCATGTCGGGTTCAACCGGCACGTGGGCACTTTCGCCGGCCGGCCGATCACGCCCGATGGCCGCTTGGTCACAACCGCAGAGTGGGAGGCGGGTATGTCCGCACAGTGGCTGCCGACCGATCTGGACAAGGCACATGTCAGGTCGCTCATGGCTCCAGTGCGCGAGCCCGGAAAGATGGCGGGCTGGCTCGCGGCGCCGGCTGCGGGGATCCACGGCAAGCCCGTCGACTTCGACTACGTCCAAGCGTAGGCTTCGGGCATGGGGCTCGTGATGGCGAAGTGAGCAAGGGGCTCGTGATAGCGAAGTGAGCGAAGCCTGCAACGCGACTTACAACGCAGCGGCATGGCTGGTCGATCGGCATGTCGCCGCTGGGAACGGCAGCCGGGTCGCTGTCGTTTGCGGGGACGAGGTGCAGACCTACGCCGATGTGCAGCGCCAGGTGTTCCGGGTCCAGCACGCCCTGCACGCGCTCGGCGTGCGCCGCGAAGAGCGCGTCGCACTGGTGCTCGACGACGAGCCTGCCTTTCCTGCTTGGTTCCTCGGGACCATGCGATCAGGAGCCGTGCCGGTAGCGCTATCGACGATGCTGACCGGCGAAGAGCTAGGCGCCATCATCGACGACGCGAGGGCGGCTGTCGTGGTGCTCTCCGGTGGGTACGCCAGGCTGCTCCCGGCTATCGCGCACTGCGCTCCAGACCTCCGGGCGGCCGTGGTAGTCGGGGAAGCCGAGGCCGAGGCCGAGGCCGAGGCGGTGGTCGAGGCGGTGGTCGAGGTCCTCCGATGGGACGATCTAGCTGACGACAGCGAAGCAGCGCTGGCCTCGACGCAGGCTGATTCGCCCGCATTCTGGCTCTACAGCTCTGGGACCACCGGCTTTCCCAAGGGCGTGATGCACAGGCACGCCAGCCTCGAAGCGACGGCGGTGACGTACGCTTCCTCGGTTCTCGGGATCACAGCCGAAGATCGCTGCTTCTCGGCAGCCAAGCTGTTCTTCGCCTTCGGCCTGGGGAACTCGCTGACCTTCCCGTTCTCGGTGGGGGCGACCACGGTGCTCGATCCCGCACGCGCGACGCCTGCGGGAGTCGCCGCGTCGCTGCGCCGCCATCGTCCGACGCTCTTTTTCGGCAGCCCGGGGCTGCTGGCCGCCCTGCTCGATGCTGATATGCCCGCCGACGCTGCGTCCTCGGTGCGCCTCGGCGCCACGGCCGGCGAGGCGCTCCCCGCAGAGATCCATCGGCGTTTCACCGAACGCTACGGCTTCCCTGTTCTCGACGGCATCGGCTCGACCGAGGCCCTGCACATCTTCTTGTCCAACCATCTGGGCGAAGAGCGTCCCGGCACTACCGGCCGGCCTGTCGAGGGTTACCAGGTGCGGCTCCTCGACGACGATGGGCTCGAGGTGACAGACGCCGGCGTACCGGGCTACCTCCACGTCAGCGGTGAGTCGATTGCCACCGGCTACTGGTGCCGCACAGAGGCAACGCGGGCAGCGTTTCGTGGGGAATGGCTGCGCACCGGCGATGTGTACACCCGGAGCGCGGACGGCTACTACCAGTTCCTCGGGCGCAACAACGACATGATCAAGGTCGGCGGGATATGGGTAGCACCTGCCGAAGTAGAAGGCGTGCTGGTGGAGCACCCTGACGTGCTCGAGGCCGCCGTCGTCGGCGGCCGTACCGAGGAGGGGCTCGAGACGGCGGTCGCATTCGTTGTCGCCCGATCGGGCAGGAGTCTGGACGAGGCATCACTAGAGGCGCACTGCCGATCCCGCATGGCGGCCTTCAAGCGGCCCCGACGGATGGTGTTCGTCGACGAGCTCCCGAAGACGGCGACGGGGAAGGTGCAGCGCTATCAGCTACGCGAGCGGCTCGCCGATGAGGCCGTGCCATGACGACGCCGCTCGGCTCGGTAGTCGTGATCGGTGGCGGGACCATGGGAGCCGGCATAGCCCAGTCGCTCATCGAGGTCGGTACGAGCGTCGCGGTGGTAGAGCCCGACGTCGAGCGAGCACGGGCGGCCCGCGATCGGGTGGCTGCCGGTCTTCGGGAGCGCTTCAAGCACGAGGCGA
The DNA here is from genome assembly GCA_021801525.1 of Actinomycetes bacterium. GTDB lineage: Bacteria > Actinomycetota > Acidimicrobiia > Acidimicrobiales > JAJYXR01 > JAJYXW01. Next base: position 26,338 of record JAJYXW010000013.1, read on the forward strand.
ACAGCGAGGACCGAGTCCAAGAGCTCCTAGCGTTGCTAGCTGTCCGCGTCGGCATGGCCGTGCCTGCCGGGGAGGAGCAACCGGTGCTGGTGGTCGAAGCCGTGCTCGAAGACCTCGACCTGAAGGCGGAGATCCTCGGTGCTGCCGAAGTGGCCTTTTCCGGTGCAGCCGTGCTTGCTTCCAACACGAGCTCCCTGTCCATCGATGCGCTGGCCGGCAGGCTGGTGCGGCCCGGGAGCTTTCTCGGGATGCACTTCTTCAACCCGGTGCCCCGCTCGGCGCTCGTCGAGCTCGTGGTAGGCAGCGCGACGACGCCGGCAACGCTCGGGGCGGCGCGGTCATGGGTCGAAGCGCTCGGCAAGGAGAGCATCGAGGTGCGCGACTCCCCGGGGTTCGCGACCAGCAGGCTCGGTGTGGCGCTCGGCCTCGAGGCGATCCGGATGCTGGAGGAGGGGGTTGCCTCAGCGGAGGACATCGACCGGGGGATGGTCCTCGGCTATCGCTTCCCCGTCGGTCCGCTCCGGCTGAGCGATCTGGTCGGCCTCGACGTCCGCCTGGCAATCGCCGAGTATCTCGAGGCCACGCTCGGGCCGCGTTTCACCCCTCCCCGGCTCCTGCGCGAGAAGGTGGCGCGAGGTGAGCTCGGGCGGAAGGCAGGTAGGGGCTTCTACCGGTGGTGAGCGCGCTCCATGCGGCTGGCTCGGCACTCGCAGAAGAAGGTGGTGTCGCCACGATTGTGGTCGTCGGCGCGCGATGGGCGGCGCGCGAGGGAGCCTGAGTTGGCCCTCCTCTCCCTCGGCGAGCTTCAGATCGAGTACCGCTTCGAACCTGCTCTGCCCGGGGCCGAGGACCTCCCACCGCTGGTGTTCCTCCACGAAGGCCTTGGCTCCACTGCCCTGTGGCGTGATTTCCCCGGTTCCATACGGGCTTCCACGGGAGGTGCCGCGATGCTCGTCTACTCCCGTCCGGGCCACGGGCGCTCGACGACGCTGAAGGGACCCCGCTCGGCGCGCTACATGCACGATGAAGCACTCGACGTGCTGCCGGCGGTGCTCGAAGCGTTCGGGATGGCCGCTCCCGTGCTGATCGGCCACAGCGACGGGGGATCGATCGCGATAATCCATGCCGGAGCAGGCTTCCCGGTCAGTGCGCTCGTACTCCTCGCGCCCCACGTGTTCGTGGAGGATCGTTCCATCCAGGGGATCGAGGCGGCGCGAGCGGCCTATCTGGGCACCGACCTTCCCGAGCGGGTCCGCCGCCACCACAACGACGGCGACTCGACCTTCTGGGGATGGAACGATATCTGGCTCTCGGCAGAATTTCGCGGGTGGAACATCGAGGAGTACCTTCCTGGGATCTCCTGCCCGGTCCTGCTCGTTCAAGGTGATGCGGACGAGTACGGTACGCTGGCACAGCTCGAGGCGATCGAGTGTGGCGTGCGGGGCCCGGTGGAGCGCGTCGTCATTCCCGATGCTTGCCACGCACCGCACCTAGACCATCGGAGCGAGGTCATCGATGCAGCGGCGCGCTTCCTCCGGGAGCGAGCGTGAGGTTGCGTGGTCCGGGTGGCTTCATCACCTGCTGCCATGCCTGACCCGTGTCTTGCGGCTGAGCTGCTGGTGGTGGGCCAGCGGGTCGTCAACCAGCGTCTGGCGCCATGCCGCCTCGAGATCAGCTCGATGGTGGCGGGCCCGAGGTGCAGACGGTGCTGAGGGATCGCTGAGGGTCGGGGATGCCGCCGGGTCTGCGGGGAGCTGCCTGAGCTAAAACAGGGGGGTGGAGCACTTCATCTCGTCGTGGGGATATGTCGCGGTCTTCGTGCTGATGCTAGGTGAGTCGGCCTGCGTGCCGATACCCTCCGAGGTGATCATGAGCTTTGCGGGGGCCCTGGTCGCGGCTCACCGCCTTGACTTCGCGGGTGCCCTGGCGGCGGGCGTCGTGGGCGAGCTTGCCGGGGCCTACCTGTCCTGGGCGGTCGGGCGGACGGGCGGTAGGGCGCTGGTCGAGCGTTATGGCCGGTACGTCCTGCTCACGAAGTCAGACCTCGACCGGGCCGAGCGCTGGTTCTCCGAGCGTGGTGAGGTGAGCGTGCTGGTGGGAAGGGTGCTCCCCGTGGTGCGGACCTTCATCTCGGTCCCGGCTGGCATTGCGGAGATGTCGCCCCTCAGGTTCGGAGTGTTCACGGTGATCGGGAGCGCCGTGTGGGACGGCATGCTTCTTGGCGTGGGCTATGCGCTCGGAAGCCGCTGGAGCTCCATAACCCATGGCTTCAACGACGCTGGCTACGTGCTCGCAGGACTGGTCGTATTGGCGATTGCCGGATTCGTCGTGCATCGCTGGCGTGCCGTCAGGGCTGAGCACACAGCCGACGTGGCGGCCTGAGAGCCTGCTCCCTTACGCTGCGCCCGACCTCGCCTCCCTCGCCCCGGTGCGCGTCCGCGGACGCGTCTTTCTCGGGCCCCTGCGCGTCCGCGGACGCGTTCCCGCCTCGGTCGCAAGGGAGCCGTAGTCGGGGATGGACGAAGCGGACGAAACGCCGGGGCCAGGGGCAGCGGGGGAAGAGCGGGTAGCCGGAGCAGAGCGGCCGGCTCCCGGATCCGGCTCCCGGATCCGGCTCCCGGATCCGGGGCACCTGGGGATCTATCGTACATGTGTACGATACTAGATGGGTGCTGTGACGCTCGGGCCGGTAGGAGACCGTGTCGCACACGCATCGCTCGTGCGTAAATCAAGGACAACCTTCGGCAGCACGCGTTGGTTTTCTGCTAGACGGTTCACCGATGAGCGAAACGCACGTTCTGGCACTGGACCTCGGTACGGGCGGACCGAAGGCGGCAGTGGTCTCCTCCTCGGGTCGCATCGATGCGAGCGCTTTCGAGCCGGTGGGGCTGCAGCTTCTAGAAGGTGGTGGTGCCGAGCAGGACCCCGAGGAGTGGTGGAAGGCGGCTTCGGCGGCGGCGCGCCGGGCGCTCGAGCACAGCGGCGTGGCACCAGAGGAGATAGCGGGGATCGGCGTCACAGCCCAGTGGTCGGGTACCGTCGCCGCTGGCAGCGACGGCCGCCCCTTGCGCCCTGCCATCATCTGGATGGACAGCCGCGGCGCTGCCGCTGTCCGTCGCCAGGTGCGCGGCCGGCTGAATGCCCTCGGCTACGGAGTGGGACACGTCGCCAGGTGGGTGAGGATCACAGGGGGCGCTCCCGGACTGTCGGGGAAGGACCCTGTTGCCCATATCCTGTGGCTCCGTGACAACGAGCCTGATGTCTACGAGGCCACGCACTGCTTCCTCGAGCCCGTCGACTGGCTGAACCAGCGCCTCACGGGGCGCTTTGCGGCGTCGCACGACTCGATAGCCCTCCATTGGGTCACCGACAATCGCAGGCCGGGCCGGGTGCGATACGACTCCAAGCTCCTCGCGATGGCCGGCCTCGATCGCGCGAAGCTGCCCGACCTCCTGCCCACCGGAACCCTCGTGGGTGAGCTGTGCGGGCAGGCGGCATCCGAGCTCGGGCTCCCCGAGGGAGTGCCGGTCGTGACCGGGACCGGTGACGTCCATTCGGCGGCGGTCGGCTCCGGGGCCATCGCAGACTTCGACGCGCACCTCTACATCGGCACCTCGTCGTGGATCTCGTGCCACGTGCCTTTCAAGCGGACCGATGTGCTGAGGAATGTGGCCTCGATACCTGCGGGCCTGCCCGGGCGGTACCTCGTAGCCGATGAGCACGAGACTGCCGGCGCGTGCCTGGAGCTCCTGAGAAAGGTGGTCCTGGGTAGGGCGTCCGACGGCTCTTACCCGTCTTACGAAGAGCTCGACCGCGTCGCCGGGTCTGTGGAGCCTGGCTCAGGCCGCGTCATATTCACGCCATGGCTGAACGGCGAGCGTTCGCCGGTTGACGACCACACCATCCGCGGCGGTTTCCACAACCTGTCTCTCGCGACGAGCCAGGAGGAGCTGGTGAGGTCGGTGTACGAAGGCGTTGCATACAACTCTCGCTGGCTGCTCGGGGCAGTCGAGCGTTTTACGCGACGCCGCTTCGACGAGCTTGCCTTCATCGGCGGGGGAGCGAAGTCCGATCTGTGGTGCCAGATCCATGCGGACGTCCTGGGCAGGCGGATCCGCCAGGTGAGGGATCCCGTGCTCGCGAACGTCCGGGGCGCCGCAATGCTGACCCTGCTGGCGCTCGGCATCGTGGGCACGGCCGAGCTGCACGGCATGGTCGAGGTGAGTGCCCTCTACGAGCCTGATGCGGCCAACGCGCGCGCCTACGGGGAGCTCTACGCGGAGATGGTGAACCTCTACCGCAAGACCAAGGCGATCCACAGACGCCTGAACGGCGCCTCTGAAGGCTGAACGGCAAAGCTGGGATCGGAGTGCCGGCTACGAGGTCCGGTTCCTCTCAGCGTTCCAGCCCAAGATCCCGTTCGCGAACCCGCTGCACGACCCCGCCGGCCGGGTGCGCACCGTCATCCCCCGGACCCTCGAGCTCTCGAGGCCGGCCGCGGCGCTGCACGCGAGCACGTGGAGGACGAGAAGCCGGCTCGCGCTCCGGGTGCCGGGCCGCGCCGAGCTCGTCGCTCCATGCGGACCTGTGGGCATCTCGGGGCGGCCTCGGGCTGGTGCCGCCTCGACCGAGACCTCGTTCGTCGCGGGCGAGCGATTCGACCCGCTGGCGGAGTAGCAGCTCGGCCAGGTCGTCACGGTGCACGCCAAGTAGTCCCCGACGGCCGGCGCCGCCGCGTTCCAAGAGATCCTCGAGCCTGTAGCGCGTCTCCCCGACGCCCGGCAGGTTCGTGCTCGTCGGGGCAGCACGCCCTTCGCGCCCCGGGGCGGACCTGGTGTCAGGTAGCCGGCCGGCCCCAATGGCCGCCAAGTCGGAGATCACGCGCTCCGCAGCGGCTTCCACCATTCGCGCGCTGGTTCCAGGGGGCATCGTAATGGCGCAGGCCCGCACGAGAGCGCGGCGAGTGACGGCGATACCTTCGTCGAGGACGCTCGCGAGCACTGCGCGCCCGGCGGGTGCAAGCCCGTCGTGGCCGAACCCGTCGTGGCCGAACCCGTCGTGGCCGAACCCGTCGTGGCCGAGCCCGTCGCGATCGAGCCCGTCGCGATCGAGCCCGTCGCGATCGAGCCCGGTA
>JAJYXW010000117.1 GCA_021801525.1 Actinomycetes bacterium
TGCGGGGACCCGTTCGTCGTCATGGCCAAACCCGTCGGGGCGCGCTGCAACCTCGCTTGCAGCTACTGCTACTACCTCGACAAAGCCGGCCTGTACCCGGGCCGGCGCACCGCGATGGGCGAGGACGTGCTCCAGGAGTACGTCCGCTCCTACATCGCAGCCAGCCCGGGGCCGATCGTGCACTTCGTATGGCACGGGGGGGAGCCGACGCTGGCTGGCCTCGGCCTTTTCCGGCGCGCCGTGGAGCTCCAGCAGCGCTACCTTCCCGAGGGCTGGCGCGCACTCAACAACCTCCAGACCAACGGCACCCTCCTCGATGACGCGTGGTGTTCCTTCCTGGCCGAGCACGGCTTCGCCGTCGGCATCAGCATCGACGGCCCGGCGCCGCTCCACGATGCGTGCCGGCGGGACAGGCGGGACCGGCCAACGCACGAGCGGGTGATGCGCGCGTTGCGCCGCCTACGCGCGCATGGGATCGAGCCCGACGTCCTGTGCACCGTCAATGCCCACAACGCCGGGCATCCCACCGACGTGTACCGCTTCTTCCTCGACGAGCATGTCACCTGGCTGCAGTTCCTGCCTGTCGTCGTGCGCAGTCCCGCGGGGCACGTCACCGCACCGTCGGTCGACCCCGAGCCATTCGGCGAGTTCCTCTGCACCGTCTTCGACGAGTGGGTCCGATACGACGTGGGCCGCATCGCCATCCAGGGATTCCTCCAGTGCGTCCTGGTGGCCGGCGGACGCAGCGCGGACCTGTGCGTGATGGGGCCCACCTGCGGACGGGTACCGGTGCTCGAGCATGACGGCACCGTGTTCTCCTGCGACCACTTCGTCGACCTGGCGCACCGTCTCGGCCATGTGGATGGCAACCTCGGCGCTCTCGTCGACTCCCCCACCCAGGTCGCGTTCGGCCGCGCCAAGGCCCGCGGCCTGCCTGCCGGGTGCCTGACGTGTCCTGTCCTCGAGCTGTGCAACGGCGGGTGCCCGAAGGACCGGGTCCTCGCAGCCGATGGCGACGAAGCCGTCAACCACCTGTGCGCCGGGTACCGGCGCTTCTACACGCACGCCCGGCCGCTGGTGCGTCGCATGGCGGCGCTCGCAGCGCTCGGACCCGGGCCGCAGGCAATCATGGGCGAGCTCGCCGCCGAGGAGCGCTCCGAGCGAGCACGTTTTCGCGCTGCCGGTCGCAACGACCCGTGTCCATGCGGCAGCGGCGCCAAGTTCAAGCACTGCTGCGCCACGTCACGGCGGCGTTGACCGCCGCCGTAGGCGGTACAGCCGCCGCGGGCAGTACTGCTATGCGGCTGCCGGTGGTGCAGCGGCGGGCTCAGCCCTCGAGGATAAGGCAGCCGGCCAACTTTTGCATCAGAACCCCGGAGGCGTGTCGCACGTTGGCATCCTCCTCGGCATGGATGCCGGGGCACTGCGGCGCATTCCGGTAGATCAGGAGCCGTTCCGAGCGGATCGCGCCATGGCTGCGAGGCCGGCCTCGAGCGCTTCGAGCTCGGCGGGAGCAACCGGGTAGGCCTTGGGGTACAGCCGCTCTACCGCCCTACCTAGAGCAGGGGAGTCGGTCGGGACACAGCTTCGGGCCGTGTCTGCGAGCACGCCGAGCACGAGCCGCACGAAGCTCTTCTCCCCCTCCTCCTCTAGAGACAAGAACGGCGACGCCACCGCAACAGCCGCTCCGATCGACGCGTCGTGTGCGAGCCACAGCATCCGCTGCTGCTCTCCTGGAGACGCCTCCGCGTAGCGGTGCCACGCCTCCGGCCCTTCTCCGGATCCCGCGCTCGGCAAGTCTGCTCCCGGGCGAGAAGCCGCCAGAAGGTCTGAGGTCAAGCAACCGTTCATCGCCTTCCACCAGAGAGAGCCGCCCGAGTCGCTCACCCTCCCACTCGACACCTCCCATGCCAGGAAATCGCAGAGCGCCTGGCCGAAGCCGGGCCCGGCACGCGAAGTTCCCGGGTGCGCTCCGAAGAACCCAGCGAACGCGTCCTCGCGCTCGGCGACGGTGAACGAGAGCGCCCGGCTGACAACAGTGCCTGGTTCTCCGCTGTCCTCGCTTCCGGGTTCGCGCACAATCTACAGGCTACGGCCAAGAGACCCGGCGGGCTGCCGGCGGGGTCGCCGGCAAGATTGTGACTTTCGACCATGGTCGCGGGGCCGTGATCGGCACATGCTATGCAACAAAGAAACACGCATCGTCACATTGTTGCACTACTTGCCTTGCGGGTGCCGCTCATCTGAGCCAGCCGCGCAACGTACTGGGGGTTTCCTTGAGCCTAGCTAACGTCACAGAGAGTGCCATCGGAGGGACGGGAGGGAGCGAAGCCTCCCCAGCCGGGCGACGCAGCGCGCTTGGGAGCCGCAGCTCGGTCGAGGACCATTACCGCTCGCGCTGGAGCTGGGAGAAAGTCGGCTGGGGAACCCACTGCGTCGACTGCTACCCGGGGAACTGCCCCTTCAAGGTCTACGTCCGCGACGGGCGGGTCGTACGCGAGGAGCCCGCGGCTTCCTTCGGCACCGTGGAGGACGGGGTGCCGGACTTCAACCCGATGGGCTGCAACAAGGGTGCCTGCTGGAGCCAGCAGCTCTACGGCGGAGACCGGGTGATGCACCCGCTGCGCCGGGTGGGCGAGCGGGGCAGCGGCAAGTGGGAGCAGGTCTCCTGGGACGAGGCGCTCACCCAGATCGCAGACTCCATGCTCGACGCCATCGAGGCCGGCGGCCCGGAATCGATCGTACGCGAGGGAACGCCCGAGGTCGCAGCTGTGATACCGACCGACCGGTTCTTCAACGTGATCGGAGGGCGGGCCCTAGACCTGCACCCGTCGTTCAACGACTTCTCCATCGGACTCCACGAGACCTTCGGCAAGTGGAACCCTGTGTCCTCGGCCGACGACTGGTTCCACTCCGAGCTCATCTTGATCTGGCACATGAACCCGGCGTTCACCCGCATCCCCTTCTACCACTTCATGCTGGAGGCGAGGTACCGCGGCGCCGAGGTCGTGTCGATATCGCCGGACCTGAACGCATCGCACGCGCACAGCGACTACCACGTGCCGATCTCCCCGGGCGCCGATGCGGCCCTCGCACTCGCCATGGTGCAGGTCGTGCTCGAGGAGGGCCTGACGGACGAGACGTTCGTCCGCGAGCAGACGGACCTGCCCTGCCTCGTAAGGCTGGATACCCGGCGGTTCCTGCGCCAGAGCGACGTCGAGGCTCCGGGCGATGGAGTCCGCGACGACCAGCTCTACCACTTCGACGAAGAGGCGGGCCTCGTGAAGGCGGATCGAGGAAACCTCCTCCTCCACGGCCGGCAGGTCGCTCTCTCGGGCACTTACCCGGTGCGCCTCGCCGACGGGACGCAGGTAGAGGTGACGCCGGTGCTCGCTCTGCTCGACGAGCACCTTCGCTCCCGATACACCCCAGAGCTGCAGCAGGAGATCACGGGGGTCCACCCCGACGTGGTCCGGATGCTCGCCCGCAAGGCTGCGGCCAAGCGCACCGACATCATGCTCGGCTGGAACTCGTGCAAGTACTACCACGGCGATCTGATGGAACGATCGATGTGCCTGCTGCTAGCGGTAACGGGCAACTGGGGAAAGCCCGGCACCGGGATCCGCTCCTGGATGATCGGCATGGCCGACGGCATGTTCACCATGATGGCGAAGACAACGCCCGGAGTGGAGGGAGCAGAGCAGCTCTTCTCGGCTCAGAGCGAGGCGACCGAGGCGCTCCGTGCCGCCGACCCGAGCCTCACCACCGAGGAGCTGGCAGTGCGCGAGCTCGCGCGCCTACTCGCCAAGGCCGCCGGCACTACCGAGATGCCTAACCGAGCCTCGGGCTCGCCCCCGGCGTTCTGGTGGTACTGGCAGGCGGGCTTCGCCGAGCGCTGGAACAAGCGGGAGTGGGGAGACGAGTCCCTTCCCCGGAGCTTCGACGAGTACTTCCAGGAGGCTATCGACAACGGCTGGTGGGAGGGTCTCGACGGACCGCGCCCCGAGAATCCCCCGCACGTGCTCATCGAGTGCGGCGGCAACATGCTACGGCGCACCCGGGGAGGCTGGACGCAGCTCGGCGACACGCTGTGGGACCGGTTGGACCTGATCGTGTCCATCGACTTCCGCATGAACTTCACGGGGCTGAACTCAGACATCGTCCTACCGGCGGCCCAGCACTACGAGAAGGTCGGCTTCCACATTCCGAGCTCCCACGTGATGAACCTGCTCCTGTCGGACCGCAACGCCGATCCTGCAGGCGAGGCCAAGCCCGAATGGGAGATCTACCAGCTGCTCTTGAAGAAGCTGGCGGAGCGTGCCGAAGCGCGGGGAGTCCACGAGTACCGCAACCGCCATGGTGCCTCCTTCCGCCCAGCCGAGATGTGGGGCGCCTACACCCTCGACGGCTACATGGCCGACGAGGAGAAGATGGCTGACGAGATCGTGCGTGACTCGGTGTACGCAGGGACGCTGCCCGAGGGGACCGATCTTGCCCGCATGCGCGAAGTGGGTCACGTCCGCTTCATCGGCTGGGGGAGCAGCCCCTTCGCTCTGGGCCAGGCTTCCCCCCTGTACCCCGACAAGACCCACTCGCCGTTCCGAGACCACGTGGAGCGCGGAGCACCCTTCCCCACCTATGCCCGCAGGGCCCAGTTCTACATCGACCACCCTTGGTGGCTGGAGGCCGGCGAAGCCCTGCCCTGCCACAAGCCCAACCCGCGCTCGGGGGGCAAGCAGCCGCTCAGCATGACCTCCGGCCACAACCGCTGGAGCATCCATGCCATGAACCAGGCCAACCCGGTGATCCTCCAGACCCACAGGGGGGAGCCGGCGGTAGAGGTGTCGCCTCGGGACGCGCGTGTGCGCGGCGTGGAGGACGACGACCTGGTGCGGGTGTTCAACGACATAGCTTCGTTCGTAGCGCGCGTGAAGGTGTCCCCTGGGGTCCGGCCTGGCCAGGTCATCTCCTACAACGGATGGGACGGTCACCAGTACCGCGACTGGCAGGGCGCCAACGAGATCGAAGCAGGCATGGTCAAGTGGATCGCCTTCGCCGGTGGCTACGGGCACATCAACTACTCCTTGGCCGAGTGGCAGCCCGTGCCCGTGGACCGCGGTGTGCCGTGCGAGTTCGAGCGCTTCACCGCGGGGGCCGAGAGTGCAGAGCCCACCGCGGGGGCCGAGAGTGCAGAGCCCACCGAGGGGGCCAGGAATGCAGGGAGGTAGCGAGGTGGACATCGTCGAAGCCACAGGAGACATGCTGGACCCGGCCGCCGCGGCATGGACGACCGTGCCGGTGGAAACCGTCCGGCTGGCCCCCGTCCCGTTGGAGGCGCAGCCCAATGCCTACATACGCGCCGCATGGGCAGGCCGGCCCTACGGCAGGGTGAGCGAGGTGCGGGTAGCGACCGTGCGCTCCGGAGACAGCCTGCTCGTACGCCTCGAGTGGGAACGCTCTGGAGATCCCCCAGGCGAGTTCGCGGACGCGGCAGCCGTCTTCTTCCCGGCTGCCGGCGGCACCGCACCACCCATCACGATCGGCACCCACGCGGAGCCGGTGACGCTCTGGGCTTGGCGCGACCGCCTCGAAGTCCAGGCGGCGCTCCCGCAGGCCAAGGAGCTGATAGCCACCGGACCAGGTACGTTCCGGCCACGGGGCGCCTCCGCCGGCGATACGGCCGGCAGCGGCCAGACCAGCGAACGACCGGGAAGCGTGGCCGCGGCATCCAGATGCGAGCAAGGCCGGTGGAACGTGGTGGTCCAGGGCGACCTCGGGCCGGCTTCGAAGTCCGGACGTATGGGCATAGTCGTGTGGGACGGCTCGAACGACGAGCGAGCAGGGATCGGCGCTGTGAGCCCCGACTGGCTCGCTCTGAGCTCGAGCTGAGAGAGCGGAGGACATGCAATGACTGATACTGCAATGCCGAGTCCACTGGACCCGGGCACCTCCGGAGACGGAGCGAAGGCGCCCCACCCTCCGGGCCAGGTCGCAATGGTGTTCGACCTGAACAAGTGCATGGGCTGCCAGACCTGCTCGGTCGCCTGCAAGGTGCTCTGGACCCGCGAGGTGGGCGAGGAGCACCAGTGGTGGATGAGCGTCAACACCCAGCCGGGCCTTGGCACGCCGAAGGGGTGGGAGCAGATGGGCGGCGGGTGGACCGAGGGCGCGCCTGCACCAGGGCACCAGCCTTCTCGCGCCGAGTTCGGCGGTGGCTGGGAGTTCAACTACGACGAGGTGTTCTACGGAGGCAAGGGGCGCTCAGTGCACCTAGCGCCGCGCGACACCGGTGACGGCACGACCCGCTGGGGCATGAACTGGGACGAGGACCAAGGCGGCGGCGAGTACCCGAACGCCTATTACTTCTATCTGCCCAGGCTATGCAACCACTGCACGCACCCGGTATGCGTCACCGCCTGCCCGTCGGGCGCGATGTACAAGCGCGCGGAGGACGGCGCGGTGCTGCGCGACGAGGAAGTCTGCCAGGGCGCCCGGTTCTGCATGGAGGCCTGCCCTTACAAGAAGATCTACTTCAACTACGCGCGAAACGTGGCGCAGCACTGCATCCTGTGCTTTCCCCGGCTCGAGGTAGGCGTCGCTCCGACCTGCGCCCGGCAGTGCCCAGGCAGGCTTGCCTTCGTCGGCATGCTGTCCGACACCGACGGGCCCATCCACAAGCTCGTGGAGGAATGGGGTGTGGCATTGCCGCTGCACCCCGAGTACGGGACGGGTCCGAACATCTTCTATGTCCCGCCGCTGGCCCCGTACCGGCTGAACGAGGACATGTCGATCGACGAGGAGACTCCACGGATCCCCCCCGAGTACCTGGAGTCGCTCTTCGGCCCGAAGGTGCATTCAGCGCTGGCGACAATGCGCTCGGAGCTCGAGCGCGTGAGGTCCGGGGGCACCTCGGAGATCCTCGACACCCTGATCGTCTACCGCTGGCCTGACCTGTTCGGCCCGTTCACCACGGACCCTGCCAGTCTCGATCGCACCCCGGAGAAGGTCGCCGTGGAGCTGACCGAAGGCAGTCCGCAAAGGGGGTAGCCATGTTCACCTATTCGCTCTCAGGGCTCGCGATCACCTCCACAGGTGACGTACCGACGGAAGTAGAGGAAAGCGAGACCACCGCGCGCAGCGCCGTGTACCAGGTTCTGGCGTCGTTCTTCGGCCCGGCTGATCCTGATCACTACGCCAAGGCAGCCGGCGGCACATGGGCCGAGGAGCTTGCCAAAGCGGCCACCCTCCTGCCGTTCTCGATAGACGCGGATCCTGCGGGCCTCTCGCCCGGTGTGCCCGAAGGAGGCTACGCAGCCGAGCGCTCCCGGATCTTCTCCGACCAAGGTGACCACGATCGCCTGCTCCGGGAGGCGGGCAGCGCGAGCGACCCGGATACGCTCCTGGCCCAGGTACGTCGCGAGTACGACTACTTCGGCCTCGCAGCGAGCGAGGAGGCTGCCCGCCCGCCCGATCACCTCGTCACGGAGTGCGACTTCATGCAATACCTGTGCTTCCGCGAGGCTGCCACTTCCTCGGACCGGCTGCGCTCCTCGTACCGCAGAGCGCAACGCGACTTCCTGGACCGCCACCTCGGGCCATGGGTGCCCAACCTGGTGGCATCGGTCTCCGAGCGGGATCCACAGGCTCCCTTCCCCTGGGGCATCGAGCGGCTCGACGCCTTCATCCGCGCTGACCACGCCTACGTCGCCAGCCTGCTCGCACCATGAGGCTCCGGCCGGTCCCATGACCACCGAACCACAAGCGGAGCGGGCGCCGGCCCCGCATGATGCGCCCCCGCATGGTGACGCGCCCATACAAGGCGCGCCCACGGCAGACGCATATCGCGGGCGCTGGTGCTGGGACCGGGTGACCTGGGGCACCCACTGCCTGAACTGCCTGGCAACCTGCCCGTACCGCGTCTTCTCGCGCGACGGGGAGGTGGCATTCGAGGAGCAGGGTGGAACGGTCGACCCCGTGGCCGAAGGAGTCCCCGATATGAACCCCCTCGGCTGCCAGAAGGGAGGCGCCTGGAGCCTGCAGCTGAAGAGCGAGGACAGGGTGCTCCACCCCTTGCGCAGGGTGGGCGAGCGAGGCGAAGGCCACTTCGAGCGCATCACCTGGGAAGAAGCCCTAGCCGAGATCGCACGGGCGGTGCTCGACGCGATCGACGAGGACGGGCCCGAGTCGGTGGTCTTCGAGGAGAGTGTGGAGGGCGGGCTGCTCGCCCAGGCACCCTTCCTCCGCCTTGCCGCCCTGCTCGGAGCGGTCACCCTCGATGCGAACGGACTGGTGAACGATTTCCCGACCGGCCAGCACATCACCTTCGGCAAGTTCTCGTGCGCTAGCACGGTGGACGACACCTTCTCCTCCGACCTCCTGCTCCTTTGGCACTCCAACCCCGCGTACACCTCGATCCCCTACCATCACTTCATCTCCGAGGCCCGCTACCGGGGGGCAACGGTGGTGGCAATTGCTCCCGACTACAACGCGTCGTCGGTGAGTGCCGACTTGTTCGTTCCGGTCCGGCCCGGCACCGACGCCGCTCTCGCTCTCTCGATGTGCCAGGTCATCATCTCCGAAGAGCTCGTAGACCTGGACTTCGTACGCTCGCAAACCGACCTGCCGCTGCTCGTGCGAACCGACACCGGCAAGTTCCTCCGCGAGCGCGACGTGCGCCGCGGCGGAGCGGAGGACGGGTTCTTCCTCTGGGACGAAGCCGCCGGGCTGACGGGGGCTCCCCGCGCCACGCTGCACCTGGGCAGCTGCTCGCCGGCCATGCGCGGGACATGGACCGTGGAGCTGGCAGACGCCGGCACCACCGAAGTGACCACGGTCTTCGCCCTGTTGGAAGCCCGCCTGGCCGGCTACGAGCCCGAAGCGGCAGCGGAAACCTGCGGAGTGGCGCCCTCCACGATACGCAGGCTGGCCCGCATGGTGGCGAGCCGGCGGTGCAAGGTCCTCGAAGGCTTCAACGCGCCCAAGTACTACCACGGCGACTTGATGGAACGCTCGATGTGCCTGCTGCTCGCGCTCAGCGGCAACTGGGGCAAGCCAGGCACGGGGATTCAGGGACTCGCACTGGCCGGCTTGGACGGCTACCTGCTCTTCTCCATGAAGACGAAGAGGGGCGCCGAGGAGAGCGCGCGGGTACTCGACGGCATCGACCAGGCGATGGCCTCCATGCGCGAGCGCGACCGCGACGCCACCGACGAGATGCTCGGCAATCAGCTCCTCGCCCTGGCGGCAAGCTCGGGAACGTCAGCGCCGCCGGTGTTCTTCAACTATCACCACGCCGGTTACCGCGAGACCTGGAACCGCTCCGAGTGGTCCGATCCCTCGATGGCGCGCAGCTTCGACGCCTATCTCGCCGAAGCAACCCGCCGGGGATGGTGGGGTGGCCTGGCGCGGCCGTCCGCCTCTACGCCCCCACGGGTGCTCTTCAGTGTCGGCACCAACCCGCTCCGCCGCGCTCGCGGCGGCCGGGCCAAGCTGCTCGCAGACCTCTGGCCCAAGCTCGACAAGGTAGTCGTCGTCGACTTCCGCATGTCCACCACCGCGCTCCACGCGGACTTGGTCCTGCCGGCCGCCATGCAGTACGAGCGGGTGAACGTGCAGTACCCGATCACCCACACGCTGCGCCTCTGCTTCTCCGACGCGGCGACTCCCCCGAGCGGGGAGTCGCGCACCGAGTGGCAGATCTTCTCGGCACTGGCCCGGGTGATCTCGGAGCAGGCAGCCGAGCGAGGGATCAGCGAGTACTCGGACGCGCGCCGGCAAACCCGGCACCTCGACCGCCTTGCCGAGGATTTCACCGTCGGCGGTGCTTTCACCTCCGAGGAGGAGGTGCTGGACGAATGGGTCCGCGACTCAGCCGGAGCCGGGACCCTCCCTCCCGGCACCTCGGTGGAGACGCTGCGACGCGACGGCCACATCCGCTTCACGGGACTCGGCATGTTCGCCACGGGTCTGTCGCTCGCGAGCGAGGTGTCCCCTTCGGAGGTGATGACCGCGTTCCGCTGGCACGTGGAGAAGGGTCTACCGTTCCCCACGCTCACGCGCCGGGCGCAGTTCTACGTGGACCATCCGTGGTTCATCGAGGCCGACGAGCACCTCCCTCGCCACAAGGAGCCCCCGCATATGGGGGGCGACCGGCCATTCGCCCTCACGAGCGGCCACTCCCGCTGGACCGTCCACTCGGTGAGCATGGGAAACCGCCACCTGCTCGGCACGCATCGCGGCCGCCCGCTCGTCGTGATGAGCAAACCCGACGCCGAGCGCCTCGGAGTCCGTGACGGCGACGAGGTGCGCGTGACGAACGACCACGGTGCCTTCGAGGCGATGTCACGGGTCACCGCGCGGGTGCGACCCGGCCAGCTCGTCGTCTACAACGGCTTCGAGCCCCATATGTTCCCCGGATGGGAGGGAGCCAACGAGGTGGAGCCCGGCATGGTGAAGTGGCTTCATCTGGTCGGAAGGTACGGTCATCTGCGCTACCTGCCATTCGGCTGGCAACCGGTGCCCGCGGATCGCGCCGTGTTCGTGGACGTCGAGCGCCGAGAAGCGCTCCCGGCAGGCACCGGAGGTGCGCGCGCATGAGGTTCGGGCACAGGCAGAGCACCGAGGTCACCCCCGGCAATCAGGTGCGCGGGCCGGCGGCCGCGCTGCGGGCAACCACCGAGGAGACGGCTCAGCTAGCGCGAGCCTTCGAATCGCAACGCTCGGTGTTCCAGCTCCTATCCACGCTCCGAACCCGCCGAATGGGCCTCGGATACCGCTCCGAGAGTGGGGACGAAGAAGTCCAGGATTGGTCGACGGGCAAGGTGGCCACCCAGGACCAGGGACCGCTCGGGCACGTCTCGGAGGCCCCTCCTGTCGCCCTCTCGGAGGTGGAGGAGGCGCTGCTCTGCTGGGCGGCGCTCGGACCTAACGGCATCGCGCTGGCGGACATCCCTGTCAACGGAGCGCTCTCGGGGAGCCTCTCGTGGGCGGGGCGCACGGTCCCCTCCTCGTCGGGCGACCTCGCCGTGGACCTGTTCGTGGTGAACGACGACGGCGTGTGGCTCTACCGGCCATCCACCGAGCGCTCCGCCCCCGTCGAGATCGGCGGGCCCGACGACTACGCCAAGGTGCTCGACTGGTACCGGGAAGGCCGCACGCGCGTCTCGGAGCGCCGGCCGGACGTCGGATGGCACTGCGGACCTGAAGGCACCCGGAACGTGAACCCCATGGGACCGGGCCAGTACAACATCAACCGGCCGGGCAGCAGCTGGCTAGTCCCGGTGGGCGACGTAGGGCTCGAGTGGTTCAACCAGCTCCTCGTCTCCTACGAATGGTCCGGGTTCTACCTGATGGACCCCGAGACCGGCGACCCTGCCGGGTGCGAGCAGTGGATTCGCCCGGGCTTCCTCGAAGTGGGGTTCCCGATCCCCGCGTTCGACGAGCTGGCCCTCATGCTCCATGCCGGACAGGTGGGATGCGTGGTGCAAAACATAAGGCTCGCCTGCGAGGACCTGGGGCTCGGCGCGTGGACGATGGGGTCCTACGCAGACGACCTGCTGCTCGGGGCCTACCCCGACATCGCTAAGGGACTCGGCTTCGCCTTTTTGGAGCGTGACAAGGCCACCAACCCCTCGACCACCGCCACCTGCCTCGGGCTGCCGGGCGTGAAGGACGCCGTGGTCGTGCCCTCGCCCCGCTTCCCGGATGCGGCGTCGGCCGTGCGCCACGTTCGCGAGCGGCGCTACGAAGCCGGGGCCCACCTGGCGCGCGAAGACAACTGGTCGGCGCGCAGCGGAGGACCTCACCGCCCCGAGGTGCTCGAGGAGATCCTCCGGCACCCGAGAACCTACGTTGCGGACTGGGCCGAGGAAGCCGCCATCGCTACCGTCGAGTACATCGTCGCCAAGCACGGCTGCTGCCCCGCCTACATCAACCCGGTGCGAGCAAAGCTCTCCGTGCAGGTACACCACGTCGACACGTCGTTCTACCGGAAGTACTACGGCAGCAGTGACAACAACAGCGCCGGTGGTAGTGGCGGCGGTGGTGGCGGCGGCGGCGGCGAGCCCTACGCCCTCACGCCGGCAGTGCTCGATCACTTCCCCACCTGGCACCCCGGCTTGGACGACCCTGGCCGGCAGGCGACTACCGACGGGGCGGGGCCACAACCATGACGTCCACCTGGGTAAGTGTCCTGGCCTCGTATCTCCACTTGCTGGCAGTGGCTGTCTACGTCGGAGGGTCGATCGCCATGGAGCTCGTAGTAGGACCTGCGCAGCGATTCGTCCCGCCCGCCCAGGCACAGGTGATCGGCCAGCGCGCCGCGGACAGGTTCCTCGTACTGGTGTGGTCCGCTCTCGCCCTGTTCCCGGTGAGCGGGATGCTCCTGTTCTTCTCCCTCGGAGACGAGCACACGCTGTCGGGCACCAGGCTGTTCACGACCACCTACGGCCAGACACTCCTCACGATGATGCTCCTGTGGGTGGTGCTGGTGGTGAACGGCGCCGTCATCACCTTCGTGCTGCGGCCTCGCCTGGTCCGGCGCGCGAGCGCCCGCTCGGGGAGCGCCGGCACGGCGGAGCACCTACAGACGATGCAGGCTGCAGCGAGATGGGTGTCGTACATCACCCGGGCGGACCTCGTCGTCGCGCTCTTCATCGTGCTGCTCGGCGCGTCCATGGCCTACGGCCACGGGTTGGTGTGATGCGCGTCGCGGCCGGTTTCCTCACGACGATCGGGTGGGCTGCGTATCTTGGCGGCGCTCTGGTGATGGAGCTCGTGTGGCGCCCGCTGCAGCGCGACCTGCCTCCGGGCCAGACCGGCGTCCTATGCCAGCGCATGGGGCGGCGCTACCGCTGGGTGGCGCTCTTCGCCCTCGGGGTGGCAGGGGCATCGTGGATCGCCGCCCGCCTTGCCGGCAATGCCCCGGTCTCCGTGGCGCCTTGGCAGGTGGTGCTGGCAGGGGCATCGTGGGCAGCATTGGCGTCACTCGTGCTCGCCATGGGAGCGCTCGTCCACCCCCTGTCTCACCTGCGCTCGCGCGCTGGAGCGAGCTCCGAGGAGCGCGCGGCGGCACGCGCTCGCAGGCTCCGAGCGATGAGGCTGATGAACGCCATGCTGCGGGTGGAGCTCTGCATCGCACTGCTCGCGACGGCTCTGGTGGCTTGGCCTGCACCATCCACGCCGCTCATCACGGGAGGGGTGCGCTAGTGGTCCGTCTCGCAAATGCCGTGACGTTGGCCGCCGAGCCTCTAATTTGTGGGACGGGCCGCTAGATGCCCAAGACGATCGCAACGACGCCTTCGTGGTACTGGCCCGAAGGGGTGCCGCGGGTACTCGGCATACCGCCGTACTCGCTCGACGAGCTCCTCGTGGAACGTTGGGCGCACGAGGAGGGCGACCGGCCGATCCTGGTGTCGGGCACGACGCGTATGTCCGCGGCCGAGCTCGCCTCCGAAGTGCGTGCGGCGAGCGCAGAAGTGGCACGCCAGGTCGAGCTGGGCAGTGCCGCCACGCTCTACGCGGGCCCCACGGTGCAAGGGGTGGTGCTCGTGCTCGGCGCCCTTGCATCCGGTCGCCAGGTCCTACTCAGGGAGGCCGCCGCCGGGGAGCCGGAGAGATTGGGCGAGCCCGTCGCCCCTGCAGGGCTCGGCGAGCCGGGCACTGTGCGCGCTCGGGCCGCGAACGGGGCGGGAGCCGGCCCGGGATCGATCCGCGAACCGGCCGCCTGCCTGGCCGGCCGCTTCGGCCTCGCCTGGCACTCGCAGCGCTCCCTCCTGGCAAGCGCCATCGCGCTCCAGGGGTTCCTCGGGACGGGGATCCGAAGAGGCGGCACGTGGCTCTCGACCTTCTCCCCGTGCACATGGGAGGGCCTGTCGGCGCTCGGCACCGCCCTCCTCGGGGGTAACACGCTCGTGCTCTCCTCTCCCGGCGAAGCTTCCCGCGAGGCGCTCTCCGCCGAGAAGCCGACCTGGCTGTTCGGATCCTTCGACGACGCGGTCGCTACATGGGCTGGCGGCGCGAAGCGCCGCCGCTCGGAGGAGCCCCCCGTCCGGGCAGCCCTGCTCAGCGTGGACGGCCCCTTCGATCCCGACCAACGGCGGGCAGTCACCTCTTCGCTCGGCACTGCTCTCACGGTCTTCGGCACGGCGGAGACCGGTCCCCTGCTCGCGTCGCACCCGAGCTGGTACCTGGACGAGTCGATCGGCATCCCACTCCCGAACATGCACGTCGTCCCCGCCGAACCCGACACCGCTGAGCCGATAACCACTCTCTGGGAGCTGGTCGACCACGCCATGGTCACCGCGTGGTCGCCGTCGCTCATGCTCGGCTACGCGGCTGACGGCGCAGCCCTGCGCTCCGCAGGCCAGCACTCCACAGGCGGGCACTCCACAGGCGGGCACTTCACAGGCAGGCGGTTCGTCACTGGCGTGCTGGCCGCTTCGGACCCGAACGGCATGCTGTACCTGCTCGACGACCAGGCATAGGGCCTGTTGCCCGCGCCCTGTTGCGCGCGCCCTGGGGCTCAGCGCGCTGCCAATCTGAGGTCGACACGGTAGACCCGGTCGGCCTGCTGGGGCTGCCATTGCATGGGGGAGTACCCGAGGTGGCCATATCCTCCTGCGAAGTGGAGCCACTTCACCACGCCGGGCTCCACCCACGTGACGTCCTTCCAGCCGGCGAAGAGGTACTGCTCCCACGAGGCGTACAGCACGAGCTGGCCAGGCCGCACCGCAGGGCTGATCTTGGCGGCGACACGCAGCGCGCCCACGTCGTTGAAGACTTCCACCAGGTCCTCGTCCACCACGCCTCGAGCTTCCGCATCGGAGGGGTTGACGTGCACGACGGGATGCCCGCGGGTTGTCTCCAGCATGAGCCTGCTAGTGGTGTTGGTCGCATGAATGGACCAGCGCGGGTGGCCGCCGGTGAGGCGCAGCGGATGGTCTCCGCCCATCGCCGGGGGCTCCTTGTGGCACGGGAGCTCCTCGCCTGCTTCCAGGAACCAGGGGTGGTCGATGTAGAACTGCGCGCGTCCCGTCAGCGTCTCGAAGGGCACCCCCGCCTCCACATGGCTGCGGTAGGCCACGAACGGGCTGTCCGCCGGCAAGTCCGAGCCGCACACGCTTGCCATGGCCCTCGGAAGGTGCGCTGGGCGTACCCACCCGGTCTCGCGTAGGCGGTCGAGCGAGCTGCCGGCCGGCAGGTTGCCCGAGAGCGCGCCGTCACGCAGCACCTCGTCGAGAGCCGCCTCGTCCGAGCGGGCCGTCGTAGCGCTCGTGACCGCGCTCTCGAGGTCCGCGTACGGACGCGACGTCCCCCCAGGACCGGAGAAGGAGTCGATCCCGAGCGCGCCCGCTCGCGCCGCTATGGCGCGCCCGAGCGCAGCGAAGAGCTCCCACTCCGCCATCGACTCCCCAGCAGGCTCGAACGCCTTGTCCGACAGCATCCGCTCGAAGCTGTGCGAGTTGGCTGCGTGGATCTCCACGCGCTCCCCTTCACATGCGACCGGCAAGATGATGTCGGACCACAGGCCGGAAGTGCTCATCCGCCAGTCGATCGTGACGACCATGTCCAAGTGAGGCCAGAGGTTTGCCAGCAGCATGCGCTGGCCGCCCCTGGTGCGCCGCAGTACGTTCGTGCCCGCCTGCAGTAGCACGCGCGGCGGCTTGCCCTGAGCCGGCCTCACGAGCCCCGACCACCACCCTTCGGACTCCGCCTCGGCGATGTACTCCCCCACCGAGCGCGGGCTGTCGCCGTAGCCGGGCCTCTCCCAGAGCTCGGCGAACCCGCAGTGGTGGTAATAGAAGAACGCCGGCGGCGTGCTGCCGGTCATCGTGGCACTCGCGCGCATGAGCTCGAGGAAGGCCTTCCCCTCGGTCATCGCGGGGTCCGCGGCCTGCAGCATCGCAATGACCGAGTCCAGCGCGTCCATCGCCTCCTCGCTTGCCTGCGCGCCGGCGCGCTGCTTGAACATCGCGAGGACCTCGCCCTCCATCAGGGCGATTATGTAGGTGTCGAACCCGGTGCCTGGCTTCCCCCAGTTGCCGCTCAGAGCGAGCAGCAGGTCCATGGAGCGCTCCATGAGGTCGCCGTGGTAATGCTTGCAGCTCCCGAGACCGTTGTAGAGCTTCGTCCTCCCGGACGTCACCATGCGGGCGAGCCGCCTGATCGTCTGCGGGGCGACGCCGCATATCTCGGACGCCACCTCGGGCTCGTAGCCGGCCAGGCGGGTCTCCATCAAGGCGAAGACGGTGGTCACCTCCGTAGTGCTGCCGTCCGCGAGCTGTACGCTCCACGCGCCGCTGAGCGCCGGCACGCGGTTCCCCAGCTGCAGCGAGTCACGGGGCGCGTCGGCCAGCCCGCTCGCCTCGTCCCACAGGAAGAAGCCGTCCTCGCGCCCTCCTGATCGCACGTCGCTCTCGCGAAGGAAGCGCCCCGTGTCGGAGCGCACGAGCAACGCCATATCGGTCTGCGAGCGCACGAAGTCGAGGTCCGCGAGCCCCTCGGAGACGATGACCTGGCACACCGACAGGGCGAGAGCTGCGTCGGTACCTGGACGCACCGGCACGAACAGGTCGGCATGGACGGCAGAAGGGCTGTAGTCCGGGGCGATCAGCACGACCGTCGCCCCCCGGTAACGCGCCTCGGGCAGGTAGTGGAAGTAGGGGATTCTGGTGAACGCAGGGTTCCCGTTCCAGACGATGACGACGTCGGAGCGGAACGTGTCGTCGGCTCCGGAACCGCCGAGCAGGTTGCCGAAGGTCATCCAGTGCCCGAGGTGCACGTCGCTCACGGTCGCGTTGCCGTCCAGGTTGACGGCACCCATGGCCCGCGCAAGGCGGGACCTTGCCATCGAGGCGAGGACTCCGCCTTCGGCGCCGCCCTCGAACAAGACGGCCTCGGGGCCACCCGCCTCGATCGCGTCCACGATCGCGCCGGAGATGGCATCGAAGGCTTCGTCCCAACCGATCGGCTCGAAGTGACCCGACCCCCGCTCTCCCACCCTCCGCAGGGGCCGGAGGATCCGGTCGCCCTCGGCGAGCTGCACCTGCCACGCGGCTCCTTTTTGGCATCCGAGCGGGTTCATGTCGGGGACGCCCTCGAATCCCGGCAGCCCACCCGACTGCTCCTCGGCCACCGCGGCGCCGTCCCTCGCGTAGAGCTGATATGCGCAGTTGGCGATGCAGTTGCCGCAGTGGGACGACCACGTGACCCGTTCCCACGTCCATCGCCTCCGGTAGGCATCCCCCGGCGCGCCCTGCCCTGCCGGCGCGCCCTGCCCTGCCGGCGCGTCCTGCCCTGCCGGCGCGCCCTGCCCTGCCGGCTGCTCCCGTAAACCCGCCTGTGGCGCGCTGGCACTCATCGCGTGCCCCCTTCCCGGTAGACCGATCGCGGAACCTTCAACACGTAGGCAGCCGCGAGCAACGGGCGCAGAGGCCGCCTAGGAAAGGCGCGCAGCTCCCGGTGCAACAGCGCCGCCACCGGCGAGCGCCTGCCGCTCACGACCCGTGCCATGTCGTCCCAGGCGCCTGACAGCGCCGGGGCACCCGGCTCGGGCGTCCCGGTGACCCTCACCTCTCGGCCTCGGAACGAGACGGTAACGGCAAGGTCGCGCTCAGACGAGCGGAGCACCACGCTCCCGAGCTCTAGTCCGGCCACGCGGCGGCGAGTCGGGGATCCCGAGACGTTCGCCTCGATGAGATCGCCCACCATCGCCGCCATTCCCGACGCCTCGCCCCCTTCGTCGACGACGACGGCAGGCGGTGGCGCAGGGGGCCGCCCGCGTCTCACACGTCGTACCACCACTTGTCCAGGCCCAGGTCCTCTGCGATGACGCTCAGCGCGTTGTAAGCCGGGGCGAAGGTGACGAACCCGTGCGGGTGCTGGGTGGAGCCGGCCATGTAAAGGCCCTGCACGGGCGTCCGGTACTGCGCGAGCTCCGGCATGGGCCGGCGGTCGAGCATGTTGGCGAGGGAGATCTCCCCCATCATCCAGTCCCCCTGGACCATGTTGCGGAGCTTCCTCGGGATGTCGGCCGGGCTGTAGGGCGCCCAGTCGATTATGGCCTCGTCCGTGAGGTTGGGGGCGAAGCGGCGCCAGGCGTCTATGCAACGTTGCCCAACCCATCGCCCGAGGTCGTCCCAGGCCGCAGGGCCACCTCCGGCCAGGGAATAAGGGGCGAACTGGCGCAGGAGGCCTGTCGCGCATCCTTCCGGCGCGTCGGTCGGATCGTAGAGCGAGTTCACGGCTGCGTTCGGGCGGAGCACATCCGGGATCCTCCCCGCGCGCACCTCACGCCAGTCGGCGTCGAGCTCCTCGGTGGAGGAGTACCCGAGGTTTACCACCCATGCCCGGTCCACGTCCGGGTCGAACGCCGCTGCCTCGTAGCGGGGGGTCTCCGACATCGCCAGGTGGACGGAGAACAAGGACCATGGCTGGTGCGCTATGGCGCCCCCGGCAATGCGCTCGAGCATCTCGGCCGGAACAGCGCCGGGCGGGAGCATCCGGAGGAAGGTCTGCTCCACGTCCACGCTGGACGCCACGAGCCGGCGCGCGCTGAGCTCGGTCCCGTCAGCGAGGACGACGCCGATAGCGCGCCCGTCCTCGACCGCGATGGAGGCCACCTCCGCGTCGGAGATCATCACGCCGCCGTGCTGGGCGAGATCCCGCCAGAGCGCGTGGGCCAGGCGATGCGACCCGCCCACGCACAGGTTCCAGTTGTCGATCTTCCCGACGAGGAGCGGGTAGCTCATCGCGAGACCCGGGACGTCGTTCGCGTACCCGCACACCGCCCCGTGGAAGGCAAGGTGCGCCTTCACCTTCGGGTGGGTGAAGTGCTGGTCGAGGAAGGTGTCGATCGTCTCGCGCCTCAGCTTCACCGACAGGAACTTCGATCGCCCTTCCACCCCGAAGGCAGAGAGGGCCTTGGTGAGCTCCTTCAGCGACATCGGCGGCTGGTACATGAGCGTGCCGAGCAGCAAGTCGACGAACCCGTGGGCCTCGCTGTAGAGGGCGCGGAAGGTCTCCGCGTCCTCCTCGGAGAAACGGGCTATGGACTCGCAGGTCCGGTCCAGGTCGGTGTGCACGGTGAGCGCGGTCCCGTCGTCGAACACGGAGGCCATCTGCACCTCGGGGCGCACGTAGGTGACCCCGTGGGACTCGACCTCGAGGTCCACGAGCGGGGGCGCCATGTCCACGAAAGTGTGGTAGTTGGCATGCACGTTGTGCAAGAACCCGGGCTGGGTGAGCTCTTCCGTGCAGAGCCCGCCGCCCTCCTCGTGACGCGCCTCGAGCACCACGACGTCGAGGCCAGAGCGTGCCAGGTAGGCAGCGAGCGTGAGGCCGTTGTGGCCGGCGCCGATCACGATCACGTCGTAGGCGTCACGCACCTGCGGTTGCCTCCGGAGCGGCCGCCTCCTCGGATGCCCTCGCCCCCCCCTCCCTCGCCCCCCCATAAGGTGGCCTGCCCTCGGGCCAGGTGGTGGCAACGCTGCTCGTATAGGCGTCGAGCAAGGCCTTCACGTGGTCGGCGTGGCGCAGCAAGAAGCGGATGTCCCCTCGCACCTTGATCGTTCCGCGCAGTGCAGCGTCAATCGGATCGGCGAGGCCGGCAGCAAGCTCGTCGAAGGAGGATGCAGGGCCGCGGAAGCGGTAGTCGACGCGGCCGCCCGCCTCGGCACGCTCGTCCTCGGCCGAGTCGAGCTCGCGGTACCACGCGCACCTGCCGCCTTCGATCCTGGCGAGAAATCGGCGCTCCCGCCCCTCTTCCACGTAAGGCGAGCACCCATCGGCGAAGATCTCGATCGCGACGACAAAGGCCCCTTCCGGCAAGTCCGCCAGCTTGGCCGCGCTCGCGTTCATCGCATCCCGCACGGCGTCGTACCATTCATCCGTGTAGACGTCAGGCATCTGAACCTCCCTTCCCAGCTCTCATGGCGTCTCCGGGCAGCCGGTCTCAGTAGCCCCGCTCGGGAACGAGCGGGGAGGCAAGCCCGAGATCCTCTGCAATCGCCTTGAACGCGTTGTACCCGCACGCAGCGTGGACGCCACCGCCCGGATAGGCGGAGGGGCCGCAGAGATAGAGCCCTTCGATCTCGGTCCTGTAGCTTGAGGCCTCGGGGAAAGGCCGGTTGGCGCCCAGCTGGTCGAGGGCGAACTCGCCGTTGGAGAAGTCTCCTTCGCGCATGAGGTTCTTACGCTCCATCTGGTCGGGCGTGTACAGCCGGTGCGCCATGACGTTGCCCGACGTCATGTTCGGCGCCGAGGCTCGCCACCGGGCCAGGAATCGCTCGTTGTAGGTGGCACGGACCTCGCTCCACTCCTGAGGGCTGAGTGCGCTGGCAGGGGGGAAGAAATACCAGCCGGTCGCCGCGTGGGACCCGGCGGGAGCCTGGGAGGGGTCCCACAGGCTGTTGACCCAGGTGCCGGCGCCCGGCTCGGGGAGGCGACCTCCGTAGGCGTCGCGTATGTAGCGCAGCACCTCGGAATCGCTCTCGAAGCCGACGACGGTGTAGAAGCAGCGGTCGATGTCGGGATCGAAGCGCGCCGAGCGGTAGGCGGGGGGCTCGTGCAGGCAGAAGACCGGGGTGCCGAGCACGTGGCTCGGCCCGTAGCGGTAGGCCTTGGCCCTCCTCACCCACAGCTCGCTCAAGTTCTCGGGGCCGGCCAGCTCGAGCAGGGTCTGGCGCAGGTCGGCGTTCGACGCTACCAGGCGCTCGGCGCGTATCTCCTTCCCTCCCCGGATGCGGACGCCCGCAGCTCGGCCTCCTTCGACGAGGATCCGCTCCACCGACGAGCTCTCGAGGAGGTCTACACCCTCGCGGTAGCACGCCTGGGTCATCGCCTTCGCGAGCGTGTGGGTGCCGCCCAGGCAGAGCTTCCAGTTACCGAGGGTCCACATGACGAACGTGAGGAACATCCCGCCGATACCCGACTCCTCGAGCGGCGCTCCCCACTCGACTGTGGCGCGATAGAGAAGAGCCCGCAGCTCGGGCGTCTCGAAGAGCTCGTCGATGATCGCGCGTGCGCTCTTCGATGCGAAATAGCCCGGTATCCCGAGGTCGCCGAAAGCCGCCTCGATCATGACCTCCTGGGCTTGCAGCGCAGTCGGCGCGGGGGGCGTGTAAAGGCTCGCCGCGACGATCTGCTCCATGCCCGCCGCACGCTCCTTCAGCGCCACGTAGAGCTCGGCGTCTGCCTTGGAGTAGCGGGCAATGCTCGCCTTGGTGCGCTCGATCAGCTCGGGCCGGTGAATGACTATCGGCGGGCGGCCGTCTGCGAAGGCAATGCCGGCCTGGGCCTCCGGCATCACGGTGCGAAGACCGATGTCCTCGAGCCCGAAGTCGGCGACCATCGGCATCACGTCGAAGAACTCCATGTACTGAGCGTGCATGTTGTGGCGGAAGCCCGGGAGCACGGGCTCCTCGGTGTTCACCCCGCCGCCTTCCTCGTGACGGCGCTCGACGACGAGCGTCGTGAGCCCGGCACGCCTCAGGTAGGCGGCCAGGCAGAGCCCGTTGTGGCCCGCCCCGATCACGATCGCGTCGTAGCTCCCCGCCGCCGTGCCCTCCCCTGCGCCCGATGTCATGGCAGGTAGCTCTCCGCGTACCGCCGCACGAATGCCGGGGGAGCCCACCACCTGCGCGCGCCAAGGTCCTCCGCGATCGACGCGGCGGCGATGTACCCGGGGCCGCCGATCACCAGGCCGCCGGGATAGGACGATGCTCCGCAGAGGTAGAGCCCTTCGATTGGCGACCTGCCGGCAGCGCAGGAGTCGTGCGGCCGGAAGGATCCCATCTGCAGGGGGTTGTAGTCGCCGTGCTTGATGGAGCCGCGCACCATGGAAGCCAGGCGCCGCTCGATGTCGACCGGCGTCTCGACGGCGCGCATGACCACATTGGCCTTCCCGAGGTTGTGGCAACTCTCCGCCCACAGCGACATGAGCTGCCCGCCGATCTCCTCCGCCCTGACCTCCCAGCCGTCGCGCACGTCATAGGGGGCATGAACCTGCAGGAAGCTCACGTGGTGCCCTGGGACCCTGGACAGCGTCGGGTCGTAGCGGGTCTCGATGCTGGCGTGGCCGCCGAGGTGCGCCCCGATACTCCCGGCGGACAGCTCGGCAAAGTGGTCGAGGACGCTCTCGCTCGAATCGAACCCGACCAGCACCATGAGGGCGTCGTCCACCCAGGGGTCGTCACAGCGATATCGCGGGGCTTCCTTGCTCACGAGCGAGAGCGTGAAAAAGGACCACTTGTCCCACTCCCAGAGATCCGCTGCCTCGCGCAGGTCCGCCGGGACTTCCGGCGGGTCGATCAGGCGACCGAAGGTCAGGGGGGGAGCGAGGCTCGAGACGACAGCCTTGGCCTCGAGGACCCTGCCGTCGAAGCACTCGACCCCACTGGCACGACCGCCGTCGACCAGGATGCGGGTGACCTCAGCGTTGTCGATCACCAGACCGCCGTGGCGGTGGATCTCGCGTGACAACGCCCCGGCCAGCTTGTGGGAGCCCCCGTAGCACTGAGCCTTGCTCATTGCCCGGTCGACCATGAGCGGCACCATGAACCCGAGGCCCGTCTCCGTCGGGTCGAGACCCCACATGCAGGCCACGTAGAGGACGAGCGCCCGTACCCGATCGTCGGTGAACAGCTCGTCAACGATCTCCACCGGAGACATCTCGGCGAGCCGGAGAACCTCGCGCCCGGTCTCGGTCCGATCCAGCGCCTCGGTCATGTCGATCGGGGAGAGCGCAGGCAGGTAGGTGCCTGGGGCGATGATCTCCTCGACGATCCTCCGCCAGGTTCGCATGACCTTCCCCATGGTGGTGGCATCCCTGGAGGACACCTTGGCGATGGAGTCCTTCGTGTCCTCGATGTGGTTGCACAGCATGAGGCTCGTGCCGTCGGCGAACACCGCAGCGGTCTGCGCGTTCGGCTTCACGAAGAACAAGCCATGAGCCGGCAGGTCGAAGTCGGAGAGGACGGGCATGTAGTCGGTCATCATGTGGTAGAAGGCGTGCGGGTTGGTGTAGTGGCCGGGGAACAAGGTCTCCTCGGTGCTGAGGCCGCCGCCGATCTCCTGTCGGCGCTCCACCACCGCGACGCGCAGTCCCGCCCTCGCCAGGTAGGCGGCGGTTATCAGCCCGTTCGGCCCGGCCCCGACGACGACCACGTCGAAGCTCGACCGCTCGGGGAGCTCTTCGAGAATGTGCTCGGTCGGGCGGACGCCGTGCTCGGCCCGGGTCATACGGCCTCTACTCTCGCGGGGCCGCCGCCGGGCACGTAGTAAGGCGACGGATACCACCATCCGCCAGGCTCGGCTATGCCGTCCTCGATCAAAACGTGCATCAGGTTGTAGGGGACCGCCATCAGGCACAGCCCTCCGGGATGCGAGGTCTGGTTGCACAGGTAGAGACCCTCGATCGGGGTCCGGTACCTCCCGAGCTCGGGAATCGGGCGATTGGCGAACCACTGGTCTTCGGAGTGGCGCACCCCGTACCAGTTGCCCCCCACCATCCCGGCATTGCGGAACTCCGAGTCCTGCGGAGTGTTCACGAACACGTCGACGATGTTCGCGCCGGTCATGTTCGGGGCCAGACGCTCGAGGAGAGCGAGCGCGCCGGAGGTTATCTCGCTCTTCTGGCGGTTCACCCCCTCGGGCCCGGTGACGTCGTACTCCGGCGGCGGCATCTCCAGGTAGATCGGCGACAGCACGTGATAGCCGTCCGGGCAGCGCGTCGAGTCGTAGGGGTCGTGGGTGCAGATCATCATCGTCAGCTGCTCCGGAGCCATCTTCGGCGGGCGCCTGTGGGAGTACGCCTCACGGGTCTGGTCCCGGAACCATTCGAGGGAGTCCGCCGGAGCTACCACGCACGAGGGGTATATCTCCTCGGGGAAGGCGTCTTCCCGGCCGTGGTAGCGCGGGAGCTCCCGGCAGATGACCGACATCACGAAGAGGCTGCCTCCCTTCAGCGATATGTCGGACACCCGCTGGACGAAAGAGGGGTCGAGGTGGCTCCGCCCGATCAGGCGGAGAAAGGTCTGCTGCACGTCGACGCCGGAGATGACCGCCTTGTCCGCCCAGATCGTCTTCTCCCCGAATGCCGCGTCCTCCGCCAGACGAACGCCGACTGCCCGGCCGTCGCGCACGATGATCTCCCCGACGGGCGCGTTCGTGAGTATGCGGGCGCCATGTGCCAGGGCGCAGCGGATGATCGCATGGGCATAGGTGTGCATCCCCCCGCGCGGAGCACCGGACGCGTAGGTGAGAAGGAGCATGCCGCCGATCGACTGCATGAGCATGCCGTCCCACGCAGGATGGGCGCCGCAGTACCAAGCGGCGAAAGCGTCGAGAACCTTGAGGGGCTCCCATTGGACGAAGTTGTCGAGGAAGTCGAGGTAGCTCATCGACACGAGCTCCTCGCTCCAGAGGTTGGGAAGGTGCTTGCGGAAGACCTGCCACCAGGGCATGTCGACCGGGTCGACCTCCGTTCCCTCGGGGTACGGCGGGGTCCAGAACAGCGCTCGGAGAAGCTCCCGGGTAGCGGCTTCCCCGAGCTGGTCGAAGATACGCCCCGGCCCTGCGAGGTCACCAGGAGAGACGCGCCCTATGCTCTCCTCGCCGATGTCGGGTCGCCAGCGCGACCCCAGGTTCGCCGCCTGGCCGTCGAGCGTGGCAATGCCCGCCATGGACGGGTAGTAGACCATCCGCATGCCGTACTTCCAGAGCTCGAGCTGATCGAACCCCGGCGCGGCCCCGCCATAGAGGTACGTCGCGTGAGGGTCGATCCGGAACCCTGGGCGCACCTCGGTGTTCTCCTGCCCGCCGCCGCACTCGGGACGCGCCTCGAGGATGCAGGTGCTGAGGCCGCACTTGGCCAGGTAGGCCGCAATCGTGGTCCCGTTGTGGCCCCCGCCGACGATTACTACGTCGAATCGCTCGTCGCGCACAGACCCTCCGCTTCGTGGCTAACCGGTGCTGCCGCTGCCCGACCCACCGGTCGCCGCCGAAAGCCGGCCGACCGGATGAGCCAATGCGACACAATATGTCTGCTTGTCTTACCGTCCTGCTTGCCAGCCTACGAAGGGGCGGCCCCAGAGACCAGGGCCGAAAGTCCCGCAGGGGAACACTGCCGGGAAGAACTGCCGGGCTTGCTCCCGCTCGCGCACCGTGGAATCACGGTTGAAAGGCTCGGCTCCGCGTGAGAGGGTTCTAATAGGAAATCTTGCCGTTGCCGTTGCCGTTGCCGTTGCCGTTGCCGTTGCCGTTGCCGTTGCCGTTGCCGTTGCCGTTGCCGTTGCCGTTGCCGTTGCAGGTGCAGGTGCCGCTGCCGTTGCTGTTGCCGGATGGTGGAGCCGGAGGAGGTGCGGGATGGTGGAGCCCGTTGTGGATCGTTCGCCCCTTGCCGAAAGCGTGCCCGGGGCAGAAGTCGCCCAGTACCTGCGACTTCTCGTGTCGCAGACATGGGACCTCGTGGTCAACAACTCCGCGGCGCGCATGGCAGGTGGGAAGCCAAGGGGAGCTGCTGTCCTGGCTATGCCCGGACGCCTGCAAGGGTCGAGACCCCCGAGCGGACCCGCGCCCGAGCGCCTGAGCGGATCCGGGTCCGAGCGCCTGAGCGGGGTCGCCTCGGCCGCTCGTTGGTTGCCGGCCGAGCACCTGCTCGCAGCAGAGCAGCTCCTGGTCGCCGCCGGCAACCGCCTCAGCCGCGCGCTCGACGCCGGAGCCGGAGACCTGCCCTTCCTGGCGGCGGTGCGCCTTGCCTCTCCTCCGCAGCTCCAGCCCGGGATACCCCTGGAAGTCATTGCTCGGCAGATGACGCAGGCAGCAGAGCGCTTCGCCCGCATCGTCGAGTCGATGAGCCCTGAAGAGGGCTCCCGGCGCTGGACGTCCGAGAGCGCCACTCATACGCTCGCAGGTCTCGTTTCCGACATCATGGCCAGGGTGGAGGTTCACCTGCACGCCGTGGCGGACGCAGTTGCACGTCCCGCCTCGACCGGTGGCTCCCGAGCCCGCCTGGCCGTCCCTGCCGCCATGCCTTCAGAGGGCAGCGCAACGCGCTCTCGGCGCGCCGCCGCCTACTCGTAGACCTTCTCGGCCTCCGATGCGCCGGCCTCGGCGGCGTCTGCTTCGGCGTCGCGGGCGAGGGAAGCTTGCCGGCGGGGGTGCTCCCGGTACCACTCGTGCGCTGCGACCACGGACATGATCTCGCTCGTGCCCGTCCATATCGAGGCGAGGCGCAGGTCGCGTACGATCCTTTCCACGGGGAACACGTTGGTGTACCCGATACCCCCCATGACCTGCATGGCGTTGTGCGCCGCTTGCTGGCAGCTCTCGGTCACGAACTTCTTCGTCTCGCTCACCAGCCGCCGGGTGCCCCCCGCTCCGAGCCCGGCATCCACCGCTCTCGCGGTCGCATAAACCATCGCCCGCGAGGCGTCGAGAAGCATCGCAGCATCGGCTACCTGGAAGCTCACGCCCTCGAACTCGTTGATCGGCCTGCCGAACGCCTTGCGACGCGTGGTGTACCCGGTGGCCACGTCGAGCGCTGGAGCCGCTGCGCCGATCGTCATCGCCGCAGTGCCGAGCCTCTCGGGGATCATCATTGTGTCGAACACCGCCTTCGCTCCGCCGACCTCGCCCAGCACGTTCTCGCGAGGCACCTCGACGTCGTGGAACGCGAGGCGTCCGGTGCCGCCCCCGCGGCAGCCCATCAGGCCGTACAGGTACTCGACGCGCACGCCCGGGCCGCGCTCCACCAAGAAGCACGTGAGCGCATCGCGCGCGTCGACGTCACGGTCGAGGGCGGTCCTCGCATAGACGAGGAAGTAGTCGGCTCCCTCGGCGCCCACGATGAAGCGTTTCTGGCCGTTCAGCACGAAGTGGTCGCCACGGTCCTCCGCCGTCGTCGTCGCCCCGAAGAAGTCCGAGCCCCCTCGGGGCTCCGTCAGGCACTCCGCAGCGCATACATCCCCCCGCAGCAGTGGCACCACGAAGCGCTCGCACTGCTCGTCGGTCCCGTGCAGGACGATCGCGTCGCACACGAGCTCAGCGCCGACGCCGAACACGCAGGCGAATATGTAGCCGAGCCGCCCGACCTCCTCGAGCGCGGCGCAGGTCGCCACCCAGTCGAGCTCGCGCCCACCGAAGCGGCGGGGATAGCGACATCCGAGAAGGCCCCTCCTGCCGGCTTCGGCCAGGAACTCTCGCGGGAAGCGGATGCGATCGGCATCCATGTCGAGCACCATCTGGCGGGGCACCCAGCTGACGAGCTCGCGCACTTCGTCACGGAACCCGCGTTGATCGTCGTCGAGGAGGTGGTCGAACATCGCTGGTTGCCGGTCACACTCCTTCCATGTCCCAGCGGAAGAACCGCAGGCTCAGTGCCAAACCTACTACCAGCCACGCGGCCATCACCGCGAGGTCGAGCGGCCGGAACCCCGGAGCCGCGACCCGGGGGTCGAACGCGGCCTCGAGGGAACGGGCAAAGGGCTCGAGCGGGAAGACCCGCGCCAGGTCCTGCAGCCACGACGGCTCTGCCTGGGAGGGATAGAAGACACCCGACACGAAGCTGAGCACGATGTAGGGGAAGGTAACTATGGGAGAGCCGCCTTCGGCTCGGACGACGAACGAGGACATCGCGACGCCGATCACGCACCAGCAGGCCGACCCGAGCACGAGGTCGACCACGAGCGCCGGCAGGGTCCCGACCCGGATCGACACGCCGTATCCGATCCGCCCGACCGCCAGCACCAGGACGACCATGGCGAGGGCGTTCAGCAATATCGCACCCACCTTCCCGGCGAAGAACACCCACGGAGGCAGCGGCGTGCCGCGCACTCGCTTCAAGACGCCCTGCTCTCGCTGGACCGCGAGGCTCATCGCCACGTTCGCGTACGTAGCGGACACGACGCTGAAGGCGAGGATTCCCGGTACGAAGAAGGTGTCGAAGCTCACTCCTCCGAGCACGCTGAGGCGGGCTCCGCGGTTGGATGCCCCCAAGAAGACCAAGAACGCGAGCGGCAGGATGAACGTGAAGAGCACCGAGCGGCGGTTGCGCCACAAGAGGAGCTGCTCGACCCGGACCTGGCTCGCTGCAAGCGAGATGTCATCGGCGAAACGGCTACCGGCACTGCCTGGTGCACCGGCTGGAGAATTGCCCCGAGCGCCGGCCGATGCACCGGCTGGAGAACTGCCCCGAGCGCCGGCCGATGCACCGGCTGGAGAACTGCCCCGAGCGCCGCCTAGTGAACTGCCTGGTGAACTGCCCGGAACGCTCACGCCGGCGGAGTGGTCAGCTCGAGGTATATGTCCTCGAGGCTTGCTCGGCTCACTGTCAGGCCGGCGAGCTCGTGCCCACCGGCCACGGACCAGCCCGTGAGCACGTGCAGGGCCAAGTCCGGGCGTGCCGTTCGCACGGTGACGGCCTCGCCGTCCACCCTCATCTCAGCTGGCGCGCCGTCGGCAGGCGTATCGAGCCTGGGCAGGCTCCCGGGCGCTACTCCCGCAGGCAGGAGGAATCGCACCTCCGCCACAGTGCTGTCGCGTCCGCCGATGCGATCCGGGGAGTCCTCGGCAACGATCTTGCCGCCCGCGATGACCGCGACGCGGTCTGCCAGGGCCTGGGCCTCGTCCATGTAGTGCGTCGTGAGGAAGATGGTCTTGCCTAGGGAGCGCAGCCCGGCGATGGTCTGCCACGCGCCGCGCCTGGCAGCAGGGTCGAAGCCGGTGGTCGGCTCATCCAGGAAAACGAGGTCGGGGTCGCCTGCCAGGGCGAGGGCAAGGTCGAGGCGGCGGCGCTGGCCCCCCGACAGCTCCTCCACCCGAACCCCGGCCGAGTCAGTCAGCTCGACCAGCTCGAGCAGCTCACCCGCCTGGCGGGGCCTGTCGTAGTAGCGGCGGTACAGCTCGAGAGCCTCCGCTGCGGTCAGCTGGGGCTGGAGACCGCTCTCCTGGAGCATGATGCCTATGCGCCGCCTGAGGGCGCGACCCCCTGTGGCCGGGTCGAACCCGAGGACCGACACCTCGCCCGAGCTGCGGCGCCGGTATCCCTCGAGGATCTCCACCGTGGTCGTCTTCCCGGCACCGTTTGGCCCGAGGAAGCAGAACACCTCGCCTGCCTCCACCCGAAGGTCCACCCCCGCCACCGCTTCGAGGTCTCCGTAGCGCTTGCGCAGGCCAGTCGTCTCGATGGCAAGCACGGGGAAGGATCATACTGGACCTTCTCTGGACCTTCTCTGGACCTTTATCGAAGATACTCCGAAGATGCTGGATGCTCAGGCGCCCGCGCACTCCCCGATGCCCACCTCGCCGCTGAAGGGGGCCTGCTCGTCGAAGTCCACGTAGAACTCGGGAGCCTCCTCGGGACTCGGGAACTCGTCGAGGCGCTTCAGCTCGACTGCCACCTTCGCCGCGCCACCGACTCTCTCCAGCCACGAGGCAAAGGACTCGCCCCGCTCGCGCTCCTCTGCGTAGCGACCGACCACGTGCACGGTAGCCTCGCCCACGCGCCGGGCAGGCAAGCGTAAGGCCTTGGCCCCGAAGACTGCCTCCGATCCACCCAAGTGGCCCCCGAGGAGCATCTGGTAGCCGGGCGCGCTCAGCCCGTGCGCCCGGCGCTCGGCGCCGAAGAAGCCTATGTCCGCGGTGTGATGCTGACCACAGGAGTTGGTGCACCCGGAAATGTTCACGCGCACTCCGTCCACGTCGGCGAGACCCGCCTGCTCGAGGGCGGCGTCGATGTCCACGGCCAGGCCCCGGCTCTGGGTGACGGCGAGGTTGCACGTGTCGGCGCCCGGGCAGCTCACCACGTCGCGGGCGAGCTCGGCACCCGGCTCGGCCATGTCGATGCCGGCGAGGCGCTCGTAGAGGGGCGCCAGGTCCTCCTCGGAGAGGCCTCGGAGCACGAGGTTCTGGCGGTTGGTGGTCCGTACCTCGCAACCGAGGCTCCGCTGGATCGCCGCCACGCCACGAAACTGCTCCGCTGTCAGGTCGCCCAGGCGCGCCCGCGCGATGGCGGACACGGTGCCGTTCGCTACGCCGCGGATCACGTTGCTCGCGAGCCATCGCTCGTAGGCGCCGCCGCGCGGCACTTCCCGGCGTCCCGATAGCGCCACGTGCACCACCGGCGGGTCCTCCGCGGCGAACGAACCCGCTCCGCTGCCAGATCCGGCTCCGCCAGGTTCTCCCGGAGCGCGGAGCGCAGCGCCGGGAGCGGGAAGCGCCGGTCCGGGGAGCCCGCCCCCGACCGTGCCGCCGCCTGCCGGGGCGTCGCCGAGGTCCTCCACGATGGGCGGGATGCCGTCGACGAAGGTGACAGAGGCAATGAGGAGCTTGCGTTCTCTCAGGACCCTCTCGCGCAGCTCGTCGATGCCCAGGGTGTCCACCAGCCACTTCATGCGGGCGCGAATCTTGTTGTCACGGTTGCCGTAGTGGTCGAACGTGCGGAGCACTGCCTCGAGGGTGGGAATGAGCAGCTCGCGGGGAGTGAAGTCCTCGAGAGCCTGCGCGGGGTGCGGGTTCGCGCCGAGGCCGCCCGCGACGAAGACCCGAAACCCTGCTTCGATCGTGCCGTCGCCGGATGGCCGGGTGACGCCCACCACGCCAATGTCGTTGAACATCGCCTGGCCGCAGTCCGTAGCGCAGCCCGAGAAGTTGATCTTGACCTTACGGGGAAGGCGCTGGGCGTAAGGATGGCGGAGGAAGTGCTGGAAGGCCGCCTCCGCCCAGGGGCTCACGTCCAGCGCCTCGAAGGGGCATGCCCCTGCCAGGTGGCACGCGGTCACATTCCTCACCGTGTCACCGCAGGCCTCGCGGGTCGTGAGGCCGACCGCGGCCATGTCCCAGAGCATCGCCGGGACCTGCTCGAGCTGGACAAAGTGGAATTGCACGTTCTGGCGGGTAGTGATGTGCCCCCAGCCGCGCGAATAGGTCTCGGCCACGTGAGCGAGGGCCTCTAGCTGCTCGGGGGAGACCGAGCCATATGGCAGCTTCACCCGCACCATCTGGTTGTGACCGCCCTGGCGCTGGCCGTAGATGCCATTGTTGAGCCGGAATATCCGGAACGAGTCCTCGTCGAGATCGCCTGCGAGGTACCGGGCGAGCATCGTCTCGAAGCGCTCGACGTCCCGGGCGAGCGCGGGTGAGGCAGCCCTGCGGCTGCCGGGTGCCGGGGGGAGGTCCTGCAGCGGGTCGGCCAGGGGCTCGGCCAGGGAACCGGCCAGGGGCTCGGCGGGAGTCGGCGGGGCTAGGGTCGTCATACCGGCAACCTTAGCAAAAGTCGACTTACTAGATCAACTTTCCGGTATTTAGCTCGGCAGCCCGGTGGTCGGTGGCGCACTAAGAGGCTCAGCGGATAGGGAGGTTGGATCAGGGAGCCGTTCATCCAGACGAGCAGGGCAAGGCGGAGGAGGAAGGGCAGGCTGGAGTGCCTGTCCG
>JAJYXW010000121.1 GCA_021801525.1 Actinomycetes bacterium
CACCGCTTTCGTGGGGCTGGTGGACGGTCTCACGGGTGCGGACTACATGTTCCTCCGGAGCCCGCCTTCGAACTGGACGCTCCTGAAGGTGCTGGGCCCCTGGCCCTGGTACGTTCTCTCCGCTACAGGAGTCGCGATCGTGCTGTTGCTCGCGCTGTACTCGCCGTTCTGGTGGGCGAGAACCCATCACGCGGTACCACAAAGCGTCTAGCGCTTGGCGGAGCTCCCCGAAGCGCTCTCAGAGGCCAGCGGAGCGGCCCGGTGCCGCCCGCCCGCGGGGTACATGCGTGCCAGGTGGTTCCACGAGCAACTCGGGCACACCTCCACGACGAAGCAGGCGACCTCGACCGTGCCGTTGCACAGGCGGGCGAGCTCGGCCGGCGTGGCCGGGCAGCGCCCGCCCGGAGGGAGCCGGCTGCCGAAGACGTAGGTGACGTGCACCAGCGAGGCCTCGGCGCAGATGGGGCAGGTTTCGTCGAGAACAGCGCCCAGGTTCCGGGCCGCGCGTAGGAGCTCCGGGTGGGCATCGCAGACGTCGAGCCGCGAGAGACGGCCCTTGCGGTACTGGGACACGACGGCGTTGCGTGCAAGGCGGTACTCCACGCGGCCACCGGATCCGGAGACCGGAAAGGCTTTCTGCGCCCGGAAGTCGCTCGGCACCCTCCCAGG
Source organism: Actinomycetes bacterium (assembly GCA_021801525.1). Lineage (GTDB taxonomy): Bacteria > Actinomycetota > Acidimicrobiia > Acidimicrobiales > JAJYXR01 > JAJYXW01. The sequence continues at coordinate 670 of JAJYXW010000121.1, forward strand.
CTACCGCCGTGCTGAGCGGGCGTCACCGAGAGCAGCTCGGGCGTGCCTGGGCGAGGTTGGGCGAGGTCGGAAGCGTCCGCGCGAGGTTGGGCGAGGTCGGACGTATTTGCGTGGTACGCGATATATCGATACGATATATCGCGTATGAAAGAGGCCACTGCGTTGCCGGCGAGCTGTGCCGCCCGTGCACACCTGGCTGGGCACCCTGGCGAAATTGGGCACCCTGGCGAAATTGGGCACCCTGGCGAAATTGGGCACCCTGGCGAAATAGAGCCAGGAGCAGCCCAATGCTAGAGCTGGCCATCCTCGGGCTCCTCAGGGATCACGACCTGCACGGCTACGAGATCAGGCGCCGCCTTCGTGACGAGCTGGGCGTTCTCACCAACGTGTCGTTCGGCTCCCTCTATCCGGCGCTGTCCCGGCTCGAGGCATCGGGTGCCCTGGCAGCCTCCGTGGCCCTCCCGAGCGGGGGTCCCCGGCGGTCGGCCGCCACCCCTATGACCGGATCGCTCGGGGGCGAGCGCGCCATGCTGAGGGCCAGGATGTCCGGCGCAGCACATGTCAAGCGCGCCCGGAAGGTGTACCGGATAACCGAGGCAGGTCGCGCCCTGTTCGAGCAGCTGCTCGAGGCAGACGCTGGTGGCGCCGACGATGCGCGCCACTTCGGGCTCAGGCTGGCCTTCGCACGCTACCTGCCGCCACAGTCACGGGTTCGCCTTCTGGAGCGGCGTCGCGCCCAGCTCGTCGGCAGGCTCGCCCAGGCGCGGGAGGCATGCCGGGCCACGAAAGCCGATCTCGACCCGTATGCGCGTACTCTCCTCGAGCATGCGGCCGAGATGATAGAGCGCGACATCTCCTGGCTCGACCGCTTGATCGTCGCAGAGCGCCAGGGAGAACCGCTCGGAGGGCTAACGCCTCGGGGCTCCCCTAGAGCCCAGGCAGGGCAGGCAGGGCAGGCAGGGCAGGCAGTCACTCCTGCCGGAAACAGCGCTGCCGTGGGCAGCGCTGCCGGGGAAGCCGGGCTCGGGGCCCGGGCCGGCACGACCAGACGAAATACCACCACTTGAAGCACCAGCACCGGAAAGAAAAGAGAGGAATGCCATGAGCACCGTTCGCGTCGCCATAGCCGGGGTCGGAAACTGCGCCAGCTCGCTCCTGCAGGGAATCGAGTACTACAGGCACGCCGATCCCTCGGATCGGGTGCCGGGGTTGATGCACGTCATCCTCGGTGGTTACCACGTCGGGGACGTGGAGCCTGTCGCGGCATTCGACGTCGACGCCACCAAGGTCGGCACCGATCTCTCCAAGGCCATTTTCGCCGGCCAGAACAATACTGTTCGCTTCTGCCCCGTGGGCCACCTCGATGTCACCGTGAAGCGCGGGCCCACATTCGACGGGCTCGGTCACTACTACCGGGCGACCATCGACGAGTCGCCTGCCGCCCCTGTCGACGTGGCAAAGGCCCTGGCTGACGCCCGGGCTGACGTGCTCGTGAGCTACCTGCCTGTGGGCTCCGAAGAGGCCCAGCGCCATTACGCCTCTGCATGCCTCGAGGCCGGGGTGGCGTTCGTCAACGCGATCCCGGTGTTCATCGCGAGCGACGCGAGCTGGGCGCGCCGCTTCAGGGAGGCTGGTCTCCCTATCGTCGGGGACGACATAAAGAGCCAGCTCGGCTCGACGATCATCCATCGCGTCCTGGCCCGGCTCTTCGAGGACAGAGGAATCGCGCTCGACCACACCTACCAGCTCAACTTCGGCGGCAACATGGACTTCATGAACATGCTCGAGCGCGACCGGCTCGAGTCCAAGAAGATCTCCAAGACCCAGGCGGTCACCAGCCAGCTCGAAGGCGCCCCGCTCTCCCCCGATGACGTGCATATCGGGCCGTCGGACCACGTGCCGTGGCTCGCGGACCGCAAGTGGGCACATATACGCATGGAGGGCCGGAACTTCGGCGACGTCCCTCTGGAGCTCGAGCTGAAGCTACAGGTGTGGGATTCCCCCAACTCGGCGGGCGTGATAATCGACGCCGTGCGCTGCGCGAAGCTGGCATTGGACCGGTCGATAGGCGGTCCGCTCGTCGGGCCATCTGCTTACTTCATGAAGTCCCCTCCGGTGCAGTTCCACGATGACGTCGCCCGCCAGATGGTCGAGGACTTCGCCGCCGGCGATCCCGGTCCCACCTGGCCCGAGGGCTGAAAGGGCCAACAGCAGGGCCTGTAGGCGGCCACCCGGTCAACGCAAGCCCAACGCATGCCCTGCGAGCAGGGCCGGACCCCCGGCGGCGTGCGCCGCGAGCCTCCCGGCACCGGGCGCACCGACCCGAAGAGCACGCTACCCTCGACCCGGTGATCCCCGAGCGCGTCAAACCCCTGATAGCCGCTACAGAGGTGCTTGCCGAGCGGTTTGCCGGTGCCGGCTACTCGCTCTACCTCGTGGGCGGCTCCGTACGCGACGCCGTTATCGGCTCCTCCTACGGAGCCGAGGCCTCTCCCGGCGGCCTTCCGGACATCGACCTGGCGACCGATGCTCGTCCCGAATCGATCGAATCCCTGCTCTCCGGCTGGGCCGACGCCGTCTGGTCCCAGGGCAAGCGCTTCGGCACCATCGGCGCCTCGCATGCAGGCAGGCGCTACGAGATAACCACCTACCGGGCAGAGGCTTACTCCCCTGACAGCCGCAAGCCGGAAGTCGTCTTCGGCGACTCGATCGAAGTGGACCTGTCCCGGCGCGACTTCACCGTCAACGCTATGGCACTACACCTCCCGGGTCTCGAGCTGGTCGACCCGTGGGGAGGCCTCGATGACCTGGCAGGGCACCGTCTACGCACGCCCCTCGGGGCACGGGTGTCCTTCTCCGACGACCCGCTGCGCATGCTTCGCGCAGCCAGGTTCATCGCGAAGCTGGACCTCGAGCCCGATCCCGAGGTGCCGGAGGCCGCGGCGGAGATGAGTGATCGCCTGGCCATTGTGTCGCCGGAGCGAATACGCGACGAGCTCGACAAGCTGCTCACGCTGAACCGCCCATCTCCGGGGCTGTGGTTCCTCGCGCGCACGGGCCTGGCCGACACCTTCCTGCCCGAGCTGCCGGCACTCGCCTTGGAGCAGGACCCGATCCAGCGCCACAAGGACGTGCTCGCGCACACCATTGCCGTCGTCGACAAGACGAGCCCGGACCGGCTGCTCCGCCTCGCAGCCCTGCTGCACGACATAGGAAAGCCCCGGACACGCGCGTTCGGCCCTGGTGGAGTGAGCTTCCACCATCACGACGTCGTCGGTGCCCGTATGGCCCGCGAGCGTATGCGAGCGCTCCACTATCCAAACGAGGACATCGAGGTCGTCTCGTCCCTGGTTGAGCTGCACCTCCGGTTCCACACCTACCGGCTCGGATGGACCGATCGGGCCGTTAGACGCTACGTCAGGGATGCCGGGACGCTGCTCGCGCGCCTTAACGAGCTGACCCGCTGCGACTGCACGACGCGCAATCCCGCCAAGGCGAGATCCCTCGCCCGGAGGATGGACGAGCTCGAGGCGCGCATAGCAGAGCTGCGGGCCGCAGAGGAGCTCGACGCCATTCGGCCCGATCTCGATGGTAACCAGGTCATGGAGCATCTCGGCATCCCCCCGGGGAGAGAGGTGGGCGAGGCGCTGGAGCACCTGCTCGAGCTCCGCCTCGACGAAGGTCCCCTCGGGGAAGCCGAGGCCTACCGGCGGCTCGACCAATGGTGGGAACAGCGCGCAGCCGCGGGATGAGCCTCCGGCCGGCCCAGCCCGCGCCAAGCGGAGGGCTTGCCGCCCGAACCCCACGCGCCTATCGTCCGCGTCGGTGGCACCTCTACCCCCGTCACGCGAGGAGCGCTCTGCGCTCTGCGACCTGATGCTGGCGCTGGGTCCTGACGCCCCGACGCTCTGCGAGGGCTGGAGCGCAGCAGATCTGGCAGCTCACCTCGTCATTCGCGAACGCCAGCCCCTGGCGAGCCCCGGGATCATCCTCGGGGGGCCTTTTCGCGCCGCTCTCGAGCGCGCCATGGCTACGACGAGAGCCAGGCCTTTCGAGGAGCTGGTGGCATCGATCAGGTCGGGTCCGCCTCTCCTCTGGCGCCCGCTCGACCCGCTCGTCAACCTTCACGAGCTCTTCGTCCACCACGAAGACCTGCGCCGCGGCTCGGGCTCGGAGGCGCCGCGCCCGGCCGCTCAGATCCGCGACACCGAGGAGGCGATCTGGCGCACTCTGGGTCGGGGTTCCAGGTTGCTAGCCCGCTCGCTCGGAGGGATCGGGCTCGACCTGGTCGACCCTGCGGGCCGGGTCATCCATGCCAGGCGGGGAGCGCCGCTGGCAGTGCTGTCGGGAAGGCCCGGCGAGGTCCTCTTGTACCTGATGGGAAGGAAAGCGGCTTCCCAGACCAAGGTCACCGGGGACGAACGCGCTGCCGAGGTGCTCCGGTCCGCGCGCCTTGGCGTCTGAGCCCACCTGGATGATCGGCTCACCGGTGCAGCGCGCCGCCGCCTCAGCCCAGCGCGCGCGCCTGCCGGCACTCACTTCGACCTTCTTGATGGCAAGCACCGCCCTATTGATCGGATTGTCCTTTCTCGCCTCGACGGCGCTCCCGGGCACGTCCTTCGGGGCTCCCCCCGGTGCTGCGGGTACCGCCTCGAAGTCCTCCGGGGACGGTGCTGCGGTGCCGAGCGCCTCCTTGACGCTCCTCGGCCAGACGAGCTGGGTAGTCCCTGGCGCCTCGTTCGCCATGCGCGTCGCCATTTCCGGGACAGCAACATCCGGCGGAGCTCTGGCACTCTCGCTGACGCTCTTCCAGAGGCTCACCTCCGAGTCGGCATTCGCCCAATCGATCACAGGCACACCGCCCGGGGTCGTCCTCGATCGCACCTCCCCGCTTCCCGTGAGCGCCCTTCCCCGCGATCCGAAAGGGGGCTACGACCTGTTCGTCCCCGTAGCCACTGCAGGTCGATCCCTGCCTGCCGGAGCGCCACTCGGAGTGTCGCTTCCCTGCGTCCCGATCGCATGCGGAGGCGTTTACCCCCTCAGCCTCGAGCTCACCGACGCTCGCAGCGGGCGCACCGTCGCGTCCCTCGTGACCCAGATCGTCTACGTCGACCCGCCCGTGGGAACCCAGAAGCTTCGCTTCGCGTTCGTGCTCCCCATGTCACTGCCAGTGCCCGTTCCAGCCCCTAACGGCTCGACGGAGCTGCCCTCCCAGGGCTCAGTCGAGGCCCTGGAACGACACGTCGCCACCCTCGCGGCACATCCGGGGGTGCCCTTCACCCTCGCTCTCGAGCCTTCCGCTCTCGCGACCCTGGGGCGCCTGGCCGCTGCCGCGCCGAGGCATTCGGCCCCACGGTCTCTGGCCGCGTCGCTGGCGGCACTGGCCGATCTCCCCATACACCAGACCCTCGCGCTGCCGTTCGTGCCGGTCGACGCCCCAACCCTGCTCGCCACAGGTCTTGGATCAGCGCTTAGTGCCGACTACCGCGAGGGCGCGCGCATCCTTGCGGATGCCGGAGTGCACGCGACCTACAGTGCATGGATCGGTGGTGCTCTCGACAGCACCGCCTTGGGGGAGCTCGAAGCGCTCGGGGTTCACTCGGCGGTATTGCCGCCGAGTGCCGTAGGCGGTCCCAGCGGCAATCTCACTGCCACCCAACCTTTCAGGGTCGAGCCGGTGAGCGCGACGACCAAAGGTGGCCTCGCCATGACGGCCGCGTTCGCAAGCAGGGGGCTCGGTAACGAGCTGGAGCGCGCGCAGGGGCAGTTGGCCGTGCTGTCCGCACACTGGCTGCTCGCAAACCTGGCCCTCGTGTACTTCGAGCAGCCCAACCTGCTGACGGTTCGCGGGGTCGTAGCGCTGCCTCCCCCCGGCTGGGATCCAGGCCCCGGGTTCCTCGGAACGCTCCTGTCCGGCCTGGCCAGCAGCCCGGTTGTCGGAGCGGTCACGCTGCCCAGCTTCTTCGCCCAGGTGCCCATAGGTGCCGACAGGAACCCTCCGGCGCGCCGTCTCGTGGACGCCACCCCTTCGGCGTCGTTCCCTGCCAAGGCGGCCCGCAGGCTGAGCGCTGAGCTGCATGCGTTCGCCACCGCCGTCTCGGACCGGGTGGTGCTGCACACGCTCGAAGACGATCTCCTTGCAGCCGTCTCGAGCGACCTGTCCGCGAGGGAGCAACGTGCAGCGCTGGCTGGAACCCAGGCTGCCCTCTCAGCCCAGTACCACCAGCTCGTCCTGGCGTCCGAGAGGACCATAACGCTCACTGCCACGTCCGGCCGGATCCCCGTGACCATCCTCTCGAGCGCCCCGTACCCTGTCAGGGCTGTCGTGACGCTGAAGAGCGATGGTCTGGCTTTCCCCCACGGAGCGTCTACGGCCATCGTGCTCGACAGGAGCACCAACGCCGCGTACGTGGACGTACGCACTCGCTCGCCGGGAGATTTCCCCGTGGCCGTCACCCTGACCAGCCCTTCGGGAGCCCTCGTGCTCCTGCGCGGCCACCTGATCGTGCGCTCGCGCGCGGTGTCCTCTGTCGGGATCGTCCTAACGGCCGGAGCGATCCTCGTGCTATTGACCTGGTGGGTCCGCACCGCCTTGGCCAACCCGCGCCGGCGCGGGGCCCACTCCGTGCGCCAGGCCCGAAAGCCGTGAGCCCTGGCACACCAGGTGTGGGCGCGGACAGCCGGCGCCTGAACCGAGCGACGGGCGCCATGGCTGTGGGCACGGCCATCTCGCGCGTGACCGGCGTGCTGCGGATATTCGCGCTTGCCTACGCGCTCGGCTTCACCTCGCTTTCGGATGCCTACAACCTGGCCAACACCATGCCCAACATCGTCCACGACCTGGTCATCGGCGGGGTGCTTGCCGCGACGTTCGTACCGGTGTTCGTGGAGCGCCTTGTCCAGCGCTCGGAGGAGGAGGCCTGGGAGGCCATTTCAGCCGTGGTGAGCGTGGCGCTCGTGCTCCTGGCCGTCACGTCGATCGTCTTCCTCGCGGCTGCGCCGTTCATAGTGGACCTGACGACCGTCCTGGTCCACGGAACCCAGGCCCGCCTCCAGCGCTCGGTTGCAACCGAGCTTCTCCGCCTCTTCGTCCCGCAGCTGGCCGCCTACGGCTTCATCAGCATCGCTACCGCCCTTCTCAACGCTACGCGCAAGTTCGCTGCGCCCGCGTTCGCCCCGATAGCCAACAACCTCGTTCTCATAACTCTCCTCGTGTCCTTCGGCACGGTCGTCAAGCACCCCACCCTCGCGAGCATCCAAGCCCACCAGGGCGAGCTGCTGGTCCTCGGCATGGGCACGACCATCGGAGTGGTGGTCCAAGGCCTCCTGCTCGTGCCGAGCCTCCGCCGAGCCGGGATCCAACTTCGCTGGCACCTTGCCCCGAGACACGAGGCAGTCCTCACCGTGCTGCGGCTCTCGGGATGGACTCTCGGCTTCGTCGCCGCGAACCAGGCCGCTCTCGTCGTGGTGCTTGCCCTGAGCGAGCGCGCCGGGCCGGGCGCGCTCACCTCTTACACCTACGCTTACACCGTCTTCCAGCTGCCCTTCGGCGTGATCGCGATATCGGTCATGGCCACCGTGACCCCTGAGCTGGCGCGCCACTGGGCGACGCGCGACCTCGACGCCTTCCGCTACCGCCTGCGCGGCGGCCTCAGAGCCGTCATGGCCGTGGTGCTGCCCGCAGCCGCGGGAGAGGTCGTCCTGGCGCGCCCGCTCGTGGCCATGCTCTTCGGCCACGGCGCGGGCAGCTTCGCCACGACCGCCCAGAGCGCGGGGGCGCTCGGGATGCTCGCGATCGGCCTGCCCGGGTTCTGCGCGTTCCTCTACGCGATACGCGTGTTGCAAGCGGTTCAGGACACTCGCTCCGCGTTCTGGCTCTACGCCCTGGAAAACGGCCTGAACGTCGCCGGGGCACTCCTTCTCGCCGGCCCGCTTGGCCTGCGTGGCATAGCTCTGTCCATCAGCGTCGCGTACAGCCTCGCTGCCGTCGCCGCGTTCGTTCACCTCTCGCGGCGCTTCGACCACCTGGGCATGGCACAGGAGATCCGCTCCGTACGTCGCGTAGTGCTGTCGACCATTGCCCTCATCGCCGGCGCGGCTCTGGCTTCCAATGCCTTGTCCTCGAACTCGAGCTTCGGGGTTGCCGCCCGAGTGGTCCTCGGAGCAGCCGGCGGCGGAGCCGCTTACCTAGCAGTGGCGGGAGCAGGCGCGGCGTGGGCGCTCAGAACCTCCGGCGGGCAGGGCACGCGGCCCCCGCCTCGCGCGTGAGAGAATCGACCCGAGCTGGCAAGTGCCCCAGCCGAGGGAGGACTGCATGCCTGCAATCCACATCGTGACCGACAGCGCCTGCGACCTCGGTCCGGAGCTCGCCGAGGACCGCGGGGTGAAGGTAGTGCCACTCAGCATTCGCTTCGGCTCCGAGCAGCTCGCAGATCGCACGGAGCTGAGCACCAAGGAGTTCTGGGACCGCGTCACCACCGGTCCCGTGATGCCTCAGACAGCCGCTCCCTCGCCAGGCGCCTTCGAGGAGGCTTTCCTCGGTGCAGCCGGCGACGGGGCCGAGGGCGTGGTCTGCGTGTGCCTGTCCTCGAGGCTCTCGGCTACGTACGAAGTGGCGTGCAGTGCCGCCTCAGCCGTAGCAGATCGCATACCCGTATGCGTGTTCGACTCACTGGCGGTCAGCGTGGCCCAGGGAATGCTCGTGGTCGCTGCATGGCAGGCAGCCGGAGACGGAGCCGGTCTCGACGAGATCGAGGCTGAGCTTGCCGGCAAGCTCAGCCGGACCAAGATCTACGGCACGATAGACAGTCTCGACTTCCTCCGTCGTGGCGGGCGCATGGGCGGGGCCGCCGCGCTCGTCGGTTCGATGCTCTCCATCAAGCCCGTCGTGGAAGTACGAGGGGGGACGGTCGAGCTCGAGTCCCGCCAACGAACCCGTTCACGTGCCCTCGCATACCTGACATCCAAGGTAAGCAACGCCGGCGATGTGGACTGGGTCGGCGTGATGAGCGGAGCTGCCGCCGACGCCGGCGAGCTGGTGGCCATGGTCCGCGAGGCGGTCCCTGGCTGCCAGCCGGTGGTGGTAGAGCTGGGACCTGTGGTAGGAAGCCACACAGGTCCAGGCACCCTGGGCCTGGCGTTCGAGACGACCTCCCGGCCCTGAGGGATTGGGTTCCGCCTCACTGCCCGGTCACGCCATCCGCCGAGCCCCGCTAACCTTTCTCGTGTGACTTATACCACGGATCGAGCACGCAATTCCCACGGAGCCTCCTGATGGACGGCGGCGCACGCGGCGACACCTCGGCGGGAGACAGCAACCCCTGGGACAAGGCAGACCCCGAGTGGCCCGCCCGAGCGGCCGACTTCGTCGAGGAGCTGGTGGGAGCGCTACACACACGAGTGGTGCGCCCCCTCGTGCTCGTGGCACGGGGAATCGTGTTCGGCCTGATCATCACTGCGATGGCGCTGGTGGCCGGCATATTGATCTCCGTAGCGCTCATCCGCATCCTCGACGTGTACGCGTTCGGCGGGCGAGTCTGGGCATCAGACGCCCTTGTCGGCGCGCTCCTCTGCGCCGCCGGGGGGCTTGCGTGGTCGCGCCGCTCGCCAAGGAGACCCGGCACCGGTGAGAAGTGGGCATGAGCGCTCCCTTCGCAACCCCTCCCGAGGCGCACGCGGATGGCGCCGGCTTGGCACACCGCCAAATCGTGGTGCTCGGCTCGGGGCCCGCGGGCCTCACGGCAGCGATATACACAGCGCGAGCCAATCTCATGCCCCTCGTATTTGCGGGAGAGCCCTCCTCCACGGGCGACCAGCCGGGCGGCCAGCTCATGCTCACCACCGAAGTCGAGAACTACCCCGGCTTCGTGGACGGCATCCTCGGCCCCGAGTTGATGAACCGCTTCGAGAGTCAGGCGAAGCGCTTCGGCGCCGACGTCGTGCAGGAAAGGGCGCTCCGGGTGGACCTGACGACCAGGCCATTCCTCATATGGGGTTCCGGCGGCGGTTCGGGTCCTCCGACGACAAGCGCGGACGCGCTGATCGTGGCTACCGGTGCCCGCTCGCTGATGCTGGGGGTGCCCGGGGAAGACCGCCTGCTCGGGCACGGGGTGTCCACATGCGCGACCTGCGACGGCTTCTTCTTCCGCGAACAGGACATAGCCGTAGTCGGTGGCGGGGACTCCGCGCTGGAAGAAGCCCTGTTCCTGACTCGTTTTGCACGCAAAGTAACCGTCATTCACCGCCGTAGCGAGCTGCGCGCCTCGAGAATAATGCAGGACCGAGCATTCGCTCATGAAAAGATCGAGCTGATGTGGAATACTGTGGTCCTCGAGGTGCTAGGCGAATCCAAACTTTCGGGGGCTCGAGTGCAGGATGTCGTGACCGGTGAAGAGCGTGTTATATCCTTGGGGGGCTTGTTCGTGGCCATTGGCCATCAGCCGAACACAGACTTGGTCAAGGGTCAGCTCGATCTGACCGAAGCAGGTTATATACAAACATTTGACGGATCTTTCACCAGTATTCCCGGTGTGTTCGCCTGTGGTGACGTGCAAGACCATGTTTACCGGCAAGCTATAACGGCTGCGGGTTCAGGTTGCATTGCCGCTATCGATGCTGAGCGTTGGCTCGAGGCAGGGCATCATCAATTGCACAAGACAACAGGTACAAGAGAAGGGGCTTAGAATGGCTGAGGGTTCGATAATCCTAACGGATGATACTTTCGACTTGCATATTAAATCGTCCGAGGTTCCAATCCTCGTGGACTTCTGGGCAGAGTGGTGTGGTCCGTGTAAAATGGTTGCACCGATTCTGGACGAATTAGCCATAGAGTATGCCGGGAAACTTACGATTGCAAAGCTCGATATCGACGAGAACCTCGAAGTGACGCGGCGCTTCGAGGTCATGAGTATTCCCACCTTGATGCTCTTCGTGGACGGCGAGCCACGTGTCAGGGTTGTCGGCGCTCGCGGCAAGGCGCAGCTCCTTCAGGAGATCCAGGCGTACCTCTGACTCATCCACTCGCAAGCGAGCCGTCCCCACATCTGGTCTTCGGCGAGCACGGCCAGCACGTGGCTGACGTCCAGCGTCGTCTGTCTGCGCTCGGCTTCGACACGCTCCCCGACAGGCTCGGCTACTACGGACCTGGCACTCGCGCTGCTATAGAGGCTTTCCAGTATGCACGTGGTCTCCGGGTAGATGGCATATTCGGCCCGCAGACGTGGGCTGCCCTGGTCGAAGCCGGACTGAAGCTCGGCGATCGGCTTCTCTACCAGCGGCAACCCATGCTCCGAGGAGACGACGTCGCGGACTTGCAGCGTCGTCTGTCTGCGCTCGGCTTCGACACCGGCCGGGTAGATGGCATATTCGGCCTGCAGACCGCTCGCGCCGTGGCAGAGCTGCAACGCAATGTCGGGCTGCCCCCAGATGGCATCTGCGGTCGCCGAACCCTCTCGGAGCTCTTCCGGGTCATGCCTCGCCGCGGTGACCCCGAGCTGGTTACCAGCGTTCGCGACCGCGAGCGCCTCAGGATGTCCCCGCGCACCTTGCGAGGACGTACCATCGCCATAGGCGAGGAGGGTGGCCTGGACGCCCTCGTCTCCTCTCTCTGCCGCCGGGTATCCTCACTTGGTGCGGAAGTCGTGCCGATCTGGCACCCTGATGGGTCCCGGCAGGCAGTCGTGGCGAATGCTGCTGGGGCAGACGCGTACGTGGGCCTGCGGCTTGCTTCTGGCGACCTCCGGTGCCAGGTCTCGTTCTATTCCGGCTACAAGTACGAGTCTGCAGGCGGTCGCCGCCTTGCCGATCTGGTATCCCTCCACGTCTCGCCGATCCTCGGGACCGCTCTACCTACAGCCGGAATGTCGGTGCCTGTGCTACGTGAGACATCCATGCCGGCCGTCGTATGCGAAATTGGCCCCCCTGCTACGGTCGTGCGCGGCGTGGCCGCGCTGGCCGGCGCGCTGGCCGGCGCGCTGGCCGCCTGGGCAGAAGATCCGGTCGAGGAGAGCGCTGGCTAGTAGAGACCTACGAGTCCCGACTGCCATATCCACAAGTTCATGCACAGGTTGTGGATGAATCTGCAGGAAGGGTACAAGCTTCAGACACCTCTCTCCGCGCGAATATCCTTCGGATACACCCTGGCTGGCTACTTACCAGCACGCGAAGTGGCGGGCGTGCGCATGTCTACGTTACCGTCAGCTATGGGCTTGGGGACTCGGCGGCCCCGTAACCATCAACTTGTAGATCCGCTCGAGGTCATCGAGATCGGCAAACTCTACCGTCATGCGCCCGCGCTTTCCGCCCATGTCCACCTTGACACGCGTATCGAGATAAGCAGAGAACATCTCCTCGAGCTCCAATACTCCCGGCGGTGGGAGGTGTGGCTTCTCCCGTACTTCGCCAGCTGGAAACGCTTGCCCCCCTTCGGCCCCGGGAGTGACTGAGGAAGCCCCGTACGAGTTGGTGGGCATACTTTCGCCTTGCCCCGCAGCCTGCTCGGTAGCCTGCGGCGCGTCCTGCGGCGCGTCCTGCGGAGCTTCATCCGGCGACTCGAGGTCCGCGTCCGGGGCAGAGAGCTCCCTCACCAGTTCCTCGACCGCCCGCACCGTCATGTTCTCCATTGCAATGCGCTTAGCAATGGCCTCCTGGAGGGACCTGTCTGGAGTTCCCAGCAGGGCCCGTGCGTGTCCTGCGGTGATAGCGCCGTCCACAAGTGCTCGCTGTACGCCGGCAGGCAGCTGAAGGAGCCGAAGAGTATTCGTAACTGCCGCTCGGCTCTTTCCCACCCTCGTCGAAACCTGCTCATGCGTATACGAGAACTCCTCGATGAGCTGCTGATACGCCGCTGCTTCCTCGAGGGGGTTGAGGTCTTCCCTGTGCAAGTTCTCGACCAGTGCTTGCTCGAGGCTGTGTGCATCGTTTGCGCTTTGCACCAGTGCCGGTATGGTCTGCATGCCAGCCCGCCGTGCCGCGCGCCACCTTCTTTCGCCGGCAATCAGCTCGTATTCGTCCTCGGCTACAAGCCGCACGAGGACGGGTTGCAGGACCCCCAGCTCACGAATCGATGCTGCAAGCGACGACATCGACTCCTCGTCGAAATGGGTCCGTGGCTGGAGCGGATTGGGCTTGATGTCGGTGATCGGTATTTCTTTCAGCGCCGAAGCCCCGTCACCAGACACCTCGGTTGGTATTAGGGCTCCTAGCCCTTTGCCTAGACCGCTACGCCTTGGCACCGCTGACCTCCTTGGCAAGCTCTCGGTACGCGATCGCCCCCCGCGATGTCGGATCGAACACCGTTATCGGTTGGCCGAACGAGGGAGCTTCAGAAATGCGAACCGACCGGGGCACGACAGTCTTGCAAACTCTCGCACCGAAGTGTGATCTGACCTCAGCAGCAACCTGCTCGGCTAGCTTCGTGCGGGCGTCGTACATCGTCAGGACGATGGTAGTCACCTCTAACTCAGCGTTGAGATTGCTTTGGACGAGATGAACGTTGCGAAGAAGCTGCCCGAGTCCTTCCAGCGCATAGTACTCGCACTGGATCGGAACAAGAACCTCGGTAGCTGCAGCAAGGCCGTTCACCGTTATCAATCCGAGAGACGGTGGACAGTCGATCAGCACGTAGTCGAAGTCGCTCGTCACTCCCGCCAGCGCTTTTCTAAGCCTCAGCTCGCGGCTGAACATCGGCACCAGCTCGATCTCCGCGCCAGCAAGGTCGATGGTTGCAGGTGCCACGAACAGGTTCTTGACGCTCGTAGGCTCCACGCAGTCCTCAATGGCTGCTTCTCTCAGCAACACGTCATACATCGACTGCTCGAAGTTCCTCGCGTCCACTCCGAGCCCGGTAGTCGCATTGCCTTGAGGGTCCAGATCGACAACCAGCACGCGATGGCCGAGCTCTGCCAGGCCGGCACCGATGTTCACTGCGGTCGTTGTCTTCCCCACCCCACCCTTTTGATTCGCGATCGCAATCACCCTTGGCACTGCCCTCTGCACCTCGGCAAGCAAATCACCCGGGGGATCGTCGGGAATATTGGCGTGGTCGCCTTCGGTCCTCTCTGTCGAGAGCCGCTTTGCCATCGGCAAGTCCTCCTGGTGCCTCTCGTAACGTCGGGTTGGCGTCCACATGCAAGCGAAACCTTCCCCAGGTCTGTTCGCCAGGTATGTTCCCCAGGTATGTTCCGGGCCTTCATCCTCCCCCGTCCGGTGAGCGTGGTCAAGCCCAAAGGGTCCAAGGCTCGAGAAGAGACCCTGCGACAGGCGCTCGGGCCTCGAACTAGACGGGTTTCACGTGAAACATCTCCGCCCAGAGGATCAGCCGTCCCGCACAAGGTACAAAGGGCGCTTGGCCGGCACACCAGTGCGGCGAGGATACGTGTCAGGACAGACGCCTACCTTCCGGAGTACCTGATAGGCATACCGCAACGGGACACCGTCTAGGGGTTCCAATCCCAGCTTCGCCAGATGCTCCGCTGGCCAACGGTGGCTCCTGGTGGAAGTCGGTGGCTCCGAAACGACCAGGATTCCTCCCACGCGAAGGAATGGCGCACCACACTCCGCCGTAACGGGCGGAGGACCGAATGATCGAGCCACAACAATATCGAAGCTCGCCCTCAGCTCCTGATGTCGTCCTGCTTCCTCTGCCCTAGCTCCTACTACTGATGCCCTGGCGCCGACGCCGAGGCGCTCCACGGCATTCCTGACGAAGTCGCACCGCTTCGTACTCGAATCCAAAAAAGTAACGTGTGCGCTCGTCCAGATGGCCAGGATGACCAGACCGGGCAGACCTCCCCCGGAACCGAGGTCGAGCACGCGAACCTGGCTCGTTCTCGCCACTGCTTTGTCCAACAGCCACGGCGCTGCCAGGCGGGCGGCTTCCAAGAATCCTCTCGAATGGTCGATGTGCTCGGACGATGCCGGGGGGCCTACATAGCCAAGGGCGCGGGCCTCGTCGATGATCTCGGCAACGGTCGCGAGCTTTGTGTCACCATTCGCGGGGCCCTGGGCAGTCATAAGAGGCTCAGCGGATAGGACATCCCTAGCTCATCCGGGCGCAGGCTCTGCTCACTAAGAGGCTCAGCGGATAGGGAGGTTGGATCAGGGAGCCGTTCATCGAGACGAGCAGGGCAAGGCGGAGGAGGAAGGGCAGGCTGGAGTGCCTGTCCGACCCATCTTCAGAGCAAGGGGACAACGCCGCAATGCGAAGTCTGGGGGACGGCAAGCCCGGCATCCCTATCCGCTGAGCCTCTAAGCCGGCCCACGCAGTCCAGCCCTGGGGCGGTAACCTAACACGTCTAGCAGGTTACTTACTCTCCCTGGGGGAAGATGACCACGAACCTGTGGGGCTCCTCGCCCTCTGAGCGAGTACCTACCCCTTCTATCTCTCCGACGGAGTCGTGGACCACCTTGCGGTCGGAGGCATTCATGGGCTCGAGCCGGCGCTCCTCGCCCTGCTCGAGCACTTCCGCGGCGACTTGTGCCGCAAACTTGCGAAGTGCTTCTGCTCGTCGTTGACGGTACCCAGCCACGTCGACGAGAATCCGGTCGCTGCGCCCACCCGTAGCCGCCTGCACGGCCGACCTGGTGAGCTCCTGAAGGGCCGAGATGGTCGTCCCAGAGCGGCCCACGAGTATTCCGAGACCCTCGCCCTCGACCTTGATCTCGACTGTCGCTTCGTCGAGCGCCGTCACGGCGACCTGCCCAGACAATCCCATTTCCTCGAGCAAGCCTGCCACGAACTTGCGAGCGTGCTCCGCCTGCTCTTCTATCGGCACCGCGTCACTCATCTCTACTTCCTTCTCCTCGGCCACTTTCTCTACACCTGCAGAACCGTCTCGAGTCCCGCCCCTTCCTCCACGCCTGCGCCCACTGGCCGCCTGGAGATCCGCTTCGTCTTCTCCTCCGACTGTGCCGCCTGCTTGCGCTGCAACGCTCACATTGGAAGGCGTGTTAGCGTGGCCCTTCGTCGAGCGTTCCTCCTCCCGCCGGGGTCGTGAGGGCTGCTTGCTGCCTCCACGCTTGGTGGCGACGACAGCTTCGCCGCCCACCGCCTGAGCTGCCTCGGTGGCGGCTCTCTCAGAGCCGTCACCTCTCTGAGCGCCGCGTGCTCCACCTCTCCGCTGGCGTCGATCTGCCTCCTGCCTGTTGCGACCACCCGAGCCGCCCCTCTTCTGCCGGGGAACCACCGGCTGCACCCTGGCCCTCACCCTCGCCTCGCCTCGTCGCAGGCCGAAAAGGCTGGAGCGTGCCTCCGTGACCACGATGACATCGGCATCCGACTCCGCGACTCCAAGTTGGTCTAGTGCTGCCGCTTTTGCTGCCTCTACGGTCTTGCCCGTTGTCTCGACCCATTCCATTGTCGCTCAGGGGGCCTTCCGTTCGCGTCTTTCCCTCTTGTCCTTTGAGCGAGGGTGGCCGGAGGAAGCCTCCTGCCTTCCCCCACTCGCGCCCGCAGTACGAGACCTGGCGGGCGCTCCGTTGCCTCCGACCGGCCGTCGCGGAACACCGTTGCCCCCGGGCGCACCTGGCGACACGCCGGGGCGTACCTTTCCTCCCGTAGCTCCACCCGTACCTCCACCCCGAGCTTCGCTCCCGCCCACCTCCGGCCGCTTCGGGCCGCTGCCCGCCCTCCTGGGCGGAGGCGTTGGCGGGGGGGGTGGTTGGGGAACCATCCTCTTCTGCAGCTCAGCGAATTTATCGAACAACGACGGCCGCCTCTTCGCGACAGCCGCTCGTGCACCTGCTACGTCCGTTGCCCCAGCGGTGCCGGCTGGAATCATGCCGGATCTAAACAGGACTTCCTGGATGGCTATCCTTGAAAGGCTCGATACAATAAAATATACCGTTACTCCTGCAGGAAAGTAGAGGTAAAATACTGCAAAAAGGATCGGCATATATTTCTGTAACATCTGGGCCTGCGGATTGGCTTGCGCCATTTGCGGATTCCGCCGGTTGATCTGATTTATCTGCAGGTATTGAAACGCGATCGCAGCAAGCAAGAGGCCCCAGTAAGGCAGCGCGCTCGCGACCGATGCGTGGTGAGCCAGCACGCTGGTAGCCAGGTTCACGCCGAACGACAGCATTTTCCCGCCACTGTGTATGAGGTTCTGATAGAGCAGGGTTTCGTGCCCGATGTAACGCGGTGCCGGCACGACCCGGCCATGGACTTTTACGGTGTTGGTGAGTCCTCGGATCAGATCGTACAAAACGATGAATACCGGGATCTGTATAATCATCGGGAGGCAACCGCCCGCAGGGCTTACATTGTTTTCCCGATACAACTTCATCATTTCTTCGTTTAGCTGTTGCCTGTCCCCTTTGTATTTCTGCTGGATCTTCTTCAGCTCCGGGGCGAGCCGTTGCATGGCAACCATCGACCGCGTGCTCTTCACGGTTAGTGGGGCCGTGATCACCATCACCGCCAACGTCAGCAGAGTTATCGCGAGCGCGTAGTTGGGTTCGAGCGAGTAGAAGAACGACAGGACCTCGGCCATCGCCCGGAAGAACGGCTGGAATATCTGCCCGATCGTGCTGGCGAATATCACCGTCGTGTCTCCCTGGTCCACTTGCCGCCGTCACGTACCGTGTCACTGTTGCTACGCACAGCGCTGCCTCCGGACACATTGCGCGCTGGCACCGGGTCGAAACCACTGCCACCCAAAGGATGGCAGCGAGCCAGGCGCCGGAGTGAAAGCCAGATCCCCCTTGCTGTCCCGTGCTCCACGAGCGCCGTAGCCGCGTACTCCGAGCACGACGGCACGAACCGGCAGGGGGACGGCCTCCCGACTCTCAGCGCCTGGTAGATCCTCACAGCGCCGACCACGAGACGCGTCCCTCCACCGACGGGCCCCCTGGCCAGACCCGGGGTCTGCGCGATCGTCTCCGGGGTGCCCAGCGCGGGCGCGCCCTCGCCGGCGCTCATCGCCCGTCCTTCAAGCAGACCGCGCCTGCACACGCTGAACGCAGGGCTGATCGCAGGGCGGTTTCCAGATCGTGAAACGACATTGCCTTCACCGCCGGCTCGGCACTGATCAGGTAGGCGCCGGGTTCCATCTCCGGGCCCGTTGCCCGCACGACGGCACGCAGTCGGCGCCGCGTACGATTTCGCTCGACCGCCCCTCCAGTCCTTCTGCCTACAGCGTAAGCGACCTGGCAGCGGCCTGACATACTCTGCTGAACGCGCTTGGCGGCCCGCGCTCGAGCCACTACTTCTTCCGGCACGAACGACACCCTGAGAGGTCCGCACCTGGCGCGACTTCCATCGCTCCTCAGGATCGCGAACGTAGCGCGATCATGAACGGGCAAGACCGAGGGCACCGGCTCAGGCTGCAAGCCGCTTCCGCCCCCGCTGGCGGCGCGACTGTAGAATTGCCCTGCCGGCTCGTGTCGCCATCCGGTGCCTGAAGCCGTGACGCTTTGCGCGCCTGCGTGTGTTCGGCTGGTATGTGCGCTTCATTGCCTGCCCATCCTTGTCTGGCGGTCTCGTCGGTTCTGGGATCTCTGGGGTGCAGGGGTGTCGTAACGGGCCGCACGATACGTCCTGCCGCCTCCTGGCCGACCCGTGCTCCGTCGACGGGATTCACGGGTGACCACCCATGCTACGCGCGCGAGCGCCTTCCTCACCACCCGAGGGATCGCGCATGATGCCGCAGGCGGCATGCCGCACCCGATCGGTGTACCGTTCCAGAGATCCACTCAGACCAACACAGGCCGACTCCACGAGGCGCAGGTCCTGCCGGGGATTACTCCGTCCGGCAATCCACACCTGTGGATTTACCTGTGGACAACAAGACGACAAGAAAGCCTTCACACCAGGTGAACGATTCCGAGACGCTGTGGAAACTGTGTTCAGCGGTTGTGCGCGAGCAGGTGTCCGAGGCCACCTGGCAAGCCTGGCTCGCGGGAATGGCCGTCGAGCTCGTGACCGACACCACCGTGGTGCTGCGCGCGCCCAACGCTCTCGTGCGAGACCGCGTCGAGAGCCGCTTCCTAAGCCTCGTCTCCTCCGCTCTCTCGGAAGTGCTGGGCCGTTCCGTTAGCGTTTCCATATCCGTAGCCGCTCCTTCGGCCGCCCTCGAGCAAGCCTCCGGAGATCCCCTCGGCCCGCCAGAACCTCCAGGCCCCACGCTCACCCAGCCCATCGACGACGGACCATCCGCGTCGCCCTACACCTCTCAACCTCGGGGCCGTAGTCCTGCTCGCCAGACATCTTCCGAAGACAGCTTCCTCGACCCCCGCTACACTTTCGACGCGTTCGTGATCGGTTCGTCCAACCGTTTCGCCCACGCGGCTGCTCTTTCTGTTGCAGAAGCGCCCGCTCGTTCCTATAATCCCCTCTTCGTCCACGGAGGTGCCGGGCTCGGTAAGACTCACCTGCTTCACGCAATAGGCAATTATGTGCGTGAGAACTTCAGTGGTCGGCGAGTTCGCTACGTCTCCACGGAGACCTTCTTGAACGAGTTCGTGGACGCCATCCGCTCGAACTCTACTACTACATTCAAACGCCGGTACCGGGAATGCGACGTCTTACTCATCGACGATGTCCAGTTCATGGAGGGTAAGGAGCAACTCCAGGAGGAGTTCTTCCACACCTTCAACCATCTTTACGGGGCCTCCCGCCAGATCGTTCTCACCTCCGATCGTTCGCCGAAGTCCATCGCCACATTGGAGAACCGGCTACGCAGCCGCTTCCTCTCGGGCCTGATAACAGACGTGCAGCCCCCGGAGCTCGAAACTCGAATAGCGATCCTGCAGAAGAAGGCTGAGTCCGACACCTTCAGCGTTCCCCCTGCAGTCCTCGAGTTCATCGCCACCCACGTTCGTGACAACATCCGCGAGCTCGAAGGAGCTCTCATCCGCGTCGCAGCCTACGGAAGCCTGAACCACCAGCAGATAACCCCCGAATTGGCACAGCATGTGCTCTCCGACATTGTCAACTCCCACGAGCCGCGCCATATCACCCCCGATGCCATTCTCACTGCCACCGCTGCCACCTTCGGGTTCAGCGTCGAGGAGCTCTGCGGCCCGAGCCGCAGGCGCCCGCTCGTGACCGCTCGCCAGATCGGGATGTACGTGTTCCGCGAACTTACCGATTTCTCCTACCCAGCCATAGCGCGTGAGTTCGGCGGGCGCGACCACACCACGGTGATGCACGCCGTCGATAAGATATCCGCGCTGATGACGGAGCGGCGCCAGATATACGACCAGGTCACACAGCTAATCCTCCGCATCAAGGCTGATTCGTGAGAAGATATGCCCATAGCGAGAGGAAAACCTGTGGACATGCCCCGCTTTCTGTGGATATTTCTTGCTTCCGCAGAAGGTCGCACTGGCATAGCAGCCCTTCCCTCCGTGCAGCAGACTGTCGGTGGAAGACCCTGTGGACAAAAAAATGGCGCTCCAACAGGCTATATGCATAGATGTTCACAATCCACAGGACCTATTACTACTTCTAAATTTATATATCAAACAATCTAGGGGGTGTGCGTGAAGTTCAGATGTGAACGCGACATGCTCGTTGATGCGATCGCAAACTGTGGCAGGGCGTCTGCAAGCCGATCGACGTCTGCGGTACTTGGTGGGGTAAAGCTGACCTGCCGGGGGAACCGGCTCGACCTGGTGGGAACCGACCTCGATCTCACCATTCGGAGCGCTATCGAGGTGATCGGGATAGACGACGGTTCCTGCGTGCTGCCGTCCCGACTCGGCGCCGATGTGGTGCGTTCGTTGGATCCGGGCGCAGTCACCGTCGAAAGTTCGGAGGGCCAGGTGGAGATATCCGCCTCACGTGCCAGGTTCGTGGTCAACACGTTCCCGGTGGAGGACTTCCCGGTCATGGGTGAGGTGGTGGCTCACCAGGTGCGCCTCGGCCATGACGACCTCCTAGACGCGCTACGCCAGGTTGTTCGCGCAGCCTCGGGTGACGATGCGCGACCGCTCTTGACTGGCGTTCTGATGGAGAGGACGGAGTCGGGGGTGCGCCTGGTTGCCACGGACTCCTACCGGCTCGCTCTCAGGAACCTGCCAGGTGTACAGGCCCTACCGGAAGGCATCGAGCGGATAATCGTTCCTGCTCGCTGCCTCGCCGAGCTGCAACGAGCGCTCGGCTCTGGCGGAAAGGATGCCGGAAGTGAGGTGGGAATAGGGGTCGCGGACCTGGAGGTGTCGTTCGAGGTGGGGGGCATGCACATTGGAGCCCGGTTGTTGGACGGGAAGTTCCCCGACTACGAGCAGCTCATTCCGACGGGCTACCCGAGCCAGCTCGTCGTGGGAAGGGAGTCGATGCTCGAAGCCCTTCGCAGAGTACGGCTTCTAGTACGCGACAACACAACCGCCGTTCGCTTGTCGATCACGACGGGAACGGTGGAGTTGAGCGTGTCCTCACACGAGATCGGGCACATGACCGAGCAGGTGGATGCCGATCTCGAGGGTGACGAGGCCACAGTGTCGTTCAACCCCGCCTACCTGGTGGACGGAATCGAGGCCATTGAAGAAGACGAGGTGGAGATCCAGATAACGGACACGTCGAAACCGTCCACCGTCCGTGCCCCGGGCGACAGCGAGTACCGTTATCTCCTCATGCCGGTTCGCGTATCCTGACGAGCGGAGCGTCCCCCATGCACTGGGCAAGCGGGCTGTGCGCGTGACAAGCGTGTCAGCTCGGGCGTTCCGCTGCTTCGACGAGGTGACGATCGAACCGGCCCCGGACGGCCTGACGGTCCTGTACGGACGCAACGGGTCGGGCAAGACCTCCCTAGTGGAAGCAATATCGTTTGTCGCTACAGGCGCGTCGTTTCGGGGGTCGACGCGTGATTCCATGATCCGCACCGGCGAAGAAGGCGCGCGAGTGGAAGCAAGGCTGGCGCTAGGTGAACGACGCGCCCAGGTTGATGCGGTCATCACATGCGGGAGACCCACGGCATTTTTCGTGAACGGAAGACGGGAGCGCACCTCCGAGGCGATTGCCGACGTTCTCCGGGTGACGACCTTTTCCGCAGCAGACCTCGACATTGTCCAAGGAGGGCCTGGTAACAGGCGTGACGTGCTCGACGCGCTGCTCGGCAGCATCTACCCACGCATGGGTGGCGTGATCGCGGAGGTGGACCGAGCACTGCGACAGCGGGGCGCCCTGTTGAAGCAGCTGGCCGGTGGTGCCCGGACCGAGGACCTGGCCACCCTCGACGTGTGGGACGATCGCTTGGCCCGCTCCGGCACGACCCTTTCCTCGGCCAGGGAGGAGCTTTGCGAAAGGCTGGAGCCGATCGTCCGGGGGCGTTACAACGCTCTGTCAGGATCTCGGGCGATGAGAGTGGGCATCGACTACCGGCGTTCCTGGGAAGGGGACTTGTCGAGCGCGCTCGGGAAGAGCCGGGATAGCGACCTGTTCCGCCAGGTAACCAGTCAAGGACCCCATCGCGACGAGGTGGAGCTCAC
Source organism: Actinomycetes bacterium (assembly GCA_021801525.1). Taxonomy (GTDB): domain Bacteria; phylum Actinomycetota; class Acidimicrobiia; order Acidimicrobiales; family JAJYXR01; genus JAJYXW01. The sequence goes on from JAJYXW010000121.1 coordinate 23,101, forward strand.
TCTCGACGGCCGACCGGCGCGCACCGAGGCCTCTCGAGGGGAGCAGAGATGCCTCGCGATCAGCCTTCGGCTTGCCAGTCACGAGCTCCTGGCGGAGGACCACCCAGGGGACCCACCAGTGCTGTTGCTCGACGACGTGTTCTCCGAGCTCGACGAAGGCCGGGCCCGAGCGCTGCTGGGGCAGCTCCCGGAAGGCCAGACGATCCTGACCACCTCTTCTTCGCCCCCGCCAGGGGCTAGCGTCGCGCGGATTGTGTCCTTCGATGCGGCGACAGGCTATTCCGCTGTCGCGCAATCGTCAGAGAGCCACCAGTGACGGGGGTGGCTTCGTGACGGGCAGGGCTAGGAGATATTCCTCGGGTCCGGTCAAGATCGGGGAGTCCCTGTCGGCTTTGTACGAGGCGATAGGCGGTGGCGGGGGAAGCTGGGTTCCCGCAGTCGCCGCCGGGTGGGAGGAGACCGTCGGGCGGGGAATGGCGGCCCATGTCCGGCTTCTTCGCGTGGAGGGATCCACGCTGGTAGTCGCCGTCGACCACCCTGCGTGGGCTACGCAGGTGAGGCACATGGAGAAAGACATACTCGACCGTGTCCGCGCTCGGGCGCAGGCGGAGACCGGAGGGAACGTTGCCGGCCTGCCGAGCGCCATCTCTGTACGGGTTCGACGATGAGGGCCGTATGCCTACGGCTCCACGGTCTGTGCCGCTGGTACAATGGGAAACGCGCCGCCCCTGCAGAAGTCGGCTTTGAAGGTGCTCCGGCAGGGACGGCATCCGAATCGACCGCTCTTGGAGGGGCGCGCCCGTGGTGAAGGTTGAGGCGGTTACTAAGTCGAGCGGCGGGTCAGCGTCTTACGAGGCGGGGGACATCACCGTACTCGAAGGGCTCGAGCCGGTCCGTACCCGGCCGGGGATGTACATAGGTTCGACGGGCCCGACGGGGCTTCATCACCTCGTATGGGAGGTGGTGGACAACGCAGTCGACGAGGCGATGGCAGGCTACTGCACCCGGATCGACGTCAGCATCCTGCCCGACGGCGGCTGCCGCGTCGTGGATAACGGGCGGGGCATACCGGTCGACCCCCATCCCCAGTACCCTGAGCGTTCGGCTGCGGAGCTCGTTCTCACGACGCTTCACGCAGGGGGGAAGTTCGGCGGAGCCGGCTACAAAGTATCCGGTGGCCTGCACGGGGTCGGGGTGTCTGTGGTCAACGCGCTCTCCAGCCGCCTGGTGTTGGAAGTGGACCGCGATGGACTCCGGCACGAGGTCGAGTTTCGCAACGGCGGCGAGCAGCAAGGCAAGCTGAGGAGCACCGGACCTGCCCCCCGGGGGCGAACTGGGACCACCGTGACCTTTTGGCCGGATCCGAGCGTGTTCGAAGAAGTGGACTTCCGGGCACAGACGGTCATGGAGAGGTTGCAGGTAATGGCTTTCCTGAACCGGGGCTTGGAAATTCACTTCGTGGACAGGCGGGCCGGGAGGGAGCACGACGTCACCTACCGCTACACCGGCGGGGTGGTCGACTTCGTGAAGCACCTGAACGCGGCCAAGGAGGCCTTGTTCCGGAAGGTGGCGGCCTTTTCCCAGGTAGAAGAGGATGGCGAGGTGGAGGTCGCGGCGCAGTGGAACACCGGCTTCCACGAGTCGATCCACTCCTTCGCGAATGGGATCTCCACCATGGAAGGCGGAATGCACGAGGAGGGCTTCAAGAAGGCTCTCACCAACGTGGTGAACCGCTACGCGCGGGCGAAGGGCCACCTGAAGGAGAAGGACGACAACCTCCTCGGCGAGGACATTCGCGAGGGGCTCACGGCGATCATCTCGGTCCGTCTGCGCGACCCGCAGTTCGAGGGGCAGACCAAGGCGAAGCTGGGCAACGTTTCCATCCGCTCGCTGGTAGAGCGCGCAACCAACGAGAAGCTGGCCGAGTGGCTCGAGGAGAACCCGCGCGAGGCCAACCAGATAGTCCAGAAGGCAACGCTTGCTGCCCGCGCACGGGTGGCAGCCCGCCAGGCCAGGGACCTGACGCGGCGCAAGTCCGCCCTCGACGGTGCCGGCCTGCCGGGCAAGTTGGTCGACTGCTCCTCCAGGGAGCCCAGGGAATGCGAGCTGTTCATCGTGGAGGGCAACTCGGCCGGGGGATCCGCCAAGGACGCGCGCAATCCCCGGAGCCAGGCGATCCTCCCGATAAGGGGGAAGATCCTCAACGTGGAGAGGGCCCGCATCGACAAGATGCTGAAGAACGCGGAGATCCAGGCACTAATATCGGCCATCGGAGCCGGCCTGGCGGACGAGTTCGACGTCTCCAAGGCCAGGTATCACAAGGTGATCGTGCTGGCGGACGCGGATGTCGACGGTTCCCACATCCGCACCCTGCTGCTCACCTTCTTCTTCCGCCAGATGCGTCCGCTGGTGGAGGCCGGCTTCGTCTACGTGGCGCAGCCCCCGCTCTACTCCACTCTCATTGGCAAGGAGAAGACCTACTTGAAGGACGACGCGGCGAGGGCACGTTTCGTGGCCGCCAACCCCGGCCACAAGGCCGAGTTCCAGCGCCTGAAGGGGCTCGGCGAGATGGACTTCGCCGAGCTGAGGGATACGACCATGGACCCGGGTCGCCGATCGCTGCTGCAGGTGACCGTCGAGCAAGCCGCCCTCGCGGACGAGGTCTGCTCGATCCTCATGGGCGACGACGTCGACCTACGGCGCCAGTTCATCCAGATGAACGCAAAGGACGTGCGGTTCCTCGACTTCTGAGGCGTAGCACCGAGGAAACCACCGTCGTAGGGAGAGGATGAGCAGCAACGATGGCCAGCACTACTGAAGGCGACGGGACCGGCGGAAAAGACCCGAAGCGTCCACGGGGCGGTGACTCCGGGCGAGCGGCAGGACCGGGAGCGCCCGAGGCCGGCGATCCCGCCTCGGGCTCGGTGGAGCCCATAGAGATACAGGAGGAGATGGAGCGCTCGTTCCTCGAGTACTCGATGTCGGTCATCGTCTCGAGAGCGCTTCCAGACGTGCGCGACGGGCTCAAGCCGGTGCACCGCCGCATCCTGTACTCGATGCAGGAGCAGAACCTGCGCCCTGATCGCCCGCACACCAAGTGCGCAGCGGTCGTGGGGAACGTGATGGGGGTTTACCACCCCCACGGGGACAGCGCGATATACGAGGCGCTCGCGAGGATGGTGCAGGACTTCAGCCTTCGCCACCCGCTTGTAGATGGGCACGGTAACTTCGGCGGCACCGGGCCCGACGAAGGTCCCGCCGCCATGCGCTACACAGAGTGCCGCCTGGCGCCCCTCGCCTTGGAGCTGCTCGCGGGCATCGACGAGGACACCGTGGACTTCGTGCCGAACTACGACGGCACCCAGCAGGAGCCGGTGGTCCTCCCGGCAAGGTTCCCGAACCTCCTCGTGAACGGCTCTCAGGGCATCGCCGTCGGCATGGCCACGAACATCCCCCCCCACAACCTGGGGGAGGTCATCGACGCCACCATCCACCTGATCGAGAACCCTGCTGCCAGTCCCGACGAGCTGATGTCATTCGTGAAGGGGCCCGACTTCCCGACGGGAGCGCTGATCCTAGGGCGCCAGGGGATCATGGATGCCTACCGGACCGGGAAGGGATCGATCCGGCTGCGCGCAGTGGCAGAGGCCGAGGAGGTGCGCGGAATCACGCGCATCGTGGTCACCGAGGTTCCCTACCAGACCTCTGTCGAGGTCATAGAGAAGAAGATCGCGGAACTGGTTCGGGCCGGGGAGCTGGACGGCATCTCTGGTACGCAGAACGACTCGGCAGGGCGTCGGACGCGCCTCGTCATCACGCTGAAGCGTGATGCCAACGCCAACGTCGTGCTGAACAACCTTTTCAAGCAGACGCCCATGCAGACGAGCTTCGCGGTGAACACCGTTGCCCTGGTCGACGGGGTACCGCGAACCCTGAACCTCGCTCAGGTCATCGGGTACTACGTGGAGCACCAGAGGGAGGTGCTCACACGACGCTCCGAGTACCGACTCGGCAAGGCTCGAGATCGGGCACACATAGTCGAGGGCCTCCTGCGGGCCATAGACATGCTCGACGCCGTAATAGCTGCGATCCGCGCCTCGGAGGACCGCCAGGCTGCTCGCGAAGCCCTGATGGGAGAGCCGTTCTCGTTCACCGAGGTGCAGGCGAACCATATCCTCGACATGACACTGGGGCGTCTCACGCGCCTCGGACGCTCGGAGCTCGAGGAGGAGATGGCCAAGCTACGCGAGACGATCGCGGAGCTCGAGGCGATCCTGGCCGAGCCAGCCAAGCTGAGCGCCCTTATGGCAAGCGAGCTTGCCAGCATTCGAGATCGATTCGCGACCGAGCGGCGGAGCGTGCTCACCCACGACCCTGGGGAGCTCGGTGTCGAGGATCTGATCGACGACGAGGAGCTCGTCGTCACCATGACGCGAGCGGGCTATGTGAAGGCAGTGCCAGCTGCTGCCTTTCGCACTCAAGGCAGGGGAGGCCGAGGAGTGCAGGGCGCGCGCCTGAAGGAGGAGGACCTCGTCGACAACGTGGTGCACACCACGGCTCACGCCCACCTGCTCTTGTTCTCGAACCTCGGACGGGTCTACCGCCTGCGGGCGCACGAGATCCCGGCCAAGGAGCGAACTGCAAAGGGCACAGCGGTGGTGAACCTCCTGCCGTTGGTTCCAGGGGAGGTCATCCAGGCGATCGTGGCGACCCGCAGCTTCGACCCGGATCGCTACCTGCTCTTCACCACGAGATCGGGCCAGGTGAAGAAGACTGCACTGAGCGAGTACGACAAGTCGCGCCGGGAAGGCTTCATTGCCATCTCGCTTCGGGAGGGTGACGAGCTCGTGCGGGTGCTCCCGACGTCGGGGGAGGACGAGCTCTTGCTGATCTCGAAGAACGGGAATGGCATTCGCTTCGCGGAGACCGAGGTGCGACCGATGGGACGCGACGCGGCGGGCGTGCGGGGTATGCGGCTTCGCGCGGGCGACGAGGTGGTGTCGTGCGACGTGGTTCGTGCCGGGGCGGACGTCCTGGTGGTGACCGACGCCGGCTACGCGAAGCGCACCAAGACCGAGCACTTCGGCACCCAAGGACGTGGCGGGCAGGGGGTGAGGGCGATTCGGCTGACGGCAAAGCGGGGGCGGGTTGTCGGGGCGTTCATGGCCTCTCTCGACGACGAGATCCTGGCGGTATCCTCTGGCGGCGTGGTCATAAGGACTGCGGTACGCGAGGTGGCAGCTCAGGGGCGCGATGCCACCGGGGTGCGTCTCATGAACCTCGACGAGGGGGACAGGCTCGCCGCGGTTGCCTCGGTGACCGCCGACGGCTCCGAGCCGGAGGACAGCACCTGAGGCAGGGACCGAGCCGGTGTAGCCTTTCCACTTCGTTGGGGCTATAGCTCAGTCGGTTAGAGCGCAGCACTGATAATGCTGAGGTCGCAAGTTCGATTCTTGCTAGCCCCACTCCGCTTACCGGGTCTTTCCTCGGCGGGCTTACTGGCTGGCTCGAGCTGGGTTGCATCACCATGCACCACGTCGGGTCAAGCGGCCGGCCGGATTCGCCCTTTCCGGATCATCTACGATCCGCTATGCTCTGCGTGGTGAATGCTGCGTCCGCTTTGCTGCGGGATGCCAGGAGTCGTGCCGGCTTGTCCCAGGTGGAGCTGGGCCGTCGAGCTGGGGTGACCCAGAGCGTGGTGAGCGCCTACGAGTCCGGTGCTCGCCAGCCGTCGCTCCCGACGCTCGCTCGCCTCGTTGCTGCGACTGGGCTGGAGCTGGACATACGTCTGTCCGAGGCTACGACGACAGGGCCAACCGGCGGGGCTCTCGGCCAGCGGGTCCGACGTCAGCGCGCCGAGTTGCAGGCGGTTTTGGCCCGCTATGGGTTGAGCAACGCCCGGGTATTCGGCAGTGTCGCTCGTGGCGAGGATGGATCCGAGAGCGACCTGGACCTGCTCGTCGACGTACCCGACGGTGTGGGCCTGGTGACTCTTGGGCGCTGCCAGGCGGAGCTGGAGCGACTGCTCGGGGCGCGTGTCGACCTCGTGCCCGTGGGCGACCTCAAAGGGCGCGTGGCGAGTGAGGCCCTCGCCGAGGCAGTTGCACTCTGAGCCGCCGGGACCGACAACGCCTCGAGGACGTCATGGCTGCCATCGACGCCATCCGCGCTCATCTGGAGCGCGGCGATCTGCATGACGGGCTGATCTTCGACGCCGTGCGGGTCCGTCTCATCGAGATAGGCGAAGCGGTCAAAGGCCTCTCTGCAGGGCTGCTCGCCAATGAACCAGCCCTTCCGTGGGTGCAGATCGCCGGGATGCGCGATCGCCTTGCCCACCGTTACTTCGACACTTCCCACGCCATCCTCGCCGCCACCGTCAGCGAGGATCTCCCCGAGCTCGAAACCGCTGTGTTGCGTCTCCTCCAGACCGTTGAGGACGACACCTGAGCGGCCTCCCTGGTGGGTCAGGTATGGGTAACGGTAAGCCCGAGTCCGGCGCCGACGCCGCTGAACTCGCCGCCCGGCGGCCCGCTGACCACAGGCGATCCTTGTACTGACAATGCTGAGGTCGCTGGGTCGATTCCAGCTAACCCCACCATGAACGCCCTGGTGTGAGGGCTGATGGAGATTGGGTTTCGATCTAGGGGTGGCGGAGTTGCCCCTGTGGCTGCCAAGTACCCCGGTTCACCCGAGGCATCTCCCTTCGCACAGAGCGCGCAGGGCCTCGAGGCCCGAGGGTTTCAAGATCTCGATGACCGCGTGGATCGGCTTGTTCGGTCCAACGAGTTGCCTGAGCGCCTTAGCTCCGGTGCCGCTTGCCATGGCATCGGTCGCAAGCAACACGAGCGGCGCCTTGCCTGCTTCACGGAGGACGGCCGCTCTGCCGAGCGCCTTCCAAAGCGCGTCGGCCCGCTTCAGTCCTGCGCGGTGGCTCGTGAAGCTCCCGGCAACGTCGAAGAACCAGAGCCGTCCGTTGCTGTCGCGGGCGGTGAAGTCGACTTCGATCCCCCCGGGTTGAGGTTGATCCTTCTGCACGTCGCCAAACCCCGCCCCTTCGATGATCGACCTGGCGATCTCCTTGGCCGCCCGTCCTTCGCGAATGGCGCGGGACTGGAAGTCCTCGTCATGGCTTGCCGATGTCGGGATTGCCGGCAGGCTCACCTTCAGAGCGGTCGCCGATTCCCCTTGCTCCAGGCGCCGGCGTTCTTCTTCGACCCTGGATCCGGCCAGCGCGATGTAGGTCTCGTCCAGGTCGTACCCGCAGAAGTGCCGTTTGGCACGAATAGCTGCCACAGCGGTCGTGCCGGAACCGGCGAAGGGATCCAGAACCAGATCCCCCCGATAGGTGTACAACTCGATGAGGCGCTGAGGGAGCTCGACCGGGAACGGAGCGGGGTGCCCGACGCGCGTGGCGCTCTCGGCCGGGATCTCCCACACATCGAGGGTGTTCTCCATGAAGTCGTCGCGAGTCATGGACGACTCCGAGGGCAGTTGGAGGCGGGCCCGCATTTTTGCCGGGATGGCCCGATCGAAACGGCCCTTGCTCGCGACGATGACCCGCTCCGTCAAGTCCCTTAGGACCGGGTTGCCGGGGCGCTGGAAGCTTCCCCAGGCGCACGACCCCGAGGAGCCCCGCTGCTTCACCCAGATGATCTCGCCTCGAAGGAGCAAGCGCAGCTCGTCCTGGAGGATCCCGATGAGGTCTGCAGAGAGGGAGCGGTACGGCCGTCGGCCGAGATTGGCCACATTCACGGCGATGCGTCCGCCGGGCTCTAACTTCTGCACACATTCGCCGAACACGTCACGCAGGAGCTCGAGATACTCGAGGTACGTAGCGGGGACACCCCCTTCCCCAAGCGCCTCCTCGTACTCCTTGCCGGCGAAATACGGCGGTGAGGTG
>JAJYXW010000078.1 GCA_021801525.1 Actinomycetes bacterium
CATCACGCGCCCGGCATCCGGGTAGATGAACCCCGAGCACACGTCGAAGAGGGTTGTCTTGCCGGCGCCGTTGGAGCCGATGATCCCGAGGATCTCTCCAGGCGCAACCGACAGCGACACGTCCGTGAGCGCTGCGACCCCCCCGTAGTGCTTGGACGCCCCGATAACGGCAAAGGCAGGTACCACTGCGGCCGGCTGGGGATCGATCGCCCCCGGAGGCGCTGCCGGGACGGCAGGCTGAGCGAACGGCGGGGCGAACGCAGATGCCGGAGGGGGTGGAGCGGGCGGCAAGAGCGGCGAAGGCGGAGATGCCGGGGGAGGCGGAGATGCCGGGGGAGGCGCCGCGCCAGCCGGGCCTCCAGCTAACAGCGCAGCCACGTCGCTCGACGAGGGACGCTCCCCTAGGTCGACTGGCAGGCCAGCAGCGGACTTCCGCCTGCGCTCGGCCTTCGCCGCCGCCTGCAGGAACACGGAGCGCAGGAGCTTTGGCTGCTGGGTGAGGTCGGGAGTAGGACCGCTGAAGCGCACCCTCCCACGCTCCATGAACACCGCCCGGCGCGACACCGCGGTGGCGACGTTCACCGACTGCTCGACTACCACCACCGTCACGCCGCTTTGGGCGAGCGCTCTCACCACGTCGAGGAGATCGCTCACTACCGTCGGTGCGAGACCGAGGGAGAGCTCGTCGATCATCAGCAGCTTCGGCCGGCAAAGCAGCGCCTGGGCCAGCGCGAGCATCTGCTGCTCGCCACCAGAGAGCAGGCCTGCCCCCTGGGTTCGCCGCTCGGCGAGCCTGGGGAACAGCTGCAGGACCCGGTCGGTCGCCGCCGCTGCGAAGGCCTCGTCGCGCAGGTGGCGCCTGGCGATCCATCCTCCTATGCGCAGGTTCTCCTCGACGGTGAGGGAAGGGAAGATGCCCCTCCCGCCCAGCACGGTGACGAGCCCGGCACGCACCCTGTCACCGGGGGACCACGCCGTTATGTCCTGGCCCACGTAATCGACCCGCCCCGAGGTCACTCGTGCCAATCCCGCTATCGCCCTGAGCGTCGTCGACTTTCCCGCCCCGTTCGTGCCGAGCAGCGCCACGACCTCGCCCTGGGCCACCCCGATGCTCACCTCGTAGAGGACCTGAGAAGAGCCGTAGCAGACCTCGAGGCCGGAGATCGAAGCGATCGGCGGGCGACCACCGGTCGGGCCGGCGTAGGGAGCGGCTCCGTCGGAGGCGCCGTGGCGCACTTGGGTCTCGAGATCCTCGAGGGCTCCGAGCCTGAGGGCCGCGGTGTGCGCGAGGGGGTTCTTGGAGCGGGCTCCTGCGTGCTCTGGAGCCCGGCCGGCCGATCGCCCGTAGCCGTCTCGTGCGGCCGGGAAAAGGCCGTCCCCGATCGCCCCGTCCCCGATCGCCCCGTCCCCGATAGCGCCGACTCCGGCCGCCCCGACTCCGATAGCGCCGTCCCTGATAGCGCCGTCCCCGATCGCCCCGTCCCCGATCGCCCCGTCCCCGATAGCGCCGACTCCGACCGGACGAGGCCCGCTCCCCCCTCGCTCCCCGGGCAACCCGCCCTCGTCCTCTCCAAAGAGCGCACCGGGCGCCTCCGCAGCCGCCCTGTGGCCTGCAAAGCGGAGCAGAAGCCAGTCGCGCACCACGAAGACGAGCCCGCCCAGTCCCTCGGGAAAGACCATCAGCAGCAGGAGGACCCCGCCGCCTTGCGCCAGCAGCTGCCAGGCGCTCGACAGGTGGCTCATTCCCACGACGTACGCCGCACCAAGGACTCCCCCGGTTATGGACCCGAGACCGCCGATGACCACCATGATGAACACCGCAACCGACTGGTTCGGGTCGAACCCGGCGAACCCGATCCCCTGCTGGCTCACCACGGTGAGAGCACCGGCGATGCCGGCCAGGGCTCCCGAGAAAGCGAACGCGAGGAGCTTCGCCTTGAACGGACTTATCCCGTAGGCCGCGGCGGCTCTCGGGTTGTCTCGCACCGCGACGACAGCACGGCCGGCCCGGGTGCGGCGGAAGTTGCGGGCCACGTAAGCGGACCCGACCAACACGAGAAGGCACAGCTCGTAGAACTCCCACTGGTTCGCGAGGTTGAACCGGTGGAACAGCACCGGTCGGAACACGCGTGAGGGGTCGAGCCAGGGAAAGTACTCCGACGAGAGGATCCACGTGGAGACCATGACGGCGAACGAGAGGGTGACAACCGCCAGGTAGAGCCCCGGGATCCGCAACGCCGGGATGCCGATAAGGCACGCGACCGCGGCTCCGACCACCGCTGCAGCGAGCATGGCCAGGAAAAACTCCGCGTGCAGGTGGACCATGAGCGCGCCCGCGACCGCGGCGCCGACCCCGACGAAGGCGTACTGGCCCAAGCTGATCTGGCCCGCCCACCCGGTCAATGCGACGACCGAGACGGCGATCACTGCATAGATGGCTATGTCGGCGAAGGTGACCAGCCACGTGGCCGACAGGACCACAGGCGCGGCCGCTGCAAGCACGAAGAGGATGCCGAGCACGACCCAACGTGCCGTGCGCACCTGGCGAAGGCGCGCGAGAGCCGCGGGTATAGGGGAGACCTCCCTCAACGCCACGTAATCGCCGAGCTCCGCTCCTTCTACACGACCCTTGCGACGGCGCTGGAGCAAGAGCGCGCCGAGTATGAAGAAGAACACGGCCACGTCAACGTAGGTGGAGTTGCCATACGACCAGAAGACCGCTTCGTAGAGCACGTTCAGGGCGATCGCCCAGGCGAGCGTGGCGGGTAGCGACTCCATGCGCGCGAGGACCGCGGCGGCGAGGGGGATGAGCAGCTCGGTCGGCCCCGACGTCGCCTGGCCGAGGTTGGAGCCCGTTATCGGGGCCGTCAGGATCGAGCCGACGCCCGACAGGCCAGCCGCCACCATCCACGTCACCATCGACAGCCGCCGCACGGGGATGCCGAGCAGCAGCGCGCGCTCCGAGGAGTCTGCGGCGGCGCGGATGGCCACGCCCGTGTCGGTTAGCTGGAAGAACCAGAACAGCGCAGCGAGCGCGACGGGGACGACGATCGCGGCCACCAGGTAGTCGCCCGTGAAGACGAACGGGTAGACCTTGAAATGGAACGAGAACGGGGTGGTGAAGGTAGTGACAGCGGAGAGATTGCCCGACACCAGGCTGGGCAGCCCGATCTCGGCAGCACCGAGGATCTGGGCCACGCCGATGGTCGCGACGGTAAAGATGAGCCTCGGCGCATTCGCGAAGCGCCTCGCCACCACCCTGTCGGTGCCCCACCCGGTGGCGACCGCTACAGCCAGGCCGACCGGGACCGCCAGGAAGTAGCTCCAGTGCTCGCCGGTGACGAGGATCGTGGCGACCGCAGCGGCCAGCCCACCGATGGCGGCCTGCGCGAAGTTGACGATGCGCGCGGAGCGATAGACGAGGACGAGCCCCATCGCTACGAGCGACGACAGGCCCCCGAGCACCGCTCCCTTGATGAGCACCCCGAAGGGGAGGTGCCTCGGCGCGAAGTGGTTCCAGAGCAGGTAAAAGACGACGATCCCGACGATTGCCCCCAGAGTGGCGCCGGTGCGACGAGCCGGGGACGCAATGGTGTCCGCTTTCACGGGCACACCAGCCGTGAATGCGCCGGCATGCTCTTCGCAGGATCGGCATACGCGTAAACGGCACCTCGGTTGCAGGCGACGAAGGTGCCAGGCTTACCGTTCTGCGGGCTCGCCTTCGTTGGGTCCCAGCGCATCACCTCGAAGTTGGAAGCCGGGTCGAATGTCCCCGGCCCGAAGCTCCAGCCGCCGAGCATCCCTCCCGGCTTGGAGGGCGGCAGGTCCGCCGTGTTCGCAAGGCCCTTCTCGAAGGTCGTCGGGTTCAGGTACGGCCCCGCTGCCTGCAGGGCGTCGAAGAACATGAGGATCGATCCGTACGTGAACGGGTAGGACGGCAGTATCCCGCTCAGGCTGCCATGATGGCCGAGCTTGTAGGCCAGAAGGGCCTCGTCGCTGGCCGAGGAGACCGACGGGTTGCCCGTCGTGATGATACTGCCGACCTGGTCAGGGGCATCTTTCTGGAACACCTGCACGAACGGGTCGAGGCTCGACGTCCCGCCGGCAAAGTACGACTCGGTGAACCACTCGGGGTGGTAGAACTGCTGGTCGGCGGCCTGGAGGAAGAACGCAGGCGAAACGGGGTCCGTGCCCGAGGAGATGATGGTAGTGACCCCTGCGGCCTTCATCTGGGCAATGGTGCTCTGCGCTTGGGTGACGAGGTTGGCCAGGTTGAAGGTGAACGCCACCTTCACCGCCACCGAGGCGCCATAGCGGGCCATCTGCTGCGCTATGAGGTCGGCGCATATCGCAGCCTGCGGGTTGTTCGGGTAGATGAGCCCGAACTTGCGCACCTTGGACCTTGTCGCAGCGCTCCCCGCGTAGATCGCCCTGTGGCCCGCCATCTCCCTGCCGATCACCGCGCCGGCCGCCGCGGCCTCCTTCGTGCAGTTGGGGCCCGGCGTGTACTGCCACGGCGCGTTCTGCGAGTACCAGCCGTAGTCCTGCAGGTAGAGCCCCACGGAGATCACGTGCTGGTCCTCGAGCGCCTGGGTGTACATGACGCTCGAGTCGACCAGCGACATGTCGGCGAAGGCGTGCAGCTTCGTGGCCGCGGTGACAGCGTCGGCCAGCGCCTGCGCCTGGCCCGTGCCGGTGTCCTCGTTGATGAAGTTGCCCTGGCCGGTAAAGGGGACGAGGACCACCTTGCGGCCGTAGAGCTCGAACACCTTGTTGAAGATGTTGATGTAGGCCTGCATGGTACGGATAGCCTCGCTGTTGGTGCCTATTGCGGACGGAGGGACCAGCCCGTAGAGGAGCTTCAAGTCGGTGCTCGCGGCCAGCCGGTAGGAGAGGCGGATGGTGTGGGCGGTCACTCCAGGCGCCGTGGCCCCGCCGTTGTTACCCTGCCACTTGGGGATGCAGATCGGTGCGTAAGCCGACCAGGGGAACTGTCGTACCCCAGGGGCGCAGCGGTACCCTCCGACGGTCAGCCCGGGGGTGCCGGGAGCGGCCGGCCGTGTCACGTACGCCGGGATGGAGGACGAGCCACTGCCGGAACTGGCGCTCGTAGTGGGAACGAGGAGCATGGCGGCCGCTGCGACCGCCAGCAGCCCAGCTCCAAAGAGCTGGCGGCGCAAGATGGCAGAGCGCACGTGCGAGCGACCGCGCTGGCGCTGGCGCTGGCGCTGGCGCGTCCCTACCCGGTCAGAAGCGTCGATAGTCCCCTCGTCCCACCCTGCTGCTGCCATGCACCCCCCTCGAGCGTGCAATCCCCGGACTTGCGGCTCCACCTCGCACAGCCGTTCGCCAAGCTAACCGAACGAGGGGCTAACCGAGCTGCGGGCTGACCGGGCGATCGATGGAGCGGGGCACCGTTGCGATATCAGCCTGATCAGCCTGGCCGCGGCGGGCACCCTGGGGTGTCACAATACAACATTCCACTCCGCGATCCAACAACACCACGC
>JAJYXW010000092.1 GCA_021801525.1 Actinomycetes bacterium
CTCGAGGTGGAGATACTCGTCGCCGAGCTCGGCGTGGAAGGCAAGCCCAACCAGCTCTACCACATCGCCTACGAAGGGACGATCACTGACGAGGAGCACTTCGCCGTGCTCGGGGGCGATGCAGCCGCGCTGCGAGACGCCGTTGCCGAGGTCCACGCTGACAGCTGGTCCCTCGACACCGCTCTCGGGGCATTGACCAAGGCACTTGCCGGGCCCGAGCGCGTGCTCGTACCAGGGGACCTCGAGGTGGCAGTGCTGGCGGAGGGCAACGGCCGGAGGGCCTTTCGGCGGATCTCCGCCGACGAGCTTGCAACTCGCCTGGGCAGCCAGAGCCCCCCTCGCGCGCGCTCCCGGCGTGGCGACGCTGGCGGGAGCTCATCGGGCGGGGGCAAGCCGTCTGGCGGGGACGGGCGCTAGGAGGCCCAGATGCCCTTGTCTTCAGCGCGGGTCGTCGGGTGCGGGGGGCGACGACGCGTCGAAGATCGCGTCCACCTGGTCGCCGAGAAGGATCTCCCTGGCTGCCTCTAGCTCCCCAGCCGGGACTAGGACGTCCACGGGCCAGGGGAGCGGGTAGGGACCGTCGGAGGCGCCGCGCAACTCGGTGAGGATGCCTTCGGCACCAAGCCGTGCGGCGAGAACGCGAGCTTCGAAGGTGGATCCGGCGGTCGTGAGTGTCGCCATCGCAAGCTCTCCCACGGAGCCAAGGCTAGTTCACTGTCTGGAGCCACGGCGCTCCCGCGCTGCGTACCCGGCGCTCCCGCGCTGCGTACCCGGCGCTCCCGCAAGCGGCTGGATGACGCGTGGTGATGCTGGCGAGCCGCTACGGTGAGCCGAGTGGACCGCCGGATATTCGGCATCGAGAACGAGTACGGCGTCACCTGCACACTGCGGGGGCAGCGACGCCTCAGCCCCGACGAGGTGGCGCGCTATCTGTTCAGGAGGGTTGTCAGCTGGGGTCGTTCCTCCAACGTGTTCCTCGAGAACGGGGCGCGGCTGTACCTGGACGTCGGCAGCCATCCCGAGTACGCGACTCCCGAGTGCGACCGGTTGCAGGATCTGGTGGCGCACGACAAGGCGGGGGAGCGTGTGCTCGACCACCTGGTGTCGAGCGCGGAGGCACGCCTGCGAGAGGAGGGCATCCGAGGAACGGTGTACCTCTTCAAGAACAACACGGACTCGGCTGGTAACTCCTACGGTTGCCACGAGAACTACCTGACCGGGAGGAGGGACGACTTCAGCCACTACACGGAGGTGCTGATTCCGTTCTTCGTCACCCGACAGATCTACGCAGGGGCGGGAAAGGTGCTGCAGACGGCACGCGGGGCGGTCTACTGCCTCTCCCAGCGAGCTGAGCACATCTGGGAGGGCGTGTCCTCGGCGACCACCCGGAGCAGACCGATCATCAACACGCGTGACGAGCCCCATGCAGATGCCGAGAGGTATCGCCGGCTGCACGTCATCGTCGGCGATTCCAACATGAGCGAGTACGCGACGTATCTGAAGGTTGGCGTGACGAGCATTCTCCTGAGGATGCTCGAGGAGCCGAGCACCGTGCTTCGGGACCTGACCTTGGAGAACCCGATACGGGCTATCCGGGAGGTGAGCCACGACCTCACCTGCAGGCGTAAGGTGCGCCTGGCCAACGGGCGAGAGGCGAGCGCCCTGGATATCCAGTCGGAGTACCTCGAGAAGGCGCTCCGCTTCCGGGATACGCACGGGTTGTCGGAGCAGGAGTCGACCGCCCTCGACATGTGGCATCACTGCCTGAAGGGGATCGAGTCGGATCCCATGAGCCTTGGCCGCGAGTGCGACTGGGTCTCCAAGTACAAGCTGGTGGAGGCTTACCGCGCTCGCCACTCGCTGCCGCTCAACAGCCCCAAGGTGGCGTTGATCGACTTGCAGTACCACGACGTGAACCCGAGTCGCGGGCTGTACTACCGGCTGGTGGCTCGCGACCGGGTGGAGCGTGTCCTCGACGACGCCGCGATCGCCGCTGCGGTCACGACGCCTCCCCAGACCACGCGGGCTCGCTTGCGCGGGGAGTTCGTGCGCCGGGCCAAGGAGCGCAGGAGGGACTTCACCGTGGACTGGGTGCACCTCAAGCTGAACGACCAGGCTCAGCGGACGGTCTTGCTGAAGGACCCGTTCAAGGCGCACGACGAGCGCGTCGAGAAGCTGATAGCCGGGCTCTGATCGGCGATCTCTTTCCAGGGATTACCCGGTCCGCTTCGCTCTTATGGCCGCGCGACCCCTGTAGCGCGCCCTTGGGCTAGCCTCGCCTGTTCGTGACCTCCGACCCGAGAGAACCCGCGGGCTCCTGGCCCCAGGCCGACGTCGGGAGATATACGCCGCCGGTTGGCGAGGACTCCGTTACTTCGTCGTCGGTGGGTGCGGATGCTGCCGGCTCGCCGGTGGTGGGCCCGGACTCCGCTGCCTCGCCGCTGGTTGGCGCGGACTCCGCCGTTCCCGCAAAGGGAGCGCGTCCGGCTCGGCGCAGAAGAAGGCGGGCTTGGATCTTCGAATGGGCGGCGGTGATCCTGATCGCCCTTGTCGTAGCGGTGGTGGTGCGTACCTTCGTGCTGCAGACGTTCTACATCCCGTCGGGATCGATGGAGCCCACGCTGGACATCGGGGACAGGATCCTTGTCGACAAGCTCAGCTACGACTTCCACCCGGTGCACCAAGGCGACATAATCGTCTTCCGGCGCCCCCCCGGGGCCGACGTGGGTCCTCCTACCATAAAGGACCTGGTGAAGCGAGTAATTGGCTTGCCAGGACAAACGATCTCCTCTCACGGCGGCCAGGTCTACATCAACGGCAAGCTCCTGCCAGAGCCCTGGCTGCCGCCTAACACTGTGACGACGGGGATCCGGACGCAGAAGATCCCCCCAGGCGAGTACTTCGTCATGGGGGACAATCGAACGGACTCCCTTGACAGCAGGTATTTCGGACCTATTCCAGGCTCGCTCATCGTGGGGCGGGTCGTGGCCCGGATCTGGCCGCTGTCGAGGTTCAAGCTCTGGTTCTGAATCCTTGCTCCGGCTCGCGAGGAGCAAGGAGGTCGGTTGGCGTCCCGCTAGGGACTCTCGGAGTGCTCTCCAGCCACCACGGCGGGCGGAGTCCTAGAATCTGGTTGTCATGCTGAATCTCGATCCGGCGAAGTTGCTGGTGGTGCTCGTGGTCGGCTTGGTGGTCCTCGGGCCCGACAAGCTTCCCAAGCTCGCTCGCCAGATAGGAGCCGCATGGGGCGACCTGCGCAGGCTGCGCCAGCGCCTCGAGGACGAGGTGCGCGGCGCGTTCCCTGAGATCCCCTCCACGCACCAGGTTGCCCAGGCTGTACGCTCCCCGATCTCCCTGCTCGACCGGCTGGCCGATGCCCACGAGCGCGAGCAGGCTGCTGCGCCAGGCGGGGACAGCGTCGAGCGAGACGCGACCGCGGGGAACGGTGCGACCGCGGGGAACGGCGCGACCGCGGGGAACGGCGCGACCGCGGACGTGAGGGAAGGCGGTGACGGGCATATGACGGCTCCAGCAGGCACCTCGTCCCCCGAGGCGTCCCTAGCCCCGTCCTCACATGGTGGCGTGCCCCCGGACGCGCTATTGAGCCTGCCCGACGACCCGAGCTTGAACTGAGGAGCGGGTCCCCCATGGCAGTACGCACCATCCTTCGCCGCAAGCGCGAGGCGCCCTCACCCGACGCGATGACCCTCGTCGAGCACCTTGCGGAGCTACGCCGCCGGGTTATCGTCTGCGTCGTCGCGTTCGCAGTGACGGCTACCGTCGCTTTCGTCATCTACAACCAGATCCTGGCTTTCCTCGAGGGTCCGTACTGCCGGGTCGCACACCCTTGCCAGCTCTACGTGACCGGGCCGCTAGACGGTCTGTCGCTCCGCATCGAGATCGCGGCGTACGCGGGAGCTTTCTTGGCCCTCCCCGTTCTCCTCTGGGAGGCATGGCGCTTCGTCACCCCTGGGCTCAAGGCGAACGAGAAGCGCTACGCGATCCCTTTCCTGGCGTCCTCGCTGCTCCTGTTCTGCCTTGGCGCCGGGCTCGCGTTCTTGGTGTTTCCTCACGCGCTCCAGTGGCTGGCCTCCATAGGTGGACCCAGCCTGAAGGAGATCTACAACCCGCAGCGCTACCTGGGGCTGATACTTGCCCTGATGGCGATATTCGGGATCACGTTCGAGTTCCCCGTCGTCCTTGTTTCGCTGGAGCTGGCAGGCGTGCTGAGCCCGCGGACCCTGTCCTCGTGGAGGCGATGGATGATCTTCTTGATCGTCCTGTTCGCGGCGATCATCACGCCGAGCAGCGATCCATTTTCCATGACAGCGCTTGCAGTCCCCCTCTACGTCTTCTACGAGGCTTCCATCGTCCTCGGCAGGATACTCAAGCGTTGACGCCGCTTTTCGGCCCGTGAGCTCTCCCTCACCCGGTCGGGTGCCACGGCTCGATGCCGTGCCGTCAGTGCGCGGGCAGGTGGTCAGGCGGCTCGGCTTCGAGCTCGACCGCTTCCAGCGCGAGGCCTTCGAGGCGCTGGAGGAAGGCGCCTCCGTGCTGGTGTCTGCGCCCACGGGCTCGGGGAAGACGGCCGTAGCCGATTACGCAGTGGCGCTTGCGCTCGACGCAGGGACCAAGGCGTTCTACACGACCCCCCTGAAGGCATTGTCCAACCAGAAGCTGTCGGAGCTGCAGAGCGCCTACGGTGAGGAGCGCGTCGGGCTCCTCACCGGCGACACGAGCATCAGGGCGGGTGCTCCGGTGGTCGTCATGACTACGGAGGTACTGCGCAACATGATCTACGCGGGCTCCGAGCTCCTGAGAGGTCTCGGGACCGTCATCCTCGACGAGGTGCATTTCCTGCAGGATCCCTACCGCGGCTCGGTCTGGGAAGAGGTGATCATCTTGGCGCCGCCGGGCGTCACCTTCGTCTGCCTCTCGGCCACCGTGTCGAACGCGGAGGAGCTCGGCTCGTGGATCACTGAGCGGAGGGGGCTGACCAGAGTTGTGATCGAGCGATCCCGTCCGATCGCGTTGAGAAGCCATGTAGCCGTTGCCGATGCGCGCACTCGGCGGGTGGATCTCGTGGAGGTCACACGCGACGGAGCGCTCTCCGAGGCAGGGTCACGCCTGGACGAGCGATCCAAGCGCCAGCGTGCTCTACGAGGTCCGCGAAATCGTGGGCAGATGGCTTCGCCGCGGCGGACGGAGCTGGTGGAGGCCCTGTCCGAAAACGACATGCTGCCTGCGATCGTCTTCATATTCAGTCGCAATGCCTGCGACGATGCCGTGCGCCACTGCGTCGAAGACGGTGTGCGCCTCGTGTCGGGGCGGGAGAGGGTGGAGATCCGCAGGCGATGCGAGGAACTGACGCAAGGAATCTCCGACGGTGACCTCGAGGCCCTCGGGTACGGATCTTGGGCCTCGTCGCTCGAGGCAGGTGTCGCCGCGCACCATGCCGGCATGGTGCCGGCGTTCCGCCGCACAGTGGAGTCCTGCTTCGCGGAGGGGCTCTTGAAGGTGGTCTTTGCCACGGAAACTCTGGCGCTGGGCATCAACATGCCTGCTCGAAGCGTGGTTGTGGAGCGGTTGCAGAAGGTGCGTGCAGGGGGGCGGGCCGTGCTCGATGCCGGCGACTTTGCGCAGCTCACCGGGCGGGCTGGTCGCCGCGGGCTGGACTCGGTGGGCCACGCGGTGGTTCCCTGGAGGAGCGGGTTGCTCGCCTCGGACGTGGCCCGCCTTGCGACCTCACCCGCTCCTGACCTGCACTCGTCGTTCAGGTCGACGTACAACCTCGCGGTGAACCTCGTGAGGCGCTACCCGGCCGAGAAGGTCCATTACGTGGTAGACCGGTCGTTCGCCCAGTTCCTGGACAAGGGCCATCACGCGGCGCTGTCCGGGCGCCTGGACCGGGTGATCGAGCTTCTCGCGGGCTGGGGATACGTGGACATCACGCCTTGGCGTCTCACCGAGCGCGGCGAAACCCTCGCGCGGGTGTTTCACGAGTGCGACCTCTTGGTGGCCGAGTGCTTGGCCTGCGGCTTGCTCGACGGCGTGGAGGCCCCGGCCCTTGCCGCTTTGGTATCGGGCTTCTGCTTCGAGGCTCGAACGAGCCGTACCGGAGGATCCGGGGGGCCCGGCGGGCCGAGGGGAGTAGGGGGTCCCGGCGGAGTCAGCAGGCTGAGGGGAGTAGGGGGTCCAGCCGGAGCCGGCAGGCCGAGGGGAGGAGGGGCTCCAGGCGGATATCGCAGGGCAGGGCGCGCAGAGTCTGTGCATCGGGTGCATGGCCTAGGCGAGTTGTCCGAGCGTGCGCAGGAGATCGAGGCGGTGTCCGAAAGGCTGGTCGAAGCCGAGACACGCTCAGGACTTCTCCGCACCCGGCGAGTCGACTTCACCCTGGCCCGGGTACTCAGGCGGTGGGCTTCCGGCGAGCAGCTGGGGAAAGTCCTGGGCAATGCCGAAGTGGCTCCCGGAGACTTCGTGCGCTCTGCCAGGCAGGTGGCTGACCTGCTCCGCCAGATCGTCGAGGTGGGGCGACCCGGTTGCAGGGGAGCGGCCCGCCAGGCTGTGCAGGCGATCGATCGTGGCGTGGTCGCGAGCGAAGTTCATTCACCTTGACCGAACCGCGTCGTCAAGCCCCGTCCGTAAGGGCGGGGAGGTTCACTAGATCTTGCTCGTGACACCCCGCCAAGCGGAGATCATCCGCGACCCCGCCGGGCCTCCGTCGTAGTGTTGCACCGGCATGTTCCATTACGCACAGGAGCGCTTCGGCGACCATGAGGCAGAGATCCTGCGACGGTACGTCACCAACCTGGACGGGCCGGTGTTTGCCCTGGTCAACTTGCCAGAAGTGGTGAAGGGGGCCCTGTTTGCGCGCTATTCGCGCTCCTCGAAGAGCCTTCGTCGGCTCTTCCTCGACGAGTTCGTGGGCGACCTCGACGTGAGCGGCGACGCAGGTGTGGACGCCACGGTAGGCCTCCGCCGTGCCGAGGACCTCTACGAGCGCGTCTTCCTGGAGTACGGCGACGACTCCGTGGCTCAGCTTGGAGGTGTTCACCTGGCTTGCGAGCAGGCATCGAACGTCTTCACCAAGATTCTCGAGCGCAGCCGATTGATGTCGTACCTCGAGCAGTCGACGCGCTACGTGCCGTACGACAGCCGGCTGGTCACTGGGCACTACCGCTACTATCGCGATCAGGAGGTCCTCGACTCCCCACTTGGAGCACGCTTCGTGGGCGAGATGGACCGCATGTTCGACACCTATGCCGAACTGCTCCCCGAAGTTCAGGCCTGGCTCACCAGGCGCCATGCGCGCGGCCAGGGTACATCCGATTTCGCGTACCGGCAGTCGATCCGGGCCAAGGCGCTCGACCTGCTGCGGGGGCTCCTGCCGGCGGGATCGCTGTCCAACGTCGGGATCTACGGTAGCGGCCAGTCTTACGAGTTGCTGCTGATGAGGCTGGCCGACCATCCGTTGCCGGAGGCTCGTGACTACGGCCGGATGATGCTCGGCGAGCTTCGCAAGGTCATCCCCTCGTTCCTCCAGCGAGTAGATCGCGCGGATCGAGGAGTCGCCTGGTCTCGCTACCGCTCGGCGACGCGCCAGGCGACCGAGGACCTGGTAGCCAGTCTCTGGCCCGCAGACGGGAGGCCAGAGCCAGCGGGCCGGTCATCTGTCGCCCTTACGGACTTCGACCCCGCAGGGGAGGAAAAGGTCGTGGCAGCTGCGATCTTCGAGACTGGCACCTGCTCGGACGCCGAGAGCCTCGAGCGCGCGCGGAGCCTCTCCGCCGAGGACAAGGCGGCACTCTTGAGGGCCTATGTGGGGGATCGAGCAAACCGCCGCCATAGGCCGGGACGGGCACTCGAGCGCAGCTCCTACCGCTTCGAGGTGGTGTCCGACTACGGAGCGTTCCGGGACCTACAGAGGCATCGGATGATGACCATCGAGTGGCAGGGGCTATCCCCGAGTCTCGGCTTCGACGTGCCTGCCGAGGTGGTGGAAGCCGGCATGGAAGGGCGGTTCACGACCTCGCTGGAGCGCTCCGCCGAGCTATATGGCGCTATGAGGCCGGTATTTCCCAGGCAGGCCCCTTACGCAGTCGCCCTTGCCTACCGGGTCCGTTACACGATGCAGATGAATGCCCGCGAGGCGATGCATGTGATAGAGCTCCGCTCCGGCGAGCAGGGCCATCCTTCCTATCGGTGGGTGGCCCAGCAAATGCACCGCCTGATCTCCGAGGTGGCAGGTCACCGGCTGATCGCGGACGCGATGAAGTTCACCGACCACGAGGACTACGGCCTCGGGCGTCTGGAGGCCGAAGTTCGCTCCGATGCGCGTCGCGCCGTGCCAGAGGAGAGAGGAGCGTTCTAGAGTCCCGCAGCGAGTCCCACGGGTAGGCATGCGGGTAGGCATGCGGGTAGGCATGCGGGTAGGCATGCACCGATGTGATGGCGCGTTACAGCCGATCTGTAGCCTGCCGTCATGGCATCGCTGTTGGACGAAGGCGCCGGTCCGCTCCGGGTGTCCTGATGGAGGCACGGGACGGGGAGCTCCGGCGCTACCGCGGGGATCGGCGCCGCCTGGTGGTGCCGGGACACTTCGTGGCACACACGTGCCCGGCTTGTCGTGGTCCGCTGTCGGGATGGTCGAGAGAGTGCTGGTGCTGCCGGCACGTGTCGAATGCGCTCGGCAGGGCGCTCCCGTGGCCGCCCGTCATACCGATGTCGGTCTACCGGCCAGGTGACCAGCTCCATGCGATGCTGCGCGGCTACAAGGATGCCCATGCCTCGGACGGCCGCCGGTACTTCGAGTCCAAGTTGATCGCACTGATACGTGCGTACTTCGTCCGGCACGGAGATTGCTTGCTCGAGGCAACTGGTGGCTGGCAGGCGTTCTGCGTCGTGCCCAGCTCGACGCGACAGGGCTCGCCCAGGGACGGGCTGATCAGGGACGGGCTGATCAGGGAGGGGCTGCACAGGGGCAGGCCGCACGGGGAGAAATTCCGGCACCCCCTGGAGCTCCTGCTGGGACGCAGCCGCGTACTGGAGAGCGCCGAGCTGCTTCCGCTCGTGGCCGGAACTGGTCGGGCCGGGCATCTCGCCCCGGACCCGAACGCGTTCAGGGTCGGCGCCTCTGGTGCCGTCCAAGGTTGCCGCGTACTGCTGGTCGACGACACCTGGACTACAGGCGCCCGTGCGATGAGCGCCGTGGCGGCTCTCGAGCTGGGTGGTGCCACGGTGGCTGGCGTGCTGGTCGTAGGGCGCATGGTGAACCCTGCGGCCTCGGCAGTGGCGGGCAGGTGGTGGGCTCAGTTGATGCGCTCCCACGACGTGAGTGCTCCGAGAGGATCATGTGCTGCCGCGTGGGCGACAGCGCAGCCGTGCCACGCGTCTCGATGTGTCGCCCGGAGCGCAGCTCTCCCGGTCAGGGCCGCCATTGCTGGCGTTTCCGATCAGGAGCGTGGGTTGTCCGTCGACGAGGGCGGGCGTGGCTTGCGAGCCACAGGTTTGGGGGGCGTGTAGCGCTTTGACGGCGGCGGCGGCTTGCGCTCCGTCGCGGCGGCACCGCTTCTGGCGGAGCGTGCCGAGCGGCCTGCGCGCCCTGCGCTAGCGGGACCGCGTGCCGCGGCGGTGCTCGCTGCGGCGGCACGTTGGATCGTGAATGCTCGCCATAGCAGCCATCCGCCGAGCGCCCAGAACGGCAGGGCCAGAAAGACGATCCCGCCGAATGACGCGCCTGTGAAGAGCACGGCGAACCCGAGGAGAGCGCGGCGGCGGACGATTGCAGAGGCGAATATGAGCGCAGCGAGGACGAGCCCTACGGCGAGGTAAATGGCCACCTGGGTCGTGTCGGGCTGACCGCGCTGTAAGTGCTTTGGAGGGTGGACGAGCCCGGGTATCGTGAGCACGCTCCACAGGGCCGCTGCCACAGCTGCGGCGACGAACCCGAGCATTCGCTCGCGGTCGGTGATCCCGCGTACCGCGGCTGCCACTCCCGCGGGGCGAGTCACGGAGCCCTTGGCGCCTCCTCGGGGATCGCTGCTATCGGTGCCGCGAACGGCGGCGCTCCTCGCCGGGGCACCGGTCTCTGCCAGGGCCGAATCCGCCAGGCCGGAATCCGCCGGGCTCAGCTGGACAGACGAGCGCGGGCGCCAGCGCTTTATCTCGCGCGTCGAGTGGTGCTCGCGAGAGGTTCCCTCAGGGTTCACAGGCTCCTGCGAAGTCATCTCCGACGAGCCATTGTGGCTCTGGGCATCGGCGCAATCGGGCTCGGAGCTCACATTTCCACGCTAGCTGCGGCCGCGCGTGGAGGGTGATCGGCGCCCGCGCTCACTCGGAGCTTCCTGGCGACGCGTGCTCGATCACGAGGCGGGTTCCAAAGTTGGCGGAGGGGTCGATCACTTCGGAGGTCGCGTTCTGATCGGCTCCGGGCACCACAGGGTGTGACGTTCCGGATCGCGCGGAGCTTCTCGAAGTGCTCTGGTCCCCTGCCTGCGAAAATGCGAGATGGTGCAACCTGCCTCTCCGGCCTTCCAGCCAGGCTGCCAGAGCCGTGCCCTGCTCGAAGCCATTGCCTGGTGCGAGCAGGCGGAGTGCCAGCGGGCCGCCCCAGGCAAGGTCGGTTGTGACCCAGGAACCGTCGTCCGCGCCCGAGCGGCCTGTCACGGTGCCTCCGAGGAAGTCGCGGAAGATGGCCAGGGCTTCGTCCATGTCGGCGACAGCATGAACGGCACGCAGCAGGCTGGCATGGATACCGGCGGGTGGCTCGGGGAACCCCTCGGGCGAGGGGGACGTCCACTCGCCTGCGGCCTGCGCAAGTTGGACGACGATTCCCGTGGCCTGGCGCGGGTGCAAGAACGCCTCCATCCACCATGGGGTCGAGAGGTTCACGCCCACTGGTTCGAGCCCCTTGGAGCGTGCGAGCTCGAGTGAGGCCGCGAGATCGGGAACCTTGAAGGTGAGATGGTGCGGGCCGGGCCCGTTGCGGTCGAGGAAGCGGCGCAAGAAGGAGCCCGTCCCCGAGCCGTGGGGCTGGAGGACTTCGACCTTTGCACCGTTCGCGAAACGGAGCTGCGCTGGGGCGAATCCGGTGTTCAACCCGCCCGACGACCACCGGCCACCGAGCCTGCCGACGTAGGTGGACCACGCATCGCTCCAGCGTTCGACGGCGACGGCCACATGGTCCAGCACCGCGCCCGATATTCCCTGCTGGTTGGCTCCGCGGGAGCCGTGTTCCTCGTGCACGTCACCGGTCCGAATGTTCATCGGAGCGTCCACGGACGTAGGGTGGCTTTAGGTGTCGGCTGGCTCACTGGCACACCCAAGGTTGGTGCGCGCGAGCGCTCCGAGGCAAGCCGAGGCATACCCCATGCACAGCCGTGGCGGGCGCATCCTCTCTCGCTCAGGCTGTGGTGCCCCCGGTCAGGCTGTGGTGCCCCCGGTCAGGCCGTCGCACTCTCTGCGACCTGCTGCCTGACTTTGTCCATGTCTAGGGCACGCACTTGGGAGATCAGGTCGTCGAGGGCGGCCTTGGGCAGTGCGCCGGGCTGTGCGTAGAGCAGGATCTGGTCGCGGTAGGCCATGAGGGTCGGGATCGACATGATCCCGAATCGCCCGGCAAGCTCCCGCTCGGCCTCGGTGTCCACCTTGGCGAAGACGATGTCAGGGTGCTCGTCGGAGGCCTGTTCGAACACGGGTGCGAACATGCGGCAAGGGCCGCACCACGACGCCCAGAAGTCCACCAGCACGATGCTCCCTGAGGCCACCGTCTCGTCGAAGGTGTCGTTCGTCAGCGCTTTAGTCGCCATTGTCTCTCCTGCTCTCGTATGTGTGTGTTCGTCTACGGTCAACACTGATACCCCCGAGGGTATTCCGCACCACCGTCGGTGCATGCGGACCACTTGGCGCGGCTCCGACATGTGAGAAGCTCTCCGGCTGCCGGGGCCGTGCGAGGCGGCGCCGGCGCCGGCGGGGCTATCGTGAGCACCGTTCAGGGCGCTTAGCTCAGTTGGTTAGAGCGCAGCCTTCACACGGCTGAGGTCGGGAGTTCGAGTCTCCCAGCGCCCACCAGGTCGCATGTAGCTACATGTGCTACACTGGACTCCGTGAGTGGCTCTATCTCAGTTCGGGAACTGCGCAACACGGTCAGCGAAGTGCTGCGACGCGTCGAAAGCGGAGAACGTGTCACCGTGACGGTCGACCGTCGGCCAGTGGCCGAGATCGTGCCGATGCGGCGCCGCAGGAGGGTGCCCGCCAGTGAAGCGCTCACCATCGCTGCGCGCCATGCGTCCGATCCGCGACTGCTCGACGACGTGCGCGGGCTGTTGTCCGATTCGACGGACGAAGCGTGAGAGCCCTCCTCGACACGTCCTTTTTCGTCGCCACCGAGTCGGGACGACCGTTGGGCGACATGGCTGGCGTGACTGAGACCGAGGTGTCCGTCGTGACCTTGGCGGAGCTCACGCTCGGGGTGCTGATGGCTGACGATGCCGAAAGGGCTGCCCGGGTGGCAACGCTCTCGGCCGTCGAGTCGACCTGGGACCCTCTGCCGGTCGACGCCGAGGTGGCGCGCCAGTTCGCCCGTATCGCCGCAGAGCTGCGGGGTCGCCGTCGGAGAGTGCCGATCCTCGACGCCCTTGTGGCGGCCACTGCCGCGGTGGAGCAGATACCTGTCGTCACTCAAGATCGGGACTACGACGCGATCCCGGGAGTCGAAGTCATTCGAGTCTGACCGCCCAGGCCGGGGCACCGATCCGCAGGTAGCCGGCGCAACCGGTCACGGAGCTCTCGGTTCGAATACGAGTGTCTACGGCCCACCACATCGCCGTATTCGAATCGGCGAAGAGAAGAGCAGGTCGAACGGCTCCTTGTAGGCGGCTTCGACGACCTGTCCGTCTCGGACATGCACCTCGTCGAGGACGGCAGCGTTGGACAGCCTCCTCGTGCGCTCGCCACCCCGACGGTAGGCGGTGGCGCAGCGGGTCGAGAACCGCAGGGCGAGGTTCATGACCTCCTGCCAACGTAGGTGAGGCCGTCCCACCCGACGACGCCGACATAGGCGCTCGATGGTCCACTCGCCCCTCGCGTACAGCTCGAAGGCGGTCCTCACGAGCGGGGCGCGCTCGGGATCGACGACGATCAGGGTCTGGTGCGCGTACTCGCTTTCCGCCATCGGTCCGTTCCGTGATCAAAGAATGGGGCGTTCTCCCCATGTAGGGCACTTATCGTGACCGTACGATTGCACTATGAGATTGGCAACTCGTCGTAGCACGTCACGGGTAGTTTCCAGCTCCGCCTTCTTGCCGAGGGCTCTGACCGAGGCGGGTGTTAGGGCGCTGCTGGCTGTGCTAGCTGTGGTCGTGGTCGTGGCGGGTGTTACGACTTTGCCTGCATCCGCCTTGGGTACCTGGAGCGGCCCGATCGACCCCCACCAGAACAACATCTACCCGGAGTCCCCGGCTTTCGTAGGGATGTCGTGCCTCAGCGCCTCGTGGTGCATGGCGGTCGATGGTTCGGGCGACGTGATCTCCTACAACGGCTCCACGTGGACCGATCCGGCTAGCCACCACGTCGACACCGAGGTGAACGGGAACGGCTCGGACGCAAGCGGCATCTCCTGCCCGACGACGACCTTCTGCATGGTTGTAGACCAGATGGGCTATGCCGTCGAGTACTCAGGCGGCACCTGGGGCACGCCCGAGCTGCTCGTCGGCGGGGGAAGCTCGAACCAGGGGCAGAATGCCATAGCTCTCGACGCCGTGTCGTGCCCGAGCGCGACTTTCTGCGTCGCGGTGGACAGAAATGGCGACGCGATGACGTTCGACGGCTCCTCGTGGACGTCGCCGGCGTTCGTGGACGACAACGGGACCAACAACGACTCCCTCGAGTCCGTGTCGTGCGCGAGCGTCACCATGTGCGTAGCGGTTGACGACAACGGCAATGCCTTGAGCTACGACGGCTCGAAATGGAGCGCGCCTGATCTGATCGATCCCCCCTACTACACCCTCGAGTCCGTCTCGTGTCCCACGCCTTCGTTCTGCGTGGCAGTAGACCTCCTCGGCCAGGCTCTCACCTTCAATGGGACGTCGTGGTCGAGTCCTGTTGCAGTCGACCCCGACATGGAGCCGCTTTACGCGGTATCGTGCGCGAGCGCGAACTTCTGCGTCACAGGCATCGCGAGCAGCGGCGGGAAGTACGACGGGTACGTGTCGTACTTCGATGGAACTGCGTGGACGATCTCGGCGGCTCAGATCGACCCGGACAATTACCTGCAGACGATCTCGTGCCCGTCGATGGCATTCTGCGCCGCAGGTGACAACTACACGGGTGGCAACCTCTTCCTCTACACGAACGCCAGCACTGTGCCCGGAGCGCCCACGAACGTGATCGCGACGGCTTCAAAGGGATCTGCGGACCTCTCCTGGACCGCCCCGTCCTCGGCGGGGGAGTGCCCGATCACGAGCTACGAGGTAGACGTCTACTCTGGCACCACGCTCGTGAGCTCCACAGCGACCGGTTCTACTTCCACCACCTACACCGTGAGCGGGCTCACGAACGGCACCAAGTACACCTTCACGGTGGCCGCCACCAACTGCGATGGCAACGGCGCGGCATCGGCTGACTCGCAGCCCGTGATCCCCTCGCAGCCCACGACGCCTGCTCCCTACAACGCGCTCGGCCCGTACCGGATCTGCGACACCCGGCCGGGGAACCCCTCGGGGCTTTCTGGCACCGACGCGCAATGCGCGGGCAAGACCCTCTCTTCTGGCGGGACACTCACGATCGAGGTGGCAGGGACCAACCCCAGCGGGCAGAGCACCGGCGGAGTGCCCTCTAGCGGCGCGACGGCGGTCGTGTTGAACGTGACCGCAGCGGACGAGACCACGGGTGGGTACCTGGCGGTCTATCCCGCCGGGACCGAGACGCCGCTCGCGTCGAACCTGAACTTCTTGCCGGGCAAGCCTGTCCCGAACCTCGTGGAGGTGGCACTCGGGACCGGCAGCTCGGCAGGTGAGGTGTCGGTGTTCAACGACTCCGGCTCCACCGACGTCGTCGTGGACGTGGAGGGCTACGTGGGCCCAGCCCCCTCTGGTGCCGGGCTCTACAACGCGCTCACGCCGGCGCGCATATGCGACACTCGCTCGGGCAATCCCTCTCAGCTATCTGGGGGCGCAGCCCAGTGCAACGCGCATGGCCCGGTGACCGGGGGCACTTCGATGGACGTCCAGGTGACAGGGCTCGGCGGGGTGCCTGCTTCGGGCGTCTCCGCCGTAGTGTTGAACGTGACGGCCACCGACACCACAGCAGCGGCGTATCTAACGGTGTGGCCGCAGGGCACGAGCAGGCCCACGGCGTCGAACCTGAACTGGAAGCCCGGCGTATCGGTGCCGAACCGCGTGGTGGTGCCCTTGGGCTCGACCGGCGGGATCTCTCTATACGTGGACCAAGGAGCAGCAGACGTGATCGTCGATGTGGGTGGCTGGTACTCGTCCGCCGGTGGGTCCGGGGGCTCGCTCACGCAGTTCTCGGGGATCACCCCGGCGCGCATCGTGGACACGCGTAGCGGCTCGGGGGAGCCGTACGAAGGCCAGGCGCTCCAGGCGGGTGGCACCCTCACGGTGCAGGTGAGCGGAGTCGGGGGCGTCCCGGCCAACGCCACCGCCGTCGTCATGAACGTGACGGTCACCAACACCACAGCCGGGAGCTACCTCACGGCATGGCCTGCCGGCCAGGGCCGCCCAACGGCATCGGACCTCAACTGGGCCGCCAACCAGACGCTTCCTAACCTCGTGATCGTCGGGCTCGGGTCCTCCGGGCAGGTGAGCTTCTACAACTACACAGGCACCACGGACGTGATAGCCGACGTGGTGGGCTGGTACCAGTAGCGGCGCCGTGCGGCTCGAGGCACGAGCCTGCGGCGCGGCACTCGCCTCCGCGGCGGCGTTGCTCGCAGCGTGTGGAGGACCGGGAAGCCCGCCGAGCACGACGGCGCCGTTGGGCGGGCCAACCCTGCCTTCGCCGCCCACCACCCGATGGAACAAGGCAGCATCACCCGACTTCAGGGTCACCGGCTCGGGCTCGGTCAGCGAAAGCATCGAGTCCAACTCCATCCCACCGGTGTGCACTTCTCGAGCGCAAGTCAACACTTTCACCTTTCACATCGACCAGGTCGCATCGCCCGACTATGCGACAGGACAGGTCATTCTCGGCCCCGTCTCGTTCAGCGGCAACGCTGTCCCCTCCTCGTCGAGCGGGCAGTGCCCCATGGTCTCGTTCTCCCATGTCTTTCCGGGGGGGGCCTTTTCAGGGAGGGGCCATGGCGATCGACGTCGGGACGCCAGCCACTGCCTACATACCGCTACCAAACGACATGGGGGGCGGATTATCACCTGCGCTGGTCCCCATCGACACCAACGGCGGTCCCCCCTTCACCCTGGTCTTCTCTTCGTCCGAAGGCGTCATGACCTCCGGGGGCAAGGCAGGTTGCCATCTCTCGCAGACCGGAGACACCGTGCCAGGTCCCGAGGTGGTGCCACCCAAGTGCACCTACAGCGGCTTCAAGAGCCTCCAGGCAAGCAACAAGTATCAAGGGCACTTTGCGATCAGCGACTGGCCATGCTTCAGGCCAGGTGGCCCGGTCGTGGGCCACTGGGCCTGGACGTGCACGGCGACGGGCTCGATGGACCTCACTATCAAGGTCCTGCCGGTGACGATCCAGCCGCTTCTCGTTGTTTCGCCAGGGGTGGTCCACTTCCCCTCGACGGCGGTTGGATCGGAGTCCGCACCCCAGACCGTAACCGTCACCAACCTTTCTACGGCTTCCGTACCTCTGGTCGTGAACGGCATCGGAGTGCTCGGGCAGGGCCGCAATGTATGGGGAATGTTCCCGATTCAGCTCGAGCAGCATTCGCGTATGTTCACTCGGCAGGAGCGCGCCGTGAAGTGCCGAGCACCGCTCATGAGCGCAAGGAAGGCCGATAGCCGGCATTCCAGGGCGCTCGGCCGATCAGGAAGCCGGCGATAGGAGGCAGGCAGACATGGGACAGCGTCGTAGGTTTTCGACGGCACTACGCGCAGTGGTGGTGCTTGCTGCGGTCCTGACAGCAGGCGTGGGCGAGGCGTCAGGAGTGGCGTCAGGAGCGGAGGCGGCCACGCGTCTGGCGTCAGCCACCTCCTTGCCGGCTGCAAGCATGGCGGCACCGGCACCGAGATCTCTCCCGGCGCGGAGCTGGACTGCGGTCGTCGCCGACCCGTTCGGAGTGGTTCCTATCGACGTGGGCAGCGCTACTGCCGGCACGCCTCAGGACCTGTCGAACGCGAGTCTGAACGTCGCTTCGCTTCCAGAGACCGTCGCAATCACCCCGGACGGCAAGACGGCCTACGTTCTCAGCAACGCCGATCAGGTCTACCCTTACGATCTGGCAACAGGCAGCTTCGGGGCTCCGATCACGCTCCCGGTGCCCGCGGGCTCCAGCTCCGACGACCTCGTCGCGATCGCGATCACCCCTGATGGGCGTAGCGCATACGTGGCCGAGTACTCGGGGAGCGTCGTGATCCCGATCGACCTGGCGACAGGCCAGGCTGGGACGCCAATCTCCCTCGGCAGCGACCAAGGTGCTCCCGTTACGAGTCCCGGCGGTATGGCCATTACCCCGGATGGAACCACCCTGTGGGTAAGTGCTGATGGGAACGCCGACCAGGTCCTCGTTCCGGTCGGCCTCGCGACTGCTACTGCCGGGACGCCGGTGGTGCTCACGAGCTATCCCGGAGCGGAAGGCGTGGCCATCACCCCGGACGGCAAGACTGCTTACGCCGTCAACTACCAGGACGGGGTGGTGCCGGTGACGCTCGCCACACGCAGCGCCGGCAGCGCGATATCGCTCGGCTCCAGCGGTCCCGAAGGTATCGCCATCAGCCCGGACGGATCGACTGCCTGGGTTACGGAATCGATCGGAGGATCCGGCTCGGGCGCCGTGGTGCCGCTCTCCATTTCGAGCGGGCAGGTGGGCTCCCCGATAACCGACGCTTCCATCTCCGACCCGGCCGGGATCGAAGTCGCTCCCGACGGGGCGTCGGTCATCGTGGGAAACAACGGCTTCTCTGCGGGCGGCAGTGGCGACAACTATGTGACGGTCATCTCGAGCGCGTCGCGGTCTGTCACCGCCACGGTGGACATGAGCTCGCTCGGGGAGAAGCAGGCCGACTCGCTCGCCATAGCACCGGACCAGGCTCCCGTGGCGAAGCTCGCGGTCAGCCCTGCTCCAGCAGGTCAGGCCAGCTCGTTCGACGCGTCGGCTTCCACGGTCGCGGTTGGCAGCATCGTCTCTTACGCATGGAGCTTCGGCGACGGCAGCACCTCCACTACCTCTTCTCCGACGACAAGCCACGTATATGGCGCACCGGGGAGCTACAGCGCGAGCGTGACGGAGACCGACTCGGCCGGCACCTCGACCACTCAGGTGTTCACGGGATCGACCCTTTCCCGAAACGGCGGTCCGTCTGCCACTGCCAGCCAGTCCTTCCAGGTCAAGTCCAGCGGACCCGTCGTGTCCTCCATTGCTCCTGACTTCGGTCCGACATCCGGGGGGACAGTGGTCACGATCACCGGTTCGGGCTTCGCCTCGCCGGCCGGCGTGAACTTTGGCTCCGTGGCGGCAACCGGCGTGACGGTGGAGTCTCCGACTCAGATGACCGTCACCTCGCCTGCGGGCGTGGGCACGGTGGACGTCCGGGTCAGCGTGTCGGGGCAGGAGAGCCCAGCGAGCGCAGCCGACCGCTTTGCCTACGTGAGCCCGCCTGCGCCGTACCATCCCCTCCAACCAGCCCGTATATGCGACACTCGCTCGGGGAACCCTTCGGGCCTCTCGGGTGCGGCGGCTCAGTGCAACGGCCAGAAGATGGCCGGCTTGGTTCCCCTCACCATTGACGTCGCCGGGCTGGGCGGGGTGCCGGCCACGGGCGCGACGGCCGCCGTGCTGAACGTAACGGTCACCGACCCCGCTGGTCCCGGATATATGACCGTCTACCCTGCCGGGCAGAACCCGCCCACGGCTTCCAACCTCAACTTCGGAGCTGGTGAGACGGTGGCGAACCTGGTGGAGGTGGTGCTCTCCTCCGGTGGGCAGGTGTCCCTGGTCACCAACGCCGTCTCCGCAGACGTCGTGGTCGACGTCGAGGGCTATGTCGCGCCCGGCGCGGGAGGATCCAGCGCGGGCCTCTACGAGCCTCTGGCACCGGCACGCGTCTGCGACACCCGGTCAGGGAACCCTTCGGGCCTCTCGGGCGCGGCGGCTCAGTGCAACGGCCAGAGCCTCGAGGGAGGCATAGCCCGGATCGTGCAGGTGGCCGGCGTGGGCGGCGTCCCCTCTTCCGGTGTGGAGGCCGTGGTGCTGAACGTGACGGTCACTGATCCGACATCGGGCGGGTTTCTCACGGTCTACCCGGCCGGCGCCAGCAGGCCTACAGCGTCGAACCTGAACTTCGTCGCCGGTGCGACAGTCCCCAACCGGGTCATA
Organism: Actinomycetes bacterium; assembly: GCA_021801525.1. Lineage (GTDB taxonomy): Bacteria > Actinomycetota > Acidimicrobiia > Acidimicrobiales > JAJYXR01 > JAJYXW01. The sequence continues at coordinate 19,515 of JAJYXW010000092.1, forward strand.
GTGCCGGTCAGCCCCTCGGGCCAGGTCGAGCTCTACGCCAGCGCGGGAAGCGTCGATGCCATCGTCGACGTGGGCGGATGGTACGCCGATGGGTCGGCCTCGGTGAGCGGATCGCTGCCCTTCACGGCTATGGCCCCGAGCCGGATATGCGATACCCGAAGCGGATCGGGCGAGCCGGATGCCGGGTCTACCCTTTCCCCGGGCGGGGTCCTCGTCGTCCAGGTGGCAGGTGCAGGGGGTGTGCCGGCAATGGGCTCCGCATCGCCGCCGAACGCGGTGGTGGTGAACGTCACCGAGACCGGAGCGACCGCCGGCAGCTTCTTCACCGTCTACCCCGACGGCAGCGCGCGGCCGACGGCTTCGGACCTGAACTTCGTTCCGGGGGACACCGTTGCGAACCTCGTGGTCGTGAAGCTAGGAGCGGACGGTGCTATCGACGTGTACAACCTGGCTGGATCCGCCAACGCCATAGTCGACGTGGTCGGCTGGTACTCGTGAGGATGCTGCACACGAAGATCGTCCTCCTCGCGTCGGCACTCGCCGCGGCCGCGGGAGGAACCGTGGCAGCCGTCTCGCTTTCCACCTCCGCCGGCACGGGGCCAGGCGGGCAGGCGGGCTCCGGAAGCTCAGGCTCCTCCGGTAGTGCTCACGGAGCGGGCGGCACGACGACCACTTCGTTCGCGCTTCCGTCCCCGCCGACGACGGCCAAGCGCGAGGTGGACGCTTACGTGGCCTCGGGGTCGGGCACGATGCACATGGTGGAGACCGAGTCGGGGTCGTGCAGCGGTACGATCGTGGCCGACCTCGACTTCAGCATCGCTTCGGGCTCAGTTCTGCGTGCCGCCCTTCCGGGAGGCGCGCTGAGCGTGCCGGTGAGCGCCAGCAACAGCTGGGAGAGCCCTACGGGGCTCCACTGCACCTTCGCCGGTCGCAGCATTGATCCCATCCCGGCCAGCGCGCCCCAGACTCACCCTCTCGCGGCCTCGCTCGAGCTCACTCTCGGACCACCGGCCAGCGCCAATCTGAAAGTGCCGTCGGCCATGGCGGCTGCGAGCTTCGTGAACACTGGGTGCGGCCGGGTGATCGCAGGGTCCAACGGGCAGGTACAGGTGTGCAGCGCATCGCTCGAAGTGCTCTACAGCCTACCGGCGGGTCTCACCAGCGGCACGGGCAAGCTGAAGTGCACCCCGTCGAGCACAGGCCAGACGGCAATGCCCCTGTCGGGGTCCGCGCCGAGCACTACCAAAGCGCCCTCGTGCAAGATGAGCCCGTCCAGCACCTATAGCGGCACGCTGGACCTGGCGAGCCAGCCCTGCTTCGACTTCGTCTCGAGCTTCCTCGGGGAGCACGAGAGCTGTGCCGACACAGGATCACTGTCCCTGAAGGTGAAGACCAAGAAGAGCAAGTACCGCTCTGCCCCGGTCCTCTCCCCGGCCAGAGTCACCTTTCCCGATCAGCGGGCCGGCACGAGCTCACCCGACCAGACGTTCACCCTCACGAACGAGGCGTCGGGCAGCGCACCTCTCATCGTCGCCGGGCTCGGCATCACGGGTTCTGCGCACTCGATGTTCCCGGTGAGTGCCGACCACTGCACCGGGGCGGTCCTGCAGCCTGGCCAGAGCTGTACCTTCGCAGTCGCGTTCGCCCCGGGCTCTGGCGACCATGGGGCCGAGGATGCGACGTTGAAGGTGGTGACGGACGCGAAGATCGGCATCCTGACCTCGGCGCTGTACGCAAGCGCGCTTGCTGCTGGCTCGCCGTGACACGCGCCGCCTCGGAAGCCGGGCAAGCCGGGGGTGCCGGGGAAGCCGGGGGTGCCGGGGAAGCCGGGGGTGCCGGGGAAGCCGGGGGTGCCGGGGAAGCCGGGGCGGCGCACAACAACAGCGCCGTTGGCCGGATCGTTCCTGCGTGATCAGGTTCCCGAGCCGTAGAGCGCCACGGAGTAGACGCTGCCTTCATTGCTGACTATGCCGAGGTCGGCATCGAAAGCCCCTGCCTTCTGCGGGCTGAAGGAGACCTGGAAGGTGACGCTTTGTCCAGGATCGATGGTGAAGCCGCCTGGGCAGAAGGACGAGGAGGAGGACAGGCCGCTCAGGATGCAGGCGCTCGGTACCGACGTGCTCGTGATCGAGTAATCGATGTTGTCGCTTCCGGCTACGCCGATCCCGGCGACCAATAGCGGCACCGGCGCGCCGGTCAGGTTGGACAGCGTCACCGTCTGAGGCGGTGCGGCCGATCCGGGTGGGGTGTCGGGGAAGTGGAGCGCTGCGGGTGTCACGGAGATGTCAGGCCCGTACGATCCGCTCAGCGTTTCGATTTCGAGGTCGAGGGAGCCGGTTGCCTTGCAGGACACGGTGATGCGGCCTGCCAGGGGGCCGGCGGCCCGGATGCATGGCCAGTCGCTCAGGACGAAGGCACCTTTGTAGTTGCCCGACGGCTTGGCTGTCGTGCAGGGCATGCCGGACAATGCGCCGGCTCCGGAAGACGCCGTGCTCGAGGAAGACGCCGGCGAGACTGTTGGCACGGTGTCCCCGACGACCGGCGCCTTGCAGGAGATCTTTCCACCCTCTGAGCCGATCCCGGAGGGAGAGGTGAAGATCCAGGTGAAAGGGTGGCCGCCGTTCTCGTCCACTGGGATGAGCAATCCTGGGAGCGCCGGCCAGGTCGCCGGCAACGAGACGGTGGCGGGCTCCCCAGGCGTCACGAGCATGTCGGTTTGGGCACTGTCGGGGGTCGGGGCGAAGCTTTTCGAACTCGAGTAAGCGAACAGGCCCTGGCAGTTCGCGTTCCCCTGGCTGGGCGCGGACTTGACGGAGAAGGGGAATGGTCCGAGCGCAAGCTCCCGGTTCGCTGCCGACCACGACGCGGCCTGCTTGTTCAGCGTGATTGTCCCGCTGAACGAGCTGTTGAACGTGCAGGTCTCGTTCGCTCCGGCAATCCCGACGACCGTGTCCTCGCCGCTGACGGAGCCCGAAGCGGAGATCGAATAGGTTGGCGAGCCGAACTTGTTGAAGAGGGTCGTTGGAGGACTGGGAAGTGTCGGGCTGCCGGGTGTGCTGCTCGTGCCGGGTGTGCTGCTCGTGCCCCCGGCGCAAGCAGCAACAAGGGCGGAGAGAGCAACGATGCTCACGAGCCCGGCGACCCTCACGAGCCCGGTCGCCCGGGCGGTGAACGCCGAAGGCCCAGAAAGGCAGGGCGGAGCGGGGCTGGGCAGTGCGGGACTGGGCGGAGCGGGACAGGGTAGGTCCAGCACCCGCGCCTCAGCTCCCCGAGCCGGCGGGCACTACATCCAGCGTAAGCTCACACTCCCCGGCCCGGAGTCCTTCACCACCTGCGCCGCCAGGGCTCGACGCAGAGAAGATTGCGTTCACGCCCCAGCTCGGGGAGTGGGCGAGCACGACCGCCTCCGGACCCGACCCGCCGGACGACGAAAGGGTGAACCCGGCGGACTCGAGCCGCGAGGTGTAGGCAGCCGCTGCCGCAGCTGGCGGTCCCGGTACGGCGAGGGTGAGATCGAATGACACTGAGCCGCCCCCGCCCCCGCCCCGGGACCCCGGTGCGTTGGTGCCGGTCAGGGCCTCGATGATCCGTGTATGTGATGGGATCGGGACGCTGCTCGGGAAGTTCGAGGGGATCCGGGTCGTTGCGGCGAGCGAGTGACCGCCCGAGGTGATCACCTCGCCGGAGTGGGTCGCCTTCATGCTGCCGACGCCGGGAATGCTTACGGTACGAGCTCCCCCACAGGCCGCAAGAGAGGCCGCTGCGAAGGACGCTCCTGCAGCAAGTGTCGCCGCTCGAAGTAGGTATCTGCTCATGGTTCCTTCCGTTCATGTAGGGGGTTGTTGATCTGGGGGAGTGCCTGGTGGATCGAGATGCCCGGCTCGGCGCCTGACTACGTCGAGCGCCTCGGCGAGGCCGATCCAACCCGTGAATGCAAGATCCTGGCCGGCAGGACCTCCGCGGACCGATCCCGCCAGGGGCTCGCCCGGCTCGATGGTCACCTGGAGCACCAGAGCTGAGCGCGAGGGGTCGGGATGGCGTTTCGGGCGGCGCCTCGCTCTCCAAGCTCCCCATCCCGCTCCTGGTTCGCTGCGGTCAGGCACTGCCCCACCCCCTACTCGCCGGCCTCGGCCTGCCCGCCGGGCAGTGTCATGTCGTCTGGCATGCCACAGGGTCGCGCTTCGCAGCGGGCGGTGCATCGGGAGGATTCCCCATTTCCCAAGTTCGATCTCCCAGGCTCCATCTGCCGTGCTCAGCTCCCCGTGCTCCACCTGCTGCGTTGGCTGTAGCCTTTGGGCACCGGCTCGGGCACGGGCTCCGGCTACTGCTCCGGCACCGGCAGGACGTGCCTCGGGGTCGGGGCGGGGGTGAGGCAATGGCGAGTCCAGGTGGGCACAGCGAGGAGTCGGATCCAGAGAGAGAGCAAGGCGCGCTCCTGGAGCGTGAGTCGGCTCTCCAGGCCATCTCAGATGCCCTTCGTGCGGCGTGCGGCGGCGAGTCGCAGGCGCTCTTCGTCGTAGCCGAACCTGGCCTCGGGAAGACGACGCTCCTTGCCGAGGCCAGCGCTATGGCCGCGAGATCCGATGTGGCGTTCGACGTCGTGCTAGCAGGCTGCTCCGAGATCGAAGCGGCGTTGCCATTTGGCCTGCTTTCACGCGTGACCGAGAGCCTCGACAGCGCGCAGGCGCCTGCAACGCCGTTGCGTGCGGCTGCTCCCGGTTCCTTACGTGCGAAGCAGGTGGCAAGCGGACCGGGATCAGCCGAGGCCCGAGTGGAGCACTACCTCGACTTCATGACCTTGATGCGCTCGCGGGCGGCAACCCCGCTGCTCGTGGCCGTCGACGACTTCCAGTGGGCTGATCCTGACTCCGTCGAGCTACTGGCGATTGGATGCCGGCGCTTCACAAGCCTACCGATTGCGTTTGTCGCGGCCCTGAGGCCCTGGCCGGCTGGGGCGTTCGAGCAGGCGCGCCTGCTCGCGAGTGAAGGATTCGCGGTCCTCGAGCACCTGGCACCACTCTCCGGCGAGGCGAGCAGGGAGCTGTTGGCCCGGAACATGTGCGTCGTCGTACCGGAGGACGTTGCGGAGCGAGCTGTCGAGGCATGCGCAGGGAACCCACTCTTGCTTTCCGAGCTGGCCGCTGCGTGGCTACGACATGACCCAGACCTACCGAGAGCATCGTTCCGCTTCGTCACTGATCGCATCTACCTTCCGCGTTTCGCCGGCGTGGGCGCCGAGGCGGTTCGTTGGGCGCGCGCTGCCAGCGTGCTCGGCACCCGCTTTCGTGTCGACGTCGCAGACGAACTGGCCGGTCAGGCGGGAGAGAGGGGTTTGGCCTCGCTCGAGGCCCTCTGCCGTGCCGGCCTCCTCCGCGGAGAACCACTCGGTTACGCTGCGTTCGTCCACCCCCTTTTCCGGGAGGCGCTTTACGAGGACATGCCCTCCCCGGTCCGCGAGGCCATGCACGCGCAGGCTTTTCGCGTGCTGCAGGGCCTAGGTGCTCCGGCTGCCGAGGCCGCTGTGCACGTGCGAGCAGCGGGCATGCGTGCGGATCGGAGCGGGTGGCGTGTGCTGCTCGAAGCGGGTCGTGGCGCGCTTCGCGTCGGGGCGCTGCACACGGCGGTAGGGCATCTGAGGGATGCCCTGGAGCTGGCTGGGAGCGCGGCGCCGCTCAGCACGCATTTGGAGCTGGCCCAGGCGGAGCTTGCTGTCGGGGAGATCCCGGACGCGGCGAGCAGGCTGCAGGCGATAATCGACGGGCATGCCTTTGCCAGAGCGCCCCTCGCCGACGCAGATCGCGTGAGCGTTCTGCGAATCCTCGCCCAGGTGCTGCTCGGTGCCGGCTCCCTCGGGGAGGCCAAGCGCCGTTCCGAGGAGGCAGCGGAGATCGCGCTCCGCACCGATCCGGGTCTCGCCTGCGCGATCTTGCTCGACTGCACCTTCCTCGGATGGATCTTCGAGGGGCCGAGGGCGACGCGATCGACCACGCGCCGGGTGCTCACGATGATCGAGGAGCATGGCGTGGTCGATGCAGACCTCACGCTGGCCGCGCTGACCGCTGATGCGTACCTGGCTTTCCTCGAGGGCGATCCCTACGGGGTGGATGATGTGGGCGCGGCTGCCCGGGCGGCCATGGAAAAGCCAGAACCCGCTCGGCAGCAGGTTCCCTGGTTCTGGGACGTGTGCTTCGGGTACGCGCTGTTGGCAAAGTACGCCGAGCGCTTCGAAGACGAGGACGCGGTCCATGCATCGATTGCCGGACGCGCCATGAGCGAGGGTGCCATGCTCACTTACGAGGGCTACGTAGTGAACCATGCAGATGCGATGTGGCGAACCGGGCACCTCGAGGAAGCGCACGAGCTGCTGCGATCGGCCACGGAGATGAGCGACATCGCCAGGGCCGTGGGCACGCACGCATCGGTGGGCATGGCACACCTCTGCCAGGAGCTCGGGCGCGACGAAGAGAGCACGATGTGGTTCGAGCGCGTGGAGGCTGCCGCAGAAGCCCTGGGACAACCGCCGTACCTTCAGTTGTGGCTGCTATTCCTGTCCTGCCGTTCCCACCTGCAGAGTGGGCACGTCCGCGAGGCTGTGCTGGCTGCGCGGCTGGCGGGCTCGCTGGCTGATCGAACGGGGATCATCGAGCCATGCGTAGTTCCATGGCACTCGCCGGCCATCGAGGCACTGGCAGGCGCTGGTGAGCTGGATGAGCTCGACCGGCTCCTCAGCGTGCTGGAGGAGCGCTGCGAACCGCTCGGCTGCCGCGCCCCGCGGGTCACTGCGGCAGCCGGCAGGGCGCTGCTCGCCTGGCGCCGAGGCGACATCGAAGGCGCTTCCACCCGCTACAACGAGGCACTCGAGCTCTGCGCCGATCTAGGCATGCCACTTGTGGAGCTGGAGACCCGGATCGCGTACGGCAGGTTCCTCCGCCTTACGGGTCACGCCGACTCCGCGAAGAAGCTCTTGCGGCAGGCCGTCTCCCTCGCGGAGCCGATCGGGGCGATCCGCCTGCTGCGGCTCGCTTCTGCCGAGCTGGCATCCGCGGGCGGGCGGCGGCGGCGCGATGCTCCCCGAACGACACCGAGCGCCCAGGAGCGTCGCGTCGCGTCGCTTGCAGCGGCAGGTCTTACCAACAAGCAAATCGGGGAGCGTCTGTTCATATCTCCGAAGACCGTGGACCATCATCTCTCCAGCGTCTACGCGAAGCTCGGGATCGGATCGAGGCGTGCTCTCATGCTCTCGTGGAGTGAGCACGTGCACGACGAGTACGAGCTCTCCTGAGGGCGACCGCCCTCGTTCTGGCAAATGCGCAGCTCGAGCGCGACTGTGGCAGCGTCGCCGAGAGCTCAGCCTCGCGATGTGCGTCGCCGAGAGTATGGTTCCTGACGATGCCGGCCACTGCTGCCGTGATGGGCGCCATAGTCGACTTGAGCGGCCCCGATCGCTACATCCACGTGGGCTTCATCCTCATCTCGCTAGCCAACTTCCTCGTGGTCGTGGCAATGCTCGCATTGTTCGTACTGGCGCTCCTCCTCCCCTTCGTGCACGGCCGCCGGGCTGGGTCACCTCCACCCGGGTCGCTTCCGCCCGGGTCGCCTCCGCCCGCGTCACCACCACCCGGGTTGTCCGGGAAGAGTGCGGCTGTGGACCCGCGTGGCGGCGACGGGGACCTCTGGACGGCACGCGTGAGGCGGCTGTGGCTTCGCAACCTTCCACCGGGGAAGCTCCTGCCCGACCAGCAGCCCGCCTACGTCGCGTCGTGGATCTACGTCTTCGGGGTCCTCACACTGGGTGCCCTCGTGGTGGCCATCCTGTCGGGCCTCGTGCTCGCCCTGGAAGGACCGATCTGGTGGCACACGAGCTCTGTGGGGCTATTCGTCAACTCCATGCACCTCTGGAGCGTGGAGTGCTTCATGGGGTTCATGGCCATCCACCTGTGGGGCAAATTCTGGATGGCCTCGTGGCGGGGTAAGCGGACCCTCACCTGGATGACTGGCGTTCTCGCGTTCTTGGTGTCGGTGTTCGAGGCGTTCACCGGGTACCTTTCCCAGACGAACTTCGACTCCCAGTGGATCGCCTTCGAGTCCAAGGACGCCATGAACTCTTCAGGCATCGGGGCATTCCTGAATACCATGAACTTCGGCCAGGTACTGATGCTGCACATCGTGTTCGTGCCATTGGTGCTCGTAGGGATCGCGGTGGTCCACATCCTCATGGTCCGCCTGCGCGGAGTGGCCCCTCCGATCGACGCACGCCTCGACCACCTCGAGCCAGGCGAGGGCGAGCCTGCCGCCCATGCCCATGTCGCCGCCCATGCCCATGCTGTTGTTTCCACCGGTGGCGATGCTCCCCATGCCGATGCCGCCGGCCAGCCCGTTTCCGGAGCGTCCTCATGAGCCCCGCGGAGGGACCCATCGTGCCCGAGGTGGCAGCTTCACATTCCGAAGGTTCCCTGCGTGGCCCGAGTGCTTCAGCCCGAACGAGGCGCCGGAAGCGGAGAGCCGATCGCCTGCGCCGGAGGGCCGCCGAGGCGGCGCCGTGGAAGGGACCACTGCGGCGTTACGACATCCTGAAGGAAGCCACGGTCGCCCTGGTCGTCGTGCTCCTGCTCAGCTCCCTGCTCGCCGTGCTCTTCTCATCGCCCGACATGCCGCCCGTCACGTTGCAGGCATGGGCATCCGCGCAGCCGAGGGGCTTCACGGAGATTGCCCTGAGTGAGCTGGCAGGCACCAGCAGTTCGGCCACCTACGGCCCGCCCTACAACCACCGCTCGGGGGAGGTCCAACGCCTCTTCGGGATCTCCATCCAGAAGGCCATCGGCGTGACCGACCCGATCGACCCGGCCAAAGATTTCGTGCTCGACCCCCTCTCGGCCGTCGCGGGGGAGCCCGCGCTCGCCAGGGCCCTTGCCCGTTACGAGTCGGCACCACGAAAAGAACAGCTGGCATGGCTGGCCGCATACGGAAAGGCTCTCGCCCATGCCAGCGTGGCCGGCAGCGGCCTTGTGCTGCCGCCGGCTCCCGACGGCCCGGTGCCGGAGCTGCTCAACCAGCTCCTGTCCATGGCTCGCTCGGGCGGTCTCGACGCGGCGTTGGTCGAGCACTCCTCCTTCTTCACGACCAACTACACGAACCCGATCCTCTTCATCGGCGATTCCTGGAAGGCGCAGCACGGGGCAAGCTACTGGGGGAAGATCGTCACGGCGCAGAAGATGGCGAGCCACCAGTGGGGAGTGATGAACGAGACCGGGTCATGGCCCGGCCAGCCGTGGCTCTGGCTCTATACGATGTGGTACCAGATCAGCCCGATGTCGCACTCCTCCAACGGCGATATCGAGGTCGTGGCGATTATGGCCGTGCTGTCGCTGGCGCTTCTCCTCGCGCCGCTCATACCGGGAGTAAGGGACTTGCCGCGCTTGGTGCCGGTGCACAGGCTCGTCTGGAGGGACTACTACCGCTCAGCCGGCGTCTCGGAGCAACCCGGCGCGCCGCCGGAGCACTCGCCACCGGATTGAGCCGGCCTCAGCACTACAGGCGTCTCGGACGCAGCGTGGGATCCGCGGCGCGCAATGGAAGGCACGTGTCGGCACACCACGTGGTGCTCGCTACACTTTTGGTGCTCGCCAGGCGGAGTTTGGAGGCATGCCCGTAGTGCCAGTAATGCCTACGCTTCTGTCCCTGGTGGCAGCCGCGTGCTTCGGCGTGGCATCGGTGCTCCAGCACATCGCTGCCCGGCGTGAGTCCCCAGAGCTGTCCATGCGGGCAGGACTGCTGATCAGCTTGGCTCGCCGCCCCGGCTGGCTACTGGGGAACCTGCTGGACGTGTTCGGCGTCGTATGCCAGTTCGTCGCGCTCGAGCGAGCATCCGTGGCACTAGTCAACCCCCTCTTGGTCTGTAGCCTGCTGTTCGCCCTGCCGCTCGCGGCGTTCAGCGCGCGCCGTCGCATCCTCGCAGGCGAGTACCTTTCGGCGGCCGCGGTGGCAGCGGGACTGGCGATGTTCATGGTGCTCGAGCGCGCGGGCCCCGGTCGTCCCTATGCCGGCGCGTTGGCGTGGGCGATCATGTCGTGCGTGCTGGCAGCGTTGGTGGGGCTGGCGGTCGCCCTGGCGCGCGGACCCCTGAGTGGTCGCTCTCCGGTGCTGCTGGCTACCGGGGCGGGATTCGCGTGGGGCTACGCGTCGGTGGTCACGGAGCTCGCGGCCCACCTGCTTCGCCACGGCGTACTCAGCACCCTCTCGTCATGGGCGCCCTACATGATGATCGCGAGTGGCGCCGTAGGGATGCTGCTCGCGCAGAGCGCGTTCCAGGCCGGTGAGCTCGCTACGTCTCTCCCGGTTCTCACCGTGATCGAGCCGCTCGTCGCGATAGCGATCAGCAAGGCCCTTTTCGGGGAGGGGATAGACCTGCATCCGTACGCGCTTGCGGGGGAGCTGGCGGGGCTGGCCGTGATGTCCGCAGGTGTGTTCGCGCTCGCGAGGAGGGAGGTGCCAGAGGAGGGAGCCTTCGAAGGCGCGTAGCTCCCGAGCACCGGTGAGGCGGAAGTGCCGGTGAGGCGGAAGTGCCAGTGAGCTGGAAGTGCCGGGAAGACGTGCGCCGTGAGCCAGGGGGTCAGGGAGGCGCGCTGATGCCCTCTGTGGCGGTGGCTACGATCGCTCCGATGAGCGACGGCAGGGACGGAGGAGCGCAGCCGGCCGGCGTTCCCGAAGGAAGACCAGTCGGTGAAGGCTCGCACATGGCAGCCGTCTCGCGCGGTCCTCGCCATTCGAAGCGCCGAGGGACAGAGCGTGCCCGGGTGCGTCGGCGCCGGCTAGCCGCGGCGAGCACGACGTTGCTCGCCCTGGTAGTGGTCGGCGTTCTGGTGGCGATGCTGCTCACGCCGTCGGGACATCCTGGCGCCAGGCCGAACGGGCGGGTGAACGGGAGGGCGAGCAGGTATGCGAGCGGGAAGTCCGGGGCTCGGACGGGCGGGAGATCCGGCGCGCTCGCCCGAGGGCGTGGCCCCTCTACCTTCCCCGGACCAGATGGCCTCGAGGCCCGCTGGGTCGTGGACCAGAACAAGCTCCCTGGCACTACGGCATGGAAGATAACGAACGCCCCCGCCGGCAGCACGATAGACGGCTTCGCCAATCTCGCCTACGCGGCAGACGGCCAGAGTGTGACCCTCTACGTTTCGAGCCAGGCGCCGCGCTTCCACGTCGACGCATACCGGATGGGTTACTACGGCGGCACGGGCGCCCGGCTCGTCTGGCGTTCGTCGGAGCTGAAGGGTGTGGTGCAGCCGCCCTGCCCGCTCACGCCCGGAGTCAACATGGTCGC
>JAJYXW010000192.1 GCA_021801525.1 Actinomycetes bacterium
ATGATGCGCAAACCGCCCTCGTGGGGTCACTTCCTGCAAGGTGCAGCCCTGGCAATGGGTGGTCGCTTGCATGGCGCAGGCGCATCACTGGATGGAGGAGTAACTCGGTCAGTTCGATGACAACCGGGCATCGTCGATCTCTGTAAAACCCTCCAATAGCTCGCCGTACTCATCCTCGGTAAGAAGCCCTTTACAGTAACATTGCTCTACTTCATTCCAGGTGCCATAGTCGAAGGAAGGTAGCCCTGGGAAAGTATCAGATGGATAACTTAGTTCGATCACTAACAATGGGTAGTGCAGGATCTCATTCCGCGCCTCTGGCCAGCTAAGGCGACCTTCACCGAGGAGCTCACAAATTTCAGTGAGTCGTGTTGGTTGACCTTGCATGAGTCACCTCCTTGCATAGCCTATCTGTAGCATTATCGGTAAGAAGGGGCAGCTCCAGCGTGCGTGCAAATCTATTATGCAGGTCTAACTACTCGCTACTCAAGGTCACGTTGGTCAGGAGGCAAGCTGGCACGATAGGCGAGTGTGGACTTGACAAGAGCCAGGTTGTAAACGTTCTCCAAGAATCCGTCGATGCGCTCAGTGAGAGCATCAGCCGTCTTATGCTCCCAAGAATGGGATTCGAGATATGCGACGGCCGAAGGAGACCTGCCTGTTTCCCGCGGCATCGCGGAACGGTTCGGAAGCATGAGTAGCTGGGAAGGCGTCGACCTCGACCGGTGTGCCGGCGTCATGCTCGGCCTCGCCGCCGGAGACGCCCTGGGTGCGGGATACGAGTTCGGTTCGCCTCCGACCGGCGAGGCAGTAATGAAGGGTGGGGGACTGGGCAGTTGGGATCCCGGTGAGTGGACCGACGACACCCAGTTGGCGATCTGCATCGCCGAGGAGACGGCAGGCGGCGGCGCTGACCCTGCTGAGATCGGAGAACGCTTTCTCGATTGGTATAGGTCTGGACCAGCGGACGTGGGCAATCAGACTAGGTCGGCACTCGCTCGCGCCCGAGACGGCGGCGAGCTGAGCGGGGTTGCCTCCAGCCTCTTCATGGCTAACCCTCGCTCGAGCGCCGGGAATGGAAGTCTCATGCGGACGGCACCGGTCGCACTCGCAGGCCTCGGCAACGACTCGGAGATTGTCAGGCTCGCGACAACGGTTTCGGCGCTGACTCACGCCGACCCACTGGCTGGTGAGGCGTGTGCGCTGTGGTGCATTGGAGTCGACCGCGCCATCCGGTTTGGCACGCTCCGCGGTGTCTGGGATGGCCTCGAGCACCTGCCAGCTGAACATCAGGGCTATTGGCAGGCAAGGCTCGAGGAGGTCGAGAACGGACCGCCCTCGAGGTTCGACCACAACGGATTCGTGGTGACCGCGTTCCAGGCCGCGCTGGCCGCGATTTGGCATACCCCTGTGCCGGAGGTCGAGCCCTGCCGTCACCTGCAGCATGCCCTCCATGCAGCCGTCCGCATCGGCAACGACACGGACACCGTGGCGGCCATTACGGGATCCCTTCTCGGCGCGAGGTGGGGAGCAAGCGCGGTTCCAGCTGAATGGCGTTCGATTCTCCACGGAAAACCAGGGATCTACGGTCGTCCGGATTACACGAGCCGCGACCTCGTACGCCTTGCCGTGATGTCGGCACGACGGGGCTCGGCCGACGGTGCCGGGTGGCCAGATGCTCAGGACCTCACGCCGTACTACGAACGTCATTGGCCTGGGTCGCCTTGCGTCCGAGAGCTCGCAGAAGACCCCGGGGTCGCTCTCGCCAATGTCTTCGGAGTATCGGTTGCCAAGGCTGATGTGACGGTGTCACTGTGTCGCATGGGCCGAGGCCAGCTCGACGAGCGGACTCATCCGCTCCGAGTCGAGATGAGTCTCCTCGACGAAGTCGACCCCGCCAAGAACCCGAACCTGGAGTTCGTATTCCACGATCTCGCGAAGTCGATAGTTCGCTGGCGTGACGAGGGCAAGACGGTCCTCGTGCACTGCGTCCAAGCGGAGCGGCGGACTCCAGCCGTTGGTGCCGCCTACCTGGCCGAGCGCAAAGGCCTACCCGGCAAGGTCGCGCTCGAGACCGTGTGCGCGCAGTTGCCCAGTGCACGAGTGAACCCGGCCTTTGCCGAGGCTCTTGGCAACGTGTGGCCGGGGGGGCGGGCGACCGCCACTCGAGCAGGGCTCTTGTGACATTTCCGGGCCCTACGCGACAGGCGCCTTCGTGGGCCACAATAGATGCCGATGGAACTCGAGCAAAGCGACGGCGACCCGGCGGCGACCCGGCGCGGGCACCTACCAGGCGGCACAGCGAGCCAGCGGACCGGCGACTCTGTGGTCTTGGAGGCGGTCAGGCGGTTTTGGGACGACGATGCGACCACTTACGACCGGGCACCGGGCCACGCGCCGCGTAACGCCGCCGTGCTGGGCGCCTGGCGCGCGGTGCTCGCTCGCAATCTGCCGCCTGCGCCCGCCCGGGTGCTCGACGTAGGCGCGGGAACCGGGTTCCTCAGCTTGCTTGCCGCGTCGCTTGGCCATCGAGTAACAGCGCTCGACCTGTCACCCGGCATGCTGGGGAAACTGGCCGAGCATGCCGAGTCCGCCCGCGTGCAGATCGACACGGTAGTTGCTCCCGCCGACGACCCACCTGGCGGCTTCGACGCAGTGATGGAACGGCATGTGCTCTGGACACTTCCCGACCCCGGGCGGGCCCTCGGCGCTTGGCGAGCAGCTGCACCCTACGGCACGTTGTTGGCCGTGGAGAGCGTCTGGGGCAGAGCCGATCCCTTGGAGGCGCTTCGGAGCCGGGCTCGCCGTTTCCAACACCGGCTCCGCCGTCTTCCACCGGATCACCATGGAGAGTACGACCCAGCGCTTCGACGTTCCCTTCCCTTTGGCGCGGGAACTCCACCGGCTGCGGTGTTGGCACAGGTGGAGGCGGCAGGGTGGCCGGCGCCTCGCATGGAGCGGTTGAGGGACGTGGAGTGGGCCGAGAGCCTCGAGCTCGGCCTGATGGAACGGGTCTTCGGAGTGACGCCGCGTTTTTGTGTCGCAGCAGGCGCGGCTGTCAGTGTTCACGGTGACGTTCCCGGGGCGGCCACAGGCGTGTGAGAGGCCTGGGCTGAGCATCGTTGCCTCTAGTGCCGGGACCCACGGAGGACGCTTATCCGGCATTTGCTCGTGGCTGAGGACTCCGAGCTTTAAGCAGACTGGCGCCGCTTGCCGACTTCGCGCCTTGCGCGGCCTGCGCTGCCACTGCCACTGCCACTGCCACTGCCACTGCCACTGCGAACGGCTCGGCCACTGCCACCGCCAGCTTTGTCATAGCGGCGCTGCCGGCGGCGACCGCCAGCGCTCGCTCGCCTGGCCGTGGCGTTCGAATCGGCAGTCGTAGCCGATGGTCGAGCAGTTGGCGTCGCGACCGACTCGGATGGCCAGGCTGCAACGGCTTCTGGGACCTTGCCGGCGACGATGCGGGATGCGATGCCGAGGCGCTTGTGCATCCGCCGCGCCGTCGCCTCCTGCTCCGAGGTAACGATGGAGACCACGACCCCGGATGCTCCGGCCCGGCCCGTCCTTCCGGAGCGGTGCACGTAAGTGTCGTCGTCCTCCGGCGGGTCGAAGTGCACTACGCAGTCGACACCTTCGACGTGAAGTCCCCGAGAGGCGACGTCGGTGCCCACAAGCACTCTGGCGCGGCGCTGCGAGAACTCGGAGATGGCGCGGTCGCGCTGTGACTGGGTGCGGTTGCCGTGCAGGGCAACGGTGACAAGGCCAGCCTTCGTGAGCTGGCGGGCGAGCCGGTCGACACCGTGCTTGGTCCGGCAGAACACGATCGACGAGCGGTACGAGGCGACGATCTTTGCGGTGAGCGTCGCGCGCTCATCGCGCGCAGAGCGCCAGACCTCGTGCTCCCTGGACCCCATGTCGTCCGCCGGTGCGTCGAGGACATGGCGCCTCGGCGCGTCCTGGAAGTCGCTGACCAGTTGCTCGACGGCGCTCGACAGGGTGGCCGAGTAGAGCATCGTCTGCCGGGTGATCGGGACATCCCTGAGCAGGCGTCTGACCGCCGGCAAGAACCCCATGTCGGCCATACGGTCGGCTTCGTCGATCACGACTATCTCCACGTCTCCGAGTGCGAGCGCTCTGCGATCTACGAGGTCGATCAGGCGACCGGGACAGCCTACAGCAATGTCGACACCGCGCCGGAGGGCCGAGAGCTGCTTGTCGAACCCGGTCCCGCCGTAGAAGGAGGCGACCTCCCGCCCGGCGGTTCGGGCAAGCGGGCGCGTCGCGGCGGCGATCTGTGCTGCTAGCTCTCGCGTCGGCGCGAGGACGAGGGCCTTCGGTCGCCCCTGGCGCGCCTTGCCGACGCGGGCGACGACGGGAATCGCGAACGCGAGCGTCTTGCCTGAGCCCGTCGGCGACTGGGCGAAGATGTCCCTGCCGTCAAGAGCTTCCTCGATGGTTGTCGCCTGGATCGGATACGGCTCCGAGATGCCGAGACGAGCGAGCGTGGACGCCAGGTCGGCAGGGACGCCGAGGGACGAGAAGGTGGTCATGGTCTACTCCATTTGTCAGGCGTGTTCAGGCGCCGTGTTGGTCAGGCGTGTTCTCGCGCCGTGTTGGTCAGGCGCGTTCAGGCGCCGTGTTGGTCAGGCGCGATCTCGCGCCGTGGCTAGGTGGGGAGCGACCACACCCAATGGATCCCCGAGAGCCGGCTTGGCCGGATGCTGCGTCGCTACAGCGGAGGATGGCATCCGCCGGTAGCGAAAGCCCGCCGGCCCTGCTTGCACCGGCTGCCAGGCGTATCACCTTATGGTGAACACGAGGTGTACGTACCATAGCACGCTCGGGCGACACCGAGCGTGCTGCCATCGCGAATCCGCACCTACATCACCTCCGGCGACGCGTGCAGCACCTGTACGGCCCCTGAGCATGGCACCGAGAGAGCGCCAGGTGTAGCATTCTGACGATACGTCAGATATGGTGTCGGGCGAATGCCGGACGAGCTCCCCGTCCTGCACGACACCATGGAGCCCGCGGCTGCGTTCGAGCGCAAGGAGGCAAGGAGGGGACGTGTCTGCCATCCTTTCTGCAGGCCAGGTCGTCTACGGGATGCAGCTCCCGGTGCAGGCGCAGAGCTCCCTCTTCGCTGAGCCATGGGAGCGCTCGGCCGGTGCTGCGGAGCTCGCCGAAGTCGCCAGAGCGGCGGATGAAGCAGGCTTCTTCTACGTGGGGGTGTGCGATCACGTGGCAATACCCAGACGTCTTGCCGAGGCGATGGGCACGACATGGTACGACACCATGACCACTCTCGGTTTCCTGGCTGGGATCACGAGGCGTACAAGGTTGCTGAGCCACGTTCTGGTGGTGGCGCACCGCCATCCGCTAGTCACGGCGAAGGCGATCGCGACCCTGGACAAGCTCTCGGAGGGTCGCGCGATCCTCGGGGTGGGCGCCGGGCATGTTCCCGAGGAGTTCGGGTTATTCGGCACTTCCTTCGAGCGGCGCGGCTCACTGCTCGACGAGTCGATCCGCGCGATCTCGGCGGCCTTACAGGATGAGTTCCCTTTGCTCGGAGACGGCGAGCTTGGCCTGGACGGATCCTGGGGAGTGAGCCCCCGCCCCATCCAGAAGCCCCGGCCGCCTGTGTGGGTAGGAGGCTCCTCGCCCGCGGCGGTGAGGCGAGCTGCTCGCCTGGGCGACGGTTGGCTCCCGCAGGGAACCGCCCGGCGCGACCTTCCCGCATTGATCGCGCTCCTTCGTCGCGAGCGAGACGCTAGCGGCAGGCAAGCGGCGGAGATGGCGATTGACGTAGGCACGATCACCGAGTGGATCTACGTTGGCAAGCCGTCTTGGGACCTCGGGCGTCGTTGCATCTCCGGCAGCTCCGAGGAGATAGCCGGCTCGCTGCGCGAGTACGCAGACATGGGGGTGGGCCAGCTCCAGGTGCGCTTCCCTAGCCGCTCGGTCGAGGAGCTGGTGGACCAGGTGCGCGCGTTCGGCGAGGAAGTCGGGCCGCTGCTGGCCGCGGACCCCGCCGCGGACCCCGCCGCGGGATCTCCCACGGGTAGCGGACCTGCCGCCAAGCACACCACGAGCCTCGCGTAGGACGCCTGAGAGATGCCCCTTTCCCGCTGCGGTGGCCCAGGCATTTCACCGGCTCCGAGCGGGAGCTGATCAGTGGTCAGGCTCGTCTGCTTCTTGAAGCGCAAACCCGGGATGTCCACCGAGGAGTTCCACTCCTACTGGAGAGACCACCACGGCCCCCTTGTCATGTCGACGCGAAGCGGAAGCTACGTTCGCAGGTACGTCCAGTTCCATCGAAGCCACTCGG
The DNA here is from genome assembly GCA_021801525.1 of Actinomycetes bacterium. GTDB lineage: Bacteria > Actinomycetota > Acidimicrobiia > Acidimicrobiales > JAJYXR01 > JAJYXW01. The sequence continues at coordinate 6,332 of JAJYXW010000192.1, forward strand.
GTGTTCCGGACCAGCAGGAGGCCGAATACGACGGTGTGACCGAGCAGTGGTTCGACTCGATCGAGAGCTACTTCAAGTCCATCTCCGAGTCCGACTACAGGGTCATTGCCGCGGACCTCTCGAACTTCCTCGACGTTGGCAAGTTGGTGTTCACGCTCGTGGAGGACGACGGTGAGCCAGTCGACGCTCCGGCACCCGAGGTCCGAGGCCAGCGCGGCAGCTCGAGTTAGCGCAGCGTGTACCGGAGCTCATTGCGCGCTCATCTCCAGCGTGGTCGATGCGCTGCCGGGGGTTCAGTGGACTTGCTCGCCGGCGTTCACCAGGAGGGCTTGGCCGGTTATGGCCTGCGCCTTGTCCGAGGACAGGAACACGACTGCATCGGCTACGTCGGCACACGTGGCGAGGGTGGCTAGCGGCATCCTTGCGGCGATCGCGGCCAGCGCATCGCCGGGGCTCCTGCCTGCTTTTTCGTCGCTCGCTGTTGCGTAAGCCTCCACCTCGGGCCCGTACATCCAGCCCGGCGCCACGGTGTTGACGCGAACTCGCCTAGGGCCGAGCTCAACGGCCAGGTGGCGGGCCGCGCCGAGGAGAGCGGCCTTCGACGCGGCGTACGCCGCCTGGAGCAGAGCCGGCGGCGGTCGGTAGATCGTCTGGGTCGTTATGTAGACGATCGAACCGCCGCGCACTCCGAAACTCCCGAGCGCAGCGGAGGTCATGTACATCGCCCCGAAAAAGTTGACCTCCATGACCTCGTGCCAGAGCCCCCAGTCAGCGCCTGAGATGCCCCCCATCACGCTGTCGAGGGCTGCAGGCACCACCAGGCAGTCAAGGGATCCGAAGCGCTCTGCTGCATGCTCTGCAATGGCCCTGCAGCTCCCGGGATCGGTTATGTCGAACACCACGGGGCTCACAAGAGCTCCCGACGGGTCGACCTCCCGTGCCAGCGCCTCCAAGCTGCCTCCGGAGCGCGCCCCGAGAACAAGGCTTGCCCCTTCTTCGAACGCCGCCAGGGCAATCGCCCGGCCAAGGCCGGCGCCTGCACCGGCCACGACGAACGTCTTGCCCTCGAGAGTCCCCACGACGGCGAGCATAGGTGACAGCTATGGAGCAGCCCACGGTGGCTCGTCCAGACGAACCGGCCGGTTCCGCTTGGATGATTCCACGGCGCCCAGCACCAAGGCGAGCACCTCCCGGGCCGAGCGCGCGTCGAGCAGCAGCCCAGGTCCTGCTGCTGGCTCCGAAGGGGTATTCCCGCCAGACGGAGCGTCTGCGCGCGCTCTCTGTCCCGCGCCCGCTCTCTGGCCCGCGCCCGCGCTCGGGTCGCCGGTGCCAGACCCGTCAGGAGCGCTACCGCCATGGCGAAGCCACTGCAGGAAGTGCGCCGTCTGGCGGGAGAAGCAGTTCCCCCAGTCGTCGTCGAGGTTCTGGTAGGCCCTGAGCACTCCGCCGCTGTACACCTCGAGCACCGGCTGCCCGAGCCCGTAGGCGGTGCAATGGTTCACCCGTGCGAAGCCCTTGGTACCGGTCACCTCGAAGCGTTCGTCGCTCGAGTAGTAATGGGATCGCATGTAGGTGTCGGGAGCGAGCGTCAGGTCGAGCACCCCGCGCACCCCGCTCTCGTGGTTCCACATGACCGTCGAGGGTGCGTCGAGCGCTATTCCGGGGCCGAGCTCGGTCCGGCCTATCCAGGCCATGACCTCGCTGACCGGGCCGAACAGCCACTTGGTGACCGCGAACTTGTGCCAACCGTCGTCGAAGACGAGGATGCCGAGACCCCGCCCCGCCATCTGCTCGAACTGCCACTGCAGCGTGCTCCACGGCACGTCCCAGCCACCGCCACCGGTACCAACCATCTTCATGTGGAAGCCGGCGACGTCGCCTATCTCGCCCGACTCCACCACCGCCTTCAGAGTCTCGAGGGGCTCGAAGAAGAGATAAGGCTCCATCACGCGGAGCACCGAGCCCGACTCCTGCGCGGCATGGATCATCTCGTTGGCCTCGGCCAGGGAAGTGGCCATGGGCTTTTGGAGGTTGACGTGGCATCCGGCGCGCAGCACCTGGCACGCCACCTCGCAGTGGAGCGGCGTGGGCACGGAGATCTCGACCATGTCTGCCTGTGTGCCGGAGGCAAGCAAGTCGTCCACCCTGCCGAAGCGCTCGGCGTCGGGAAAGCGAGCGGCGAGGGCGGCGAGCCTTTCCTCCCTCGGGTCGCAAAGTGCCACCACCTCGGCATCTTCGGTGTCCTCGTAGGCGCGCGAAGTGAGCTCCGTGATCTTCCCTGCGCCTACCAGAGCGACGCGAACAGGCCCAGTCGTCGGAGTCCCCGCCACGGCGCAGATCGTACTGTGCTGCGCTGGCAGCCGCGAATTGTGGGCGTCGATGCCGGCATGGCCGGCATGGCCGGCATGGCCGGCATGGCCAGCATGGCCGGCATGGCCAGCATGGCCAGCATGGCCGATCTGGCAGCCTGGTGGCTGGGCGGTCTCAGTGGCGCGGCCAGCTCGCCCGCATGCGAGCATGGAAGGGATGCTGGTCGTTGCCGGAGACCCCGATCTCGACCGTCACCTCACGGGGCCGGAGCATCCGGAGCGGCCAGAGCGCGTCGAGGCTGCACTGGGAGGGATAGCCGACTGCGGCCTTGTGGAGTCGGCCGTGGTTCTCGCCCCGAGGCGCGCCAGCACGGAGGAGCTCGTCTCCGTCCACAGCCGAGGCTATGTGGAACGGCTCCGCGGGATCTGCGAGTCGGGCGGCGGGATGCTCGACGCGGACACGGTCCTGTCGCCGGGCTCCTACGACACCGCCCTGCTCGCAGCCGGAGCAGGGCTCGCGGCCGCGGACGCCATCGAGCGGGGAGAGGGAGAGGTGGCGTTCGTCGCGGCACGCCCGCCTGGCCACCATGCTCGCCCCGAGGCGGGCATGGGGTTCTGCTTGTTCAACAATGTGGCTATTGCAGCACGCAGCCTGGCTGATCGTGGCGAGCGGGTGTTGATAATCGACTGGGACGTCCACCATGGCAACGGGACCCAGGAGATCTTCTGGGACGACAGCCGAGTCCTCTACGCTTCGCTCCATCAGTGGCCCTTGTACCCAGGCACCGGCCGCCTGGACGAGACGGGCGGACCCGCTGCCCCTGGGACCACGCTGAACATACCGCTGCCGCCTGGTGTCACGGGGGACGTGATATTGCGCGCGCTCGACGAGGTGGTTGCCCCGGCAGTCGAGAGCTTCGCTCCGAGCTGGGTGCTCGTCTCCGCCGGATTCGACGGGCATCGCGACGACCCCCTGGCCGGGTGGCGGCTCACTGCTGGGGACTACGCAGACATTTCGCGGCGGGTGACCGGGTTCGCTCCGCGTCCGTTCGCGGGAGGCATCGCCGGCAGGCAAGAACCCGCAAGTCGCGGCGATCGCGCCAGTCGCGGCAGTCGCGCCAGTCGCGTCGTTATGTTTCTCGAAGGTGGTTACAACCTGAGGGCGTTGCGCCTCTCGGTTGGCGCAACGCTCTGCGCTGCGACAGGCGGCTCGTACCGTCCAGAACCGGCATCCTCCGGCGGGCCTGGCACACCTGCAGTCGAGGCAGCCCGGAAGAACCGCCATATGGAGGCCTGAGCCCACCAGCGCCCGCGCGTCACGGCCTCGAGAACGGCCGTCCTCACACATGTGCCTGCACCAGGTGTTGTCGCCGGCAGAACTACGCTCACGGCGGTGGACGAGCAAAGTGACCTCTGGCAGCGGGCGTGGGCGGCCGCTAGGCACAAGCCGCTGGCTGCTCTTCTCGCCGGAGTGCTGCTGGGCACGGTGCTCGGAGTGCTGGGCGCTCTCCATGTGGCCAGCGGACCGACGACCTGGACGAGCCGCACGGTCATGATGATCAACGACCCCTACGAGCTGGCCGCGGCTGGTGGAAGCGGAGAGCTCGTGAAGCTGGACCAGTTGCGCCTCGAGTACGCCAGCCTGGCGAGCACCTCGGTCATCGCCGGCCCCGTGGCGAGGCACCTCCATCTCCCCGAGTCCGAGGTCGCGGCGTCGACGGTCGTGTACGCATCTCCGGCTGCCCTCCTCCTCGACGTGTACGGCATCTCCTCCAGTCCGGCGGTAGCAGCCGAGATCTCGGCAGCAGTGGCCCACGAGCTGAGCACCTACACGAGCCAGCAGGAGACCCAGTTCGCCGTGCCGGTGCACGAGCGCTACACGCTCTTGCCAGTCGATCCCACTGCTCCCGCGTCGCCGGCAGGACCATCGGGTGGGAAGGCGGCCGCCGTGGGAGCCGGCTTGGCGGTGATCGGCTTGGTCGCGGGGTTCGGCGCTGTGCAGATGGCGCGCCGTCGCGGCCTAGCCCGCTGAGCCCGTGCCCGGGGCAGGGCTCCTCGTGCTCGGCGTGGTCGCCGGGCTGCTAGCGCTCTTTGGTCCGCTCGAGATCGCCGCCGGGGTGCTCCTCGGCGGGTGGCTGTTCGTCCCCGGAACGCTCTCGCTTCCGGGGTTGCCGCATCTCGCTCTACTCACGCGGGTACCCCTGTATGCTCTGGCGCTCCGAGCCGCGCTCGAGGCGTGGCCCAGGCACGGCAGCTCCGGGCAGGGCAGCTCCGGGCAGGGCGAGCCCAGGCAGGGCAGCTCCAGGAACGGCGAGCCGAGCAGCCGGCGGGTGCGTCTGGTGCTCAGAGCACATGACCTGCGACCTACGGCTATTCACGCCGCTCTCGCAGTCTGGCTGGTGGTTGGCTTCGTCGACGGGGTTGCCCTCGCGGGGCAGGGGGTGTCATTTGCCGGTGACATGCACGCCTGGCTCAGGCTCGTCGACGCGGCAGTGCTGTTCGTGGTCGTGCTTGCCCTGGCCAGGCGCCTTGGACCTTGGCGAGTTGCCCGCCTCGCGGCATTCCTTGCCTGTTGCACACTCGTCGTGGCATTCGCAGAGCGGGTAACGGGTTCGGGGTGGTCGCACTTCCTCTTCGAGCACCTGCCGGCCGAGCTTGGCAGCCCCGGCGCGGCCAAGCTCGCCACGCGTGCCGGGGCTGTGCGGGTGCAGGTGGCGGCTCAGTTCGCACTGGAGTACGGCTGGGTGCTCGTGATGATGCTCCCCCTGGTCGTGGTGGTGATTGCTCGGGCCGCTGGTTGGCCTGCCCGGCCTGCCACGGCTGCTGGAGCAAATACGGACGGGATGCCCGCTGCCGCAGGGTCAGGAGGACCGGGAAGGTGGCGCCGGGCACTTTGGATCGCTCCGCCGGCCGTCGTGGTCGGGGTGGTGCTCACGGCGTCGCGAAGCGCCGAGGTCGCGGTCGTGGCCGCCCTTCTCGGGTTAGGGGTGTTGGCCGGTCTGGCCAGGCGCACGATGCTTCGCACGGCGCTCGCGGCGGCGATTGCCATCGGTGCAGTGGCGATCGTCGCTCCCGGGGCCCTGATCGCGCCGTTTGTAGCTGCCGCGCACACCAACTCGATCTCCATCCGCCTTGCCCGCCTGCCCTTGGTGTTCCTGGCGGCGGCAAGCCGTCCCTTCGTCGGCGCGGGCTTCAGGGGGCTCGTGTCCACCGTCCCAGGTGTCGACGACGCCTATGCCCTCACTTACGCGACTCTCGGAGTGCTCGGTCTCCTGGCTTGGCTGGGCCTGCTCACAACGATCGCGGTGTCGATATGGCCTGCCATCCGCGCGGAGCGAGGGACGTTTCATCGCCTGACCGGTGCTGCCTGCCTGGTTGGGGTGGTCGCCGTGGCCGTGGCAGGCGGTGCCTACGACCTGGTGGTGACCCCGCAGTCGACGTGGGCACTGATGGTCGTGGGGGCTCTAGGAGTCGCCGTCGCAGAGGCCGTGCGGGCGAGGAGTCCCAGTTCGGCCGCCGCAGTTGTCGGCTACCAGCCCGCTCGTCGCGCTTCTTGCCGGCGCACCTTACAGCTGCTCTCAGGGGCCATGGCCGGCGGGGTCGCAGGGGGCGTGATCCTCCTGGCGGTGCCTGCCCATGTGGCGGCCAACTACCAGGTCGTGACCGTAGACCCGGTAGTGGCTGGACGCTCTCCGGCCCCGATCTCGCGCCTGGACGGAGAAGTCCTGGTCCACACGGCCTGCGGGGTCATGGAGTCTGCCTCAGCATCCCGCCCGGGGACCGAGCTGTGGTGCAAGAGCGTGAGCTCTATCGACCCGCTTGCGACGCCGGGGCTCGCCCTGATGCGTGTGAGCGGACCGAATGGCGCCTCGATCCGCTCGGTGCTCGACGCAGGCGAGTCCTCTGCGAGAAGTGCCGGGATGATGTTGTCGATCACTGTTGTGAGCCCGCCACGTGACGGCCGTCCGGCCTGGGCAGCTACGGCACCGCTGTGGATGGCTGTGACGGGGATTGGCGCTGCCGCCTTCGCGCTCGCGCTGAGGCGCCGTCGTGCAATGCCGGAGAGCCTGGGTCAAGGGAGCGGCGGCGCAGGGACGTCGTCGGCCGAGCTCGCTGTGAAATGACCGTCCCGGATCGCGAGGCGCGATGCTCGCAGAGCACCAACGATGGTCCCGGCGGCCTTGGCGGACTCGGCGAGGAACGCGGCCTCGTGGCCTCTGGCAAGGGAAGAGATCGCCTTGCGGGTAGCGCGCTCCCAAATAGCTACGCGCGCCTCGTGCCAGAAGCGCCCGTCCACGAGGAGCGTTCGCCTACGGACCAGGGCGTCGGGGCCATCTACGGAGCGCTTCACGCTCGATGCGCCCTCTCCGACGCCATAGGAGTAGTAGGCGCTGAGCTGCTGGCCGAGAGTGCGCCATTGGAGGTGGTAGACCCGGGCGGCGGGTTCGTAGAAGCCCCGGTGACCAGCGAGGAGAGCGCGCCAGATGGCGTCGCGGTCCTCGGCCGCCCGGAGGTGCGTGCCAGGTCCCAGGAGCTCGTCGAATCCCCCGATCCCCCGGAGCACGTCTGCTCGCCAGGCCATGTTGGCTCCGTGCCCGGCTGCGCCGACGTCGCCGTCTCGCTCGAGGGGGCGGGCGACGTCCTCCGTGAAGACAGACATGGACAGGTGCGAGCCGCTGCCTGGTGGCGCCCCGGTAGGCAGGACCATGCCGGCGAGGAACCCGAGCCCAGGGTCGCGCCGGAACGCCTCCTTCAGAGCGTCCGCCCACCCAGGTGCCGCCCGGCAGTCGTCGTCTACGAAGGCCACGAGATCGCCTCCGGCCGCCCGCGCTCCGGCGTTGCGAGCCCGGGACGTCCCCGGCAGCTCGCAACGGAGGAACCTCGCACCATGGCCTTCGGTCACTTCCCGGACGCGAGTGTCGCTCGACGCGGAGTCGACCACGAGCACCTCGTCGCCGCCTCGGAGCTGCGCGCCCAGTGCCTCGAGCGCGCCTTCGAGCATGTTCACGCGATCACGCGTGGCGATGACGACGCTGAGCGTAGGCAGTTTCCTCGCAGGCTCTCTGGGCTCCGGTGCCGGGGCCCGCTCGTTCGTGGAAGTCATTTCCGCGTGGCCCATGGCGAGAGCGACGCCGGGCGGTTCCGGTGAGGGTCGCGGTAGTCGCCTACGAGCATCCTGATCCGTTGGGCACGGCCGCGGGGCGAGCCCTGTGGGCATGGTGCGAGGGAATGCTCGCGCTCGGTCACGACCTCGACGCCTGGTCGTGGTACCCGAGACCGCCGGTACGAGAGCTTCCGTCCTGGTGCCGCTGGGAGCCGGTGCGAGTCGGCTCGCTCTGGCGAGCTCACGCCCGGGGACTCGTGAAGCCGCGCTGGGACGCGGCCCTCGGGGGCTTCTCGCCCTCCGAGGGAGTGATTGCGGTCGCGGACGACGTGCCCTCCTTTGCCGCCGTCGCGCGGGCAAACCGGTCTGCTGTCACAATCCACTACCGGGCGCTTGCCGACGCTCGCGCGCTCAGGCACCTCGATGCGGCGTCGGTCCAGACCGCCCGCGCCGAGCGACGCGCGGCCGCGAGGGCTTCTGTCGTGCTCGGCTACTCGGAGCGGGTCGCCAGGTTCGCCGGCGTGGGGCAGTTCCGAGGGGCGAGCAGGTGCGTCCCGATCGCCCACCCCATCCCCGAGCGAGTTGTCGACCCGGTGGACAAGCCCGTGGCGGCGCTCGTGGCCGACTGGTCGTGGCAGCCGAACGTGGTGGCGCTGGGTCGCTTGCTCGGGCTCTGGCCGGAGGTGGAGGACCGGGTTTCCGGTGCGCGCCTGATCGTGGCGGGCAGGAACGTCGAGCGCTGTGAGATCGGGTCTGTCCCCGGTGTGGAGGTGATAGGGGAGGTGAGGGACAGCGTGGAAGTTCTCTCTCGCGCGGCCGTGGTCGCCTTCCCCTGTCCCCCCACGAGCGGGCCGAAGGTCAAGGTGCTCGAGGCGTTGGCTCACGGCATCTGCGTCGTGACCACGCCGGCCGGCATCGAGGGCCTGAGCGTTCACGTCGGTGAAGGCGCCGTGGTCTGTGGGATGGCCACGTTCGCAGCCGGCCTCGCGCGCGTCCTCTCCGATGCGCAGGTGCGCGCCGGGATCGCGGCGGCAGGCCGGCAGGCCGTGGCTATCCATCACTCCCCCGAGGCTGCCGCGCGGTCTCGTAGCGCCGCCTTCGAAGCGCTGCAGGCATCCATTCCTGGAGAGCGGCAGTCCGGGTAGCCGCTCCCCATGCGATGCCGGTTAGGCGCAGCACCGCTCTCGCAGCACCGCGCTCGTATCGCTGCGCTATGCAGTGGGCGAGGTCGGCTATCCCGCCGTCGAGGACCGCCATGCTCGCAACCCTGCGCGCTCGGCCTGGATCGCGCCTCCGCAACGTCGCCACACGCGCTCCCTGCCCGACTCCGTATGACCATTCGAGGAGGAGGATCTCGTGCTGCGAGCGCCACTGCACGTGCCACGCATGCGCGGCGGGCTCGTAGCGCCCTGTGAAACCCGCGGCGAGCAGGCGGTCCAGCAAGTCGAGGTCCTCTGCAGCGCGCCATCTGGCGCCGGGGCCGAGGCGCTCGTCGAAGCCGCCCACCGCGTCGAGCGCGAAGCGGAGCACAGCCATGTTGGCACCGTGCCCGAAACCAGTTGCCATGCCACGGTGGAGGAGCCCGGGGGCCGGTTCGTCCATCAACGCTACAGGTCGTTCGACCGGTCCCCTGCCGGGCTCAGGGCCCAGCCGGCCGGTCAAGAAGGCCGGCGCTCCAGCACCCCCTGGCACGAGGCCTGCGAAGCAAGCTCGCACCCCGTCCGCCCACCCGGGATCCACCCGCACGTCGTCGTCCACGAAAGCCACGATGGAGCTCCGGGCAGCGCGCCATCCAGTGTTGCGCGCGTGGGATGTCCCCGGGAGCTCGCAGCGAAGCAGCCGTGCTCCGTATCGACTGCAAAGCTCCATGGGAACCGGGGGTGTGCTCGCCGAGTCGACGACCACGATCTCGTCGCTGCGGGCGAGCGCGGCCGCGAGCGAGCTCAGGCAGCCTTCGAGCAAGCCGGGACGGTCCTTGGTGGCGACGACGACGGTGAAGGCGGGGAGTGGCCCTCGTGGCGCTACCCGGTATGCTCGCTCGGCATGGCCCCGAGTGGAGGAGCCGGCTCTGGCAATGGCATGCTGCCGCACGCCGCCAGTCGGATCGACGAGATCAGGTCCGAGGTCGAGTCCATCGAGTGGTACCACACCATGGAGCTCGCTCCCGGGGTGGTGACGCCGGGGTGGTTCGATCTCCGCCCGGTGGCGGGCAAGGTGGGGCTCGCGCCGGACCTCAGCGGCATGCGCTGCCTCGACGTGGGGACTTTCGACGGGTTCTGGGCCTTCGAGCTCGAACGCCGAGGTGCGGCCGAGGTCGTCGCGCTCGACGTGGTCGACCCCGAGCTGTGGGACTGGCCAGCCGGGTCCTCGCAGGCGACCAAGGAGGAGATCGGGCGTCGCAAGGGATCCGGCCAGGGATTCGCAGTCGCGCGTCGGGCACTCGGATCCCGGGTGAGCCGCGTCGAGAAGAGCGTGTACGACCTCGACCCCGCTACGGAGGGGATGTTCGATCTCGTGTACCTGGGGAGCCTGCTGCTGCACCTGCGCGACCCTGTGAGCGCTCTCGGCAGGGTTCGCTCGGTATGCCGCGGCAAGGTGGTCGTGGTGGACGCTCTCCACGTGCCTCTGAGCATCTTCCCCCGTCCCCTCGCGAGCCTCGACGCCAGCGGTCGCCCATGGTGGTGGAAGCCGAACAGGGCGGGGCTCGCGAGGATGGCCGAGGCGGCTGGGCTCCGGCCGGAGGCGCGTCCGTTCCTCGTCGTGCTGCCGCCGGGACCTGCCCTCAGGGCCACGTATCCGGGCATGCGTGACCTGCTCGGCAGGGGAGCGCTCGGCAGGGGAGCGCTCGGCAGGGGAGCGCTCGGCAGGGTGCTCGAGTCCCGCTTCGGAGAGCTGCACGCGGTTCTCCACGCCACTCCCGTCTAAGAGGCCCAGCGGATAGGCACGGCGCCAACACCCGGACGGCGCCGCTCAGTACTGGGCGAGGGTGGCACGGCGACGGGCCTGGTCGAGGGCCTTGCCGAAGATCGCTATCGCAATGGGCAGCGCCACGACGGTGAACACGCACAGCAGGACGAACTGCAGGACAGGCACCTGGTCCGTGAGCAGCGAGGCGCGCAGCACGTCGAGTGCCCACGTGAACGGGAGGATCCTCGCAAAGTCCTTCAGGGGTCCTGGCAGGAGCGCGACGGGGTAGTAGACGCCCCCGAGCAGCGAGAGCGCGGTGGCTGTCAGCCCGGTCATCACCTCGCCGCGCTTGAACACGACCACGAACGCTGCGAACACGAGCCCCGCAGAGCAGAACAAGCCCACGGTGGCCGCGAGCACGACCAAGGCGGCGAGGCAGCCCACGAGGGAGGTGTCGAAGCGCATTCCGAATGCGCCGACGGCGATTCCCACCGTGACGACTGCGGTGACGGCGGCGTACACGAGCTTGTAGGAAACGCCTGCCAGTACCGTGATCCAGGGAGGCGGAGGCATGGTGAAGAGGATCTCCAGCGTGCCGGTGGTCTGGTCGTTACGAAGCTGATGGGCTACGGCTGTGAGGCTCACGTTGAGCAGCGACAGCAAGGTGGTGCCGAGGACGGCGAAGGCGAAGTACGAGACGCGCGGACCCGACGCCACAGCCGTCACGCGGTGGCCGACCAGGCGCCCCAGGAAGAATACGAACCACAACGTCACGAGCGACTGGACCAGGCTCAAGAAGAAGGGCAGCCTGTAGGACCAGGCAATCGACCAGTCGCGTCTCAAGAACGCGGCGACGAGCGGCCATGGGCGGACGGTGGTTCCTGCGCCTGCGCCTGCGCCTGCGCCCGGGGTGCCCGTTCCACGATCAGAGTCGAGCTGCATGCTCATTGGTTCGCCTCGACGAGCGCCGCCTCGAGGCTCGCGGCGTCACCTCCCCCAGGAATCCTGCTGGCGATCCGGCCGCGCACGAGTATGACGACTTCGGTCGCGATGGCAGATGCCTCGTGGAGATCGTGAGAGGCGACGAGCACTGCCACCCGGCGCTCTGATGCGAGAGTGCAGACCAGGTCGCGGACGCCGAGCGAGGATGCCGGGTCGAGGCTGCGGGTCGGTTCGTCCAGCAAGAGCGCGGATGGCTTGCCGAGCAGGGCTCTGGCTATGGCCAGCCGGTTACGCATGCCCGAGGAGTACCTGTCGACTCGCCGGTCGGCCACCTCGGCGAGGTTGACGGCCTCCAGGGCTTCTGACGCGCGTTGGGCAGCCTCGGCACGCCTCAGGCCGTGGAGCGCGGCGAAGAACTCCAGGTTGCGCCGGCCGCTCAGGCGCCAGAAGAAGGACCGCTCGTCTGCCAGCACCAGCCCAACCTTCGATCTCGCGCGCCCAGGGTCGGCGACGATGTCCACGCCGTCGACCTCGATATGCCCGCTGTCGGGGACGATCGAAGTCGCGAAGCACCTTATGAGCGTGCTCTTGCCTGCGCCATTCGCGCCGAGGAGCGCCACGACTGCGCCTGGGCGCACTTCGAGGTCCACGCCGTCAAGAGCGACGAGGGAGCCATAGGCCTTGGAGATCCCCCTGGTCACGAGGCCGGTCCTGGGCGAGGCGCGCAGCTCCCGAGCGATGTCATCGGGTACGTCAGCGGCTGCGCCTCGCATTGCACCTCCTCGTCCTGCTGCTTCGGCTCGTAGTCTTGTAATGGGCATGATCCGTCAGCCTGCGAGCTCCCTTGCGCGCCGGCCGTGGCGGCAGGAGGCTTGTCATGGCAACGGCGGCGGCTGCCGTTCCTGGCGCTCGGCTGGAGCGTGCCGTTCCTGGCGCTCGGCTGGAGCGCTGCCGCTCTTGCCAGGGTCGGCAGTGCCGGCAGTGCCGGCACCGGATGCAGCCGTTTCGTGCTGGGCGAGCAGGAGGTCCGCAAGCTTGTCCACCCCCAGCTCGCGGGCGGTGGCCTTGCCGCCGGCGACAATGTGCTCGCGTATGGCGGGGTCGCTCGCCAACAGGTGCACGAGACCGGCCATCCCGGCGGCGTCGCCGGCTGGGCAGACCAGGCAGTTGCGGCCGTCCACCAGGTACTCCGCAGCCCCACCCGTCGCAGTGGCCACAACCGGTGTGCCGCATGCCATGGCCTCGACAGGGACGAGTCCAAAGGGCTCTTCCCAGGTGGACGCGAACAGCACGACGTCCGCTTGCCTGTAGCTCGAGGCAAGATCCTCGCGGCTTGCCTGTCCGAAGCTCACCCGGCCCTCGATCCCTAGCTCGTGAGCCAGCGCAACGAGCTCGGCCAGGTGGGCCGGGTCTCCGCGACCGAGTACTTGGAGCGTCGCTCGCGCATCGAGGAGAGCAAAGGCGCGCAACACCGTGTCTATGCCCTTCCTAGGGTCGATCCGCCCGGCGAAGAGAGCCCGCCATCCCCAGGCGTCCTTCCCAGCCGGCGGCGGTCTGTCGGCGGGATCCGCTCTGAACACCTCGAGGTCGACGCCCGAGTGGACCACGCTCGAGTCGGGGAAGTACCAGGGCGACTGTTCGCGGACCCTATGGCGGAGGGCATCGCTCACGAAGCAGGCGGGTCCCACGGAGTCGAGCGGAGGTAGCGACGCCGGGGAGCAGCCCAGGGCATGAGCGGCGCCGGCTGCCGCAAGCCACAGGGCGTCAGCAACCCGGCGCCTGCCCCGAGCCACGCCAGTAGCCACGCCAGTAGCCACGCCAGTAGCCACGCCAGTAGCCACGCCAGTAGCCACGCCAGTAGCCACGCCAGTAGCCACGCCAGTAGCCGTGCCCCGAGCCGCGGCCAGCCGGGCCAGTGGTCTCAGCCAGGCGTCCATCTCGACTCCGTACACGGGCCATTCGTCGCATATGACAAGGACTGCGGGAACCCTCCGCTCGGCAAGGGTGCCGAGGAGCCCCATCGACATCCCCCCCATGCCCCAGACGGAGACGACGTCAGGCTGCATGTCACGCAGGGCGCGCCTGAGGCTGCGCTGGTTGTGGAGCTCGAGAGCGAGACGGCCCCGCAGCGGCGGAGACTGCACGCGGTGGTCATTCCAGTACAGCCGAAGCGAGCGACGTACGCGTCCCTCCTCTTCACCGGCCTGGGGCCACCTGCCCTGTACCACGGTCGTGCTGGTGAGAACCGTCACCTCGTGGCCGGCGGCCAGCCAGCGCTCCACCACGTCGCGGCAGGACATCTCGTAGCCGCCGAAGTCGTGGGGAGGGTAGAAGTTGGTGAGTACCAGGATCTTCACCGCCAACACCATACGGGTGCGAAGCAGCGGGCCGCGCCAGGCCGCCTGCAGCAAGTTCGCGCACCTCGGGCCGTTCACATGTCATGCAAGAGGGGGCTTCACAGCGCGACGGCGCCATGGGCGCACAGCGCGAGAGCGCAATGGCTGCACGGCGCGACGGCGCCATGCGCGCGCGCCTGGAGTTGCTGCCGTGGAAGCTTCGCTACCGGGGCTGGGATCGTCTGGCTAGCGAAGCTAGGCGTGTCCTCGTGCTCGCGACGCACCGTCACTGCCGTGTGGAGCTCCGAGGCCCGGTGCGCCTGGGTCCGGGCTTCTCCCTGGACATTCCGGGCAATGGCACGTTCATAGTAGGAGCAGGGGTCGACTTCAGGCGCGGCTTCGTTTGCGAGATAGCTGGGGAAGGCCGGGTGACCATAGGAGACGGCTGCGTGTTCACGTCGAACACGTTGATACAGTGCTCCACCTCCATCGACATCGGCAGGCGGTGCGCGTTCACGCAATCGGTGCTCCTGGTCGACGGGACCCACCGCTTCCGCGACGCGTCCCGGTCGGTGCTCGACCAGGGATACGACTTTCGCCCGATTCGAATCGGGGACGACGTGGTGGTGATGGCCAAGTGCACCGTCTTCGCCGACATTGGCGAGCGCACGGTGGTGGCCGCCAACTCGGTCGTATCGCGACCGCTACCGGCGCGCTGCCTCGCCATGGGGGCGCCAGCAAGGCCGGTCGAGATGTTCGAAGATCAAGGCGCCCTGCCCGAGACGCGAGGCGCCCTGCCCGAGACGCGAAGCCCTGCGGGCGAGCCGCGAGACGCGACCGGAACCGATTCCGAGCCAGAGCGATGAGCCAGGACCGACCGGCCGGCCCGCCCAGGGCCGCGGACCTCCCGCGAGCGCGGGATCTGGCGGTGATCATCCCCACCCGGGACCGCTGGGGCATCCTCGCCCGCACGCTAGACGCCCTCACCCGCCAGAGCGTCGAAGGGTTCGAGGTGGTAGTGGTCGTGGACGGGATGGACCAGTCGCCGCCCGACCTCGGGTCTGTGAAGGTGGTGCGCAAGTCCTGGGGCGGCCCTGGGGCAGCGCGCAACGCCGGTGTTGCCTCCACGAGGCGTGGCATGGTCCTCTTTCTCGGCGACGACATGGTTCCATGCCCTGATCTGATCGAGCGTCACCTGGAGGTCCACGCGAAGCACGCCAGGGAGTGCGTCGCGGTGCTCGGCGGGGTGCGCTGGCATCCCGAGGTGGCAAACGGGGCCATCGAGAGATGGCTCGACTGGTCCGGCAGCCAGTTCGACCTCCCGGAGGCGGCCTGCGACGACGCGGGTTTCGGCCGGTTCGTCTCCTGCAACGTGTCGCTGGATCGTGGGCTCTTCGAGTCCGTTGGCGGGTTCGACGAGGACTTCGTCTATTGCTACGAGGATCTCGATCTCGGATGGCGGCTAGCCCAGGCCGGGATGCGTCTCGTTTACGACCCGGCTGCCATGGCGTCCCACCTGCATCGCTACGGATGGGAGAGCCTGGAGCGCAGGTACTTCCAAGTGGGCCTGGGTGAGAGCCTGATGGAGGCAAAGCACCCATGGTTCACGCCGTACTTCGGTGCCCGTGTCGAAGGCGCTCTTCGCAGCTCTCCGCTTGGCAGGGGGAGGTGGTCTGCCGAGCGTGCCGCAGGTGAGTGGCTCACCGCCGCCAAGTGGATCGAGCGCTTTGCAGGAGCCGCTCCCGAAGCACCGCCCGCCGACTTTCCGAGTGAGCCGCGGCGGACCTCCTCCTCGATGCTCCTGCCCGGCTCTATCGGTGCCTTTGCGCTCGAGCAGGCGCGCAAGCGGGCGGATCGGGCCTGCTACCGAGCCGTCGCTCCGTCGTTTAGCGCTGGGCGTGCCGCTCGCGGCGAGCTGGAGGATCTACGCGAGTACCTGGGGGACTTCTTCGAACCGGAGCGCCTCGTGCTCCATGATCGATATGTAGAAGAGGAGCTCGAGAGCCTGGGCGCCGAGGATGCCTTTTACCGCAAGAGCGAGTCGTACCTCTACGACCTGACCGCTTTCGCGATGTCGGGCACCAAGGATCCCTATCGCGCCGAGATCCGTGCTCTCCTGCCGGCGGGGTCCCACCTGCTCGACTATGGATGCGGCATCGGCTCCGACGGTCTGGCGCTGGTTGCAGACGGCTACGACGTGTCCTTCGCGGACTTCTCCAACCCGAGCACGGAGTTCCTGCGTTGGCGCCTGCAGCGCCGAGGTTTGGATGCCACCGTGTACGACCTCGACGCGGACGCCCTTCCCGGCGGCTTCGATGCCGTCTACGCGTTCGACGTCTTGGAGCACGTGGACGATCCGTTCGCGTTCCTCCGAAAGCTGGAGTCTCTCGGATCACTCGTGATCGTGAACGCGCTCGAGCCTGAGGCCGGCGAGACGCGCCTGCACCGGCCGTTGCCCGTTGGAGCGATCGTCGAGCATGCGAGGAGCCGCACCTTGCTGTGTCACCGGGTCTTTCACGGCCGCTCCCATTTCCTCGCCTACCGCCCTGCACGCGTAGCGGGACTGGTGGGCCCTTGCTCACCGGGTCGCGCTGGACGAGGTGCTCGTTCATGAGAGCGCGAACGCTGCCGCGCGTGGACGTGGGAATGGTCACCTGGAATGGGGCTGAGCTGGCCCTCCGAGCTGCGCGGAGCCTCTTCGAGAGCGACCAGGGCTGCGACATCGGGCTGCTCGTCTACGACAACGGCTCCACCGACGGCACGCCGGAGCTGCTGCGAGCCGCGCTGCCCCGTGCGGAGGTGATCGCCGGCGGGGAGAACCTGGGTTTCTCCAGAGCCATGAACGTGCTGATCGCGAAGTCCGGCGCGCCGTTCTTCTTCGCTCTCAACTCCGACGCGTGGCCGGAGGCTGGAGCTGTGGGCCGCCTTGTCGATGCTGCAGAGCGCCATCCGAGGGCCGCGGCGATCGCGCCGTTGCTGTTGCGCCCGGACGGGTCGGTGGAGCACTCGACACACCCTTTTCCTTCCCTTCGGATCGCCGCGCTCGATGCCCTGGGGCTGCGGGGCGCTCTGCCGAAGGCGCTGGCTCGCGCCTGGTGCCTCGAGGGCACATGGGCCCACGACGAGGCTCGCGAAGTCGACTGGGCAGTCGGAGCTGCGCTCCTGATGAGGCGGGCGGCACTGGACGAGGTGGGCTACTTGGAGGAGCGCTTCTTCATGTACGCCGAGGACCTGGAGTGGTGCTGGCGGGCGCACCGCCGGGGCTGGGAGGTCCGCTTCGAGCCGTCGGCGGTCGTTCGCCACGTCGGGAACGCATCGGGCGCTAGGCGCTTCGGTGCCGAGCGGATGAACCTGGAGACTGCCAACCTGCACAGCTTTTACCGGGCCGAGCATTCCGGGGCTGCTTCTGTGGCTTACCGGGTTCTGAGTGCTGCCGGGTGCCTGCTCGGCGAGCGCAGGGCGCGCCGTAACCTCGAGGACGAGGAGGCTGCCCACTGGCACCGGCAGGCCAAGGCGCACCTCGCCACAGCACGTGCAGCACGTGCAGCACGTGCAGCACGCACAGAGCGCACAGCAGGTGCAGCGGCGGCCCCGAGCGAGACCCGGGCGCGTGACGTGGCCGTCTCGCACGCATGGGAGGCAGCTCTGCGGGAGTACGGCGCGGAGCTCCTCCCCGGCGCGGAGCGCCCCGCCGGGGAGGACCGCCACGGCGGAGCACCCCCTCTGGTCACTGTTGCCGTCTCGACCAGAGGGCGATCGGCAATGGCCCTCCGCCTGCTCGAGTCCCTGGAGAGGCAGACCATCGGGTGTGGCTCCTTCGAGGTCGTCGTGGTAGACGACTGCTCGCCAGATCGAACGTCCGAGGAGATTGTTCGCTTCGCCACCAGCACCTCGCTCAGGCTGAAAGTCATCCGCTCTCTCGCCCGGCGCGGCCCTGCCGCTGGCCGGAACCTGGCGTGGCGGGCCGGTAGCGGACCGCTGGTGGCGTTCACCGACGACGACTGCGTTCCCGATCCTCGCTGGCTCGCCGAGGGAGTGCGCGCAATGTCTAGGGGCGATCTGGTGGTGGTGGGAAGGACCGAGCCCCGCCCCGAGCAGGCTGCCCTTGCCTCGTTGCCTTTCAGCCGGACGGTGAGGGTGGATGGCGTGCGCTTCTTCGAGACATGCAACGTCTTCTACCGGCGAGCGGACCTCGAGGCCGCTGGCGGCTTCGACGAGCGCTTCTCGCGCCCGAGCGGCGAGGACACCGAGCTGGCGCTCAGCGTCCTGGAGAGCGGGGTGCAGGCGGCGTTCTGCGCCGATGCGCTCGTGCACCACGAGGTCTGGCCCCCTGGTCTCGGCCCTGTGCTGCACCAGACTTGGCGCTGGATAGACCTGCCGCTCCTCGTGCGCCGCCACCCGGCATCCGGGCGCGAGCTCCTCGGGCGCCCGCATTTCTGGAAGGAGTCTCACCCTTACGCGCTCGGGGCACTGGCGGGCACGGTTCTCGCCATGTCGGGCCATGAGCGCGTCGGTGTGGCTGCCGTGATTCCTTGGATCTACTTCCGTCTCGTGCGGGATCCCCCGTGCCCTGGCCCGCGGCGGCGCGTCGTCGCCCTGCCCGGAGCGCTCGTCCTCGACCTCTGCGAGGTGGGGGTCATGGCCGTAGGCTCGATGAAGCACCGGACCTTGGTGCTATGAGACCGTCCCCACCTAGCTGCCCTGCCCGGCCGGACTCTGCACGGGCGAGCTCGCCCGAGGGCGTGCTTCATTTCGCAGAGCGCTGGCTCCCCGCTTCGGAAGGGTTTGTCTACGACCTCGTCGTCAATCTAGACAGGCCCAGGACCGTGGTGGCGAGGAATCCCCTCGAGAACACTGATCGCTTTCCTCTGGACGGGGTGCGCTCCCTCACATCGTTGGTGTCGCCGGTCCCGGCTGCCGTCCGGCAGAAGGCGATTACGCTTTCGCTGCTGGCGATCGCTCGCTGCTCGGGATCCGGGATCGTCCACGTCCACCACGGGTACGGTATCGACTCAGTGCTGGGCCTCGTGCGCCGCACCGGGATGCCGCTGGTGGTGTCGTTCCACGGGGACGACCTGACGGGCCACCTCGAGGAACACCCGGGCGCTTATAAGAGGGCGATCCCACTGGTGGACACTGTGGTCGTGCCATCTCGGTACCTCGCGGCACGTGCGCTCGAGGTGGGCTTCGAGGGCAGCCGTGTCCAGGTGGTCCCGACCGGGGTGGACACCAGATACTTCGAGCCGACGCCATTGCCCGGCGGGGATCCGGTAGTCCTCTTCGTGGGCCGCTTCGTCGAGAAGAAGGGGCTGGACGTGCTCGCGGCAGCCTGGCCGCTCGTCTCTGCGGAGCTTCCCGACGCGCGCCTCCAAGTGCTCGGCTTCGGTCCGCTCGAGCACGTGGCTCGTTCCATCCCCGGCAAGGTCGAGGTGCACCTGGCCCCTACGCGTGACCAGGTGCGCGAGGCGATACGCAGGGCTCGGGTGGTAGTGAGCCCGAGCCGCACGGCTCCCGGTGATTCCGTGGAGAGCCTGCTCGTGGTCAACCTCGAGGCTCAGGCGAGCGGTCGCCCAGTGGTGACCACGCGTCACGGGGGGATTCCCGAGTTCGTGGTGGAAGGCGAGACGGCCCTGGTCGTACCCGAGGCCGACCACGCTGCCCTGGCCCGTGCGCTTCTCAGGGTGCTGGTCGACGAGCAGCTGGCCAGGCGCCTTGCGTCCAATGGTCCCGGCTGGGTGCGCACCTTCGACGTGCGCGTGGCCGCCGACCGTGTCGGCGCCGTCTACGAGGAGCTGCTGGCGCTCCGGGCGCCCGGCAGAGAGGCGCCCGCCACGGGGGCGCCCGGCACAGGGGCGCCCGGCACAGGGGCGCCCGCCACGCCGTCGAGGAGCCCCCAGCAGGTGAATGAGGGACCCATGAAGGCCCTGAGAGCGGAGAGATCCCGGCGGAGGACTGCTGCGAGACGGGACCTGAGGTCGTCGTCCACCTGAAGCTCCTCCTCGCGAACGTCCCGGGCGAACAGCTTGCTCCGGTTCACGCGGCCAATGGCACGCTCGATCCCCGGAGGGACGCGATCTGCGGCCCCCGAGCGGATGAGCACGTCACCTGCCAGCCTGGCCCACGCTCTTGGCGCACGGCGGCCTCGGGAGACGTTGTACTCCTCGTCGACATTGTCGGGACAGAGATCTGGGTCCACGCCGATGAAGGAGAAGATGCGGCGCATGGTCTCCCTGCGCTCGAAGCGTAGATCCTCCGCGGTGAGAAGCAGCATCTGGGAAAGCGGGAAGTGCTCCAGGTACTGCTCGATCTGCAGAGCGTACAGGCATTCGTAGGAGTAGCGGGCGTCCAGCAACAGGGCTTCACGTATCGGCCTCGACTCGGTCCCCAGCCACAGCGAGTAGGCGTAGGCGGAGCGCATGTGCTCTATCGGGTCTCGCATGACGTAGATGAGACGGGCATCGGGGATCAGGTCGGCGATGCGCTTGGGCACGCCGCTGTACACGGGATAGACGCTGTAGTCGGTCGACAGATCGCCTCTGGCAGATCCCTCTGGCGCGCCAGCGAACAGGCTCTCGTACCATTCCTGGCCCCGCTGCCAACCCCGTTCTTCTACGAAATACTTTGGTTCCTTCTCGTTTTCCGGCACGAAGATGCCGGGGTGGCCTTGCATGTAGCGCCACAAGCTCGTAGTGCCGGATTTGCGGGCTCCGATGACGAAGAACGTCGGCAGCACACTCGAATACTAGGTGCGCTCCGAACCCGGTGGTCGCGCGTCGACGCAGCGCGCGGGCTGAACGGGGCCCTTCAGTTCGAGCACGGTGGCGCCGGATCTCCGGAGGACCACCTTGGCCGTCGTGACGGTTTCGGTCCATCCGATCTCCGGTGTCCCGGGCGGGTTGATGGTGTTGCTGCCGATGACTACCCACCTGACACGAGCGTCCGCCAGGGCGTCGGCGAAGCGCCTGCAAGTGGTGTCGGGCACGAGGCTCCCTGATCCATCGGGCTCTTCCAGATAGACGACGTGGTTGGAGAAGTCGTAGCCGTAGAGCGGGTAGGCGAGGGGATAGCCGAGCTCTCCGATGCGCTGCCCGTGCAGTGTGGCCGCCCAGCGCGCCAGGGGGATGGAGGCGAAGCGACGCGCCGGGTACCCGCGAGCGACGAAGAACCCGCTTGCGACAAGCGACAAAGCGAGGGCCGAGACCCCGAGGTAGGTGACAGCGGAGTGGCTGCCCGCCAGTGATCGGCGCTGCCAGGTCACGCCTTTCGCGACATGCACGACGGTTGCCGCCGTCATCACGACCAGCGCCGCGACGATTCCGGAGCTGTAGTTACCCGCGGGCCATCCCGCGTAGGGGCCGCTTCGGGCGAGCCAGGCGTAGACCAGGGCAACGGTGAGGGTGCCGGTCCAGAGGCGCCTGAAGAGCCGCGAAGATCCGGCGGCAATGGCCGAGGCTAGCAGGCCCAGGGCGATGCTCGGCAAGAGGAAGCGCAGGTCAGGGGTGAAGAGCCAGGGGTCGCCCTCGGGACCGCCGGCGCTGTAAGGGGTGAAGAGGTAGGCGACGGCGGGCAGGGCAGAGGTGGCTGCGAGGATCCGGGCGCTAGCAGGGCCGCGCGCCACGGCGAAAGCACTTCCGGCGAAAGTCGCGGCGAGGACCACCCACCACGCAGGCCCGAACGCCTGGGAGAGGCCGGGGAGCACCGTGTGACGCCAGAACCCGAGGTCGGTCGCGTAGTGGGCCACGCTGTAGCCGGTCAGCCGAGCCACTGGGTCGTTCACCGCAGGAAGCCGGAGCGGTCCCAGGTGGACCGGCGTCTCCGGCGACGGGTTGCCGGCGTCGACCCAGTTGCGCAGGTACCAGAACCCGCCCGCGGCGAGAGCGGAGGCGCTCCAGCTGCCGAGCGCTCGCCACCTGGAGCGCCTCCATGCGCAGGCGACGATCACCCCGATCACCGCAGCAGGGGCCAGCGCGTCGAACTTGGTCCCCGCCGCCAAGCCGGCCGCGAGGCCGCTCATGGCTACGAGCGGGATCGGGCTAGAGCCGACCGTAGGTGGATCTGCTGCCTCGCTCTCGCGTGAGGAGCCGGCCTCGGCCGGCCGGTTGGCTTGGAGCGCGCAGACGAGGAACGCAGCCGATGCGAGGACGAGGGCGACGACGGCCAGGTCGTCGGTTGCCGCTCCTGCGTTGGTGACCACGAGCACCGGAACAGACACGCTGGCAGCGACGGCAAGGGTCACCTGGACGCGCAGCTTGCCGAGCTGCTGGTGGATGGCGCCGGCCGACAGCAGGGCGACCGCCAGCCAGCCCAGGTTGACGATGGCGGAGAGCATGTCGTTCCCGAACAGGACGCCGGCGTCCACGTGCAGCATCTCGGCGTTCAGGGGGTCGTAGGTCGGGAGCAGGTCCTGGTCCAGGAACTGCAGGTGGGTCATTCGGTGTCCCTGGATGAAGCGTGCCACGAGTGGGAGGTGGTACCTGAGGGTGTCGATGGACGTAGGTCCGGAGTGGAGGCCCACTGCCGACCAGGCCACCCACTGGCCGGCCACGCCGGCGAGGATCATCGCCGCCGCGATCGCGCCTCCCATGGGGGTGGCGCCGGTTGGCGCCGGGCCGGGTCGGCGTGTCCTCCGGGCCCGTGTAGTCGCGAGGTGTGCGCCGAGGGCCGCGAAGCTGGCGGTGAGGAGAAGCTGCCACCGGCCCAGCCAGCCGAGCGACCCGAGAAGCTCGGTGGCGAGGACCATGACGGCTATCGCCAGGAGCGCGTCCGCGAGCCGCGCCTGCGCTCCGCCGAGGCGGGGCATGGTGGTAGATCTCAGCCGCGACGCGACGAAGAGCATGCCTGCGAGGTAGGCGGCTACGCACGAGATGCCGGCCGTGTACGCCGCCAGCGTCACTGACGGACCGTCCTGGCGGCACCCGCTCCTGCGCATGGGCAGGGAACCGCATCCCTGCCCGGCTGCGTGGCGCACCTGGTCGGAGGTCGCATCGTGGCGAAACTTAGAGGCCCTGCGGATAGGCCCAGTGGACAGGCCCAGTGGACTTGGGGGCAGGCGAGCGGCAGTGTTAGGGGAATAATGCGTGACGCGGTCGAAAGATCACCGAAAGTGATGATTCGTGAGGATCGTTTCCGCAACCATCCGCCAAGGTCCGAGCTCCCTCCGGACTGGAGACGAGACCGGCGAGCGCAAGGGGGGCAGGCATGCCTGGGTCGCAGCAGTGCTGCTGCTCGGAGGTCTGGTCGCTCCCTTGGCGGCCGCCGGCGCTACGTCGCTCGGCCTTCCGGCAGGGGGCGTCCTTCCGGCCGGCCAGGGTCCGAGCTCCAACCTGCTCATGGGGGACCAGTCGAGCTTCGCAGGGTCGAGCGGTGGATGGGTCGGTGTGAAGGCAGCGGTCTCCTGGGTCGCAGCCCCCTCTTACAGCGGCGCCGGTGCTCTGTCGGTTTCTCCGCAGAGCGCGACCGGGGCATCCGTGTGGTCTGGGAACGGTTCGGGTGGCGCCGCGGGCGGAGACACCCAGGCGGTACCCGGCGATGTCTATGCGGGGGGCGCGATGGTCGACTCCGTGTCCGGAGAGGTGATTGCCCAGCCCGCGCTCGCCTTCTTCAGTGCGGGCGGCGGGTTCCTCGGTGGGCTCTGGGGGCAGGTCATGGCGCTGGATCCTGGCAGATGGACTGCGTTGGCACCGGTGGTCGGGATCGCTCCGAGCGGTGCGGCCTGGGTGGTCCTAGGGATTGGCACGAACGGCAGCACGGCCGGCTCGCGCATGGACGTGGACGCGGCCAGCTTGCGCTCGTCCCCCGGAGGGTCGCCTGCCGTGGACGGTCCTCTCAGCGTGTCGGGCAACAAGATCCTCCAGTCCGACGGGAGCCCCGTGGTGCTGAGGGGGATCGTGCTATACGGGCTCGAGGCGAGCGCCAACCCCCCGATCATGAGCGAGAACGAGCTGCTCCAGGCGAAGGCGTGGGGGGCCAACATGATCCGCCTCCCTCTCGGTGAGCAGTTGTGGCTCTCGTCGAGCTGCCAGTACGACTCCAACTACGAGAGCGCCGTCGCCGGCATGGTCCGCTCCATCACCTCCCTCGGGATGGTCGCCCTCTTGGACCTCCACTTCAATTCCGTCAGCCCATGCGGCCCGGCAGGCCAGCAGCCCATGGCCGACTACCCGGGCTCGGTGGAGTTCTGGCAGCAGGTGTCTGCCCAGTTCGGCTCCAACCCCCTCGTTGCCTTCGACCTGTACAACGAGCCCCACGGGCTCACCACCGCCCAGTGGCTCCATGGCGGCCCGGTCAACGTAGCCCCCTCACCGCCTTTCGAGGCGGCGGGGATGCAGCAGCTCTACGACGCTGTGCGCTCCAGTGGAACGAGCGACCTTGTCGTCGTGAGCGGCAACGACTGGGCTACGAGCTTCCCCGGCGCTCTTGTGAAGGGTTACAACATCGCTTACGGCGTACACAGCTACTCGTGCCCCTTCGCACCTCCCCCGAGGTGCGGGTCGCCCGATCCGTACTCGCCGCCGTTCCTAGCCTCGTGGGCCAAGAGCGCTGCGGGCGTGCCTGTGATCGTGAGCGAGTTCGGCTGGCCCAGCACGCTGAGCGGCACGTTCGACGCCAATGTGATCGCCTTTGCCCAGGCTCGAGGCTGGGGATGGTCCGTGTTCGCTTGGGATGGCAGCACGAGCGGGATCTTCGACTTGCTGGCCTCAGTGCCGAAGCTCGGGTCGTACGAGCCCGCGCCTTCCGGGATGCCGGTGTTGGCGGCCCTCTCCGGCCTCTCCTGATCCGTTCCTTCCGGCTGAGTCCCTGCAGACCTTTCCTTCCGGCTGAGTCCCTGCAGAGCGTGATCTTCGACATCCGGCGGGGGCCTGCCTCTACCCAACTGCGCCGCGGTGCCCCGTCGTCGAGGGCGGGGCAGTTCATCCGGTCGCCGCCGTGCGTGTCGGGTCTTGCGCCTTCTGGAACACGGCCAAGCTCAGGTGCGCCTTGCGAGGGGCGATCGTCTCGAGGACGTACTCGAGCATTCCCCGCAGACGGTGGGGCATGTCGGGGAAACGAAGCTCGTCCAGGTCCCGTGAGAGCCACCGGTATAGCGGGAGGAGCATGGTCAGGCGGAGCCCGTGGGGTTCGGTCGCAGATGCCCAGCTCTCCATCGAGCGGAAGCGCACGTGTGCTGCAGGATCGCGCTCCGCCACCCCGAAGCAGTCGGTTGCCACGAGGAAGCCCCCCGGAGCGATCACCCGCGCCAGCTCGACGATCCCTGCCTGCCAGAGCTCGTCGTCGGTCACGTGGTAGGCCACGTCCATTAGCGTCACCAGCTCGTAGGTTCCCTCGGCTCGCGGCACTGCGGACGAGCCGAGGGCGAACCTGAAGAAGACTACGTCGGGGAAGCGTTCGGTCAGCCGGGACACGGAGACCGCCGTCAGGTCGGAGCCCTCTACGACGGCGCCCCAGGCCAGGAGCTGCTCTACCACCCAGCCGGTGCCGCTTCCCACGTCGAGCGCCCGCGGCTCGAGCACCTGATCTTTCGAGGAAGGCTCCGCGAGCGGTGGGGAGAAGAGGTTGCGCCTGCGGGAAATGGCGCCCAGCGCTCTTCCCAGCACCTTCGCTTTGCGGCGGTACATCCATTCGTTGTAGCCCCGGGAGTAGGAGACATGCCCGGTCCCCCTGAGGGTGAAGTCGGAGGCGAGCAGCTCGGACCAGTACTCGAGAGGTCTATACCTGTCGTCCACCAGCTAGATTGTCCGCTCCCAGGGCCCCGGTACGCAAGGAAGCAGGCTTTTGCTTCGTTCTCCCTACGTGGGGCAAGCGGGACTGCGATTGGCCAGGCGCCAGAGAGTGCACTGGCGCCGTGTTCGGTGGGTGTGCACATGGCTGGTCGTGGTGTTCGTCGTAGCCGGCGTTGCAGGCCTTCACCAGGCGGCTGCCCGCCGGAGCGATCCGATAGCCTCCACGAGCTCTGCCGCCGGCAGCGGCGTGCTCGCAGGCGCACGCGCAGACCCGCCGGCGGCTGGATCGAACCTGTTCGTGGGCAACAAGGCGAGCTTCGTGTCGTCGACGGGGGGATGGGTGGGCGTGAGGGCGGCAGTGTCCTGGGTCGCCGGCCCTTCCGACAGCGGGCGCGGCGCGCTCGAGCTTCGCCCTACGACCAGGAAGTCCGCTTCGGCGTGGTCGGGCGGCGGTCCCGGTAGTGACACTCCTGCGTCGGCACCGCTCGTCTACGAGGCGAGCGCCACCGTGGAGGCTGCCGGTGCTCCGGTCACGGCCCAGGCGTTGCTCGCTTTCTATTCGAGAACAGGGCGGTACCTGACCGCTCTTTGGAGCCAGGGAACGTCCCTGCAACCCGGCACGTGGACTGCTCTACCCGGAGCAGTGGGCATCGCACCTCCGGGTACCGCCTGGACGAGGCTCGGCATTGTCATGTACTCCACGTCGACGGCCGAGCGGCTCTTCGTCGACAAGGCCAGCCTGCTGTCGGCTGCGGCCGGTGCCCCGCCGGTCGTGGGCCCTCTGAACGTTTCGGGGACCCACATCGTGGACGCAGCCGGCAAGCCCGTCGACCTGCGCGGCCTCACGATCTACGGGCTCGAGGAGAGCCCCGACCCGCCCAGCCTGAGCCGCTCCGAGGTGCTGGCGGCAAAGGCGTGGGGGGCGAACATCATCCGGGTTCCCCTAGGTGAGCAGCTGTGGCTCTCGTCGAGCTGCCAGTACGACCCGAAGTACGCGGCGGCCGTCACGAAGATGGTCGGGTGGATCACCTCTCTCGGGATGGTGGCGTTGCTGGACCTCCATTTCAACGCGGTAACCCACTGCGGCAAGGCAGGCCAGCAGCCCATGGCCGACTTTCCCGGGTCGATCGAGTTTTGGAAGCAGGTGGCAGCGCGCTTCGGGTCGAACCCCCTCGTGGCCTTCGACCTCTACAACGAGCCTCACGGGCTTACCACCGCGCAGTGGCTAGACGGCGGGACCGTTCACGTTCCCCCCACACCGCCCTTCGACGCGGCGGGCATGCAGCAGCTCTATGACGCGGTCCGCTCTACGGGTGCTAGGAACGTCATCTTCGTGAGCGGCAACAGCTGGGCCAATGTGTTCCCCGGAGCGCTGGTGAAGGGCTACAACATCGTCTATGCAGTCAACACCTACACGTGCCCGTGGATCGCGCCGCCGCAGTGCGGGTTCCCGCGACCCTACGAAGCGCGCTTCCTGCCTCAGTGGGCAGCAGATGCGACTCAGGTGCCGGTGATCGTGGGCGAGTTCGGCTGGCCCAGCCCGTACAGTGGTACCTTCAACTCGAACGTCATCGACTTCGCGCAGGCGCAAGGCTGGGGCTGGATAGCCTTCGCCTGGGACGGCACCACGAGCGGGCGCTTCGACTTGCTGTCGCAGATGATCCCAGGTGGGCCCTACGAGCCCGCCCCCGCGGGGATGCCGGTCCTCGCGGCCCTGGCGGGCCTGCCGTGAGCGCGCTGAGAGGCGGCCCCGCCACCGGCCCCGCCACCGGCCCCGCCACCGGCCCCGCCACCGGCCCCGCCACCGGCCCCGCCACCGACTCGGTCCCGGGCGCGCGCCCCGGCGCCCCGGCGCTCCTCGTGAGCGTCGTCGTTCCGACCAGGAACCGCCCTCTCTTGCTGGCTGAGGCGCTCTCCTCGGTGCTCGCACAGACCTACACGAACGTCGAGGTGATTGTGGTGGACGACGGCTCGGACCAGCCCGTATCGATCGACCACCTGCCGCAGCACCCTGCAGTGCCACTGCGACTGGTGCGGCTGGCAGGCCGGAAAGGGGCTGCTGCTGCCCGCAACGCCGGCATCCGCATGGCCCGGGGCGAGCTGATCGCGTTCCTCGACGACGATGACTGCTGGGAGCCCGGCAAGGTGGCTTGCCAGGTCGCCTACCTGGCTTCTCATCCGGAAGTCGGCGCGGTCTCGTGCTGGCACGCCGTCGTGGACGAGCGAGGAGCTGCGCAGTATCCGAGAGCTCAGCACTATCGCGGGCCCGAGGTCTTCGGCCGGAGGCAGGTGGCGTGGATGCTCTTCCCGCGCAGCTTCTCGCTCGTGATGCTGAGGAGGTCCGTCATCGGCGACGACCTGCTGCTCGACGAGCGCTTCCCGAGCGTCGAGGACTGGGACCTCTGGATGCGTTGCTCCCGCCGTGGGCCGATCGCCGTGCTGCCCGAGACGCTGTGCAGGGTTCGGGTCCATGACCAGGGACGCCTCTCCGATCGCTCATCGGAGCTCCGCGGGCTCGAGGCGTTTGCGCGAAAGCACTGGAGCTCGCTCAGCAAGGCTGAGCGCTGCTACTTGCGAGCTCACCAGACGATGCTCACGGAGGGCAGGGTCATGCACAGGCTGGCCGTGCTGCGTTCCCTCGTCACTAGCTCGGCGGGCGCTAGCGTCCTGTTGGTGACGGAGCAACTGGCTCGACTGCTGGGCAGGCTGCTCGGCGACCCCGGCCTGGTCGACCGGGTGCGCTCGGCGATGGTGGGTGCCCAGTGACGAGTTCCGCGCGAGTGGTGGTGGATGCCGACGTCCTCGGGCGCCACCGTACGGGTGACGAGACCTATGTGAGCAACTTGCTCCAGGGGCTCGTCCGCCTGCCCCGCACGCTCGAGATCAGAGCAGTGGCTCGGCAGGCCTCCGTCGTGCCGCGCGACGTGGTCCCCATAGAGCTCGCGGTCCGGTCCCAGGCAGCCCGCATGGGCTGGCGGCTCCCGCGGGTGCTCTCGCGGCTCAGCCCTTGCCTCGCCCACTTCCAGTACGTGATCCCGCCCGCCTACAGGGGACCGGCTGTCGTAACGGTGCACGACATCTCCTTCGACCGCTTCCCCGAGCTAGAGGACCGCTTCGACGGCCTCGCGCTGCGCACATTGGTCCCGCGCTCTCTAAAGCGCGCCGCGGCCGTTCTCACGGTGTCCGAGTGGACAAAGACCGACATCGTCGACCGCTACGCGATCCCACCGCATCGCGTGGTGGTCACACCCAACGGTGTCGACCCCATCTTCAAGCCGGAGCCAACGGGGTGGGCAGACGCCGATCTCGCCTGGCACGGCGATCCGCTTGCCCGGCCGTACCTACTGTTCGTCGGGGCAATCCGGCCGAGGAAGGACCCGGTCACGGCCCTCAGAGCGCTCGCCATGCTCGACGGTGACATCGGGCTGGTCATGGTCGGTCCCCCCAAGCGCGAGATCGACCGCGTGCTCGTCACAGTGGAAGAGCTGGGGTTGGGCGGTCGAGTAGCGCTCCTCGGGTACGTTCCGAGGGAGCGCCTGGCAGCCCTCTACAGGAATGCTGCTTGCCTGGTGCTTCCGTCGCTCTACGAAGGCTTCGGCTTACCGGTGGTGGAGGCCATGGCGTCGGGCACGCCGGTGGTGGCGAGCTCGGTAGGGGCGATACCCGAGGTTGCCGGGGACGCGGCGGTGCTCGTCCCTCCTGGGGACCCGGGAGCGCTGGCCGAGGGAGTCCGTGCGGCCTTGGAGAACAGGGACCGGCTGGTGGCTGCCGGGTTGGAGCGCTCGTCGACGTTCTCGTGGGACTACCTCGCGCGTCGCACTCTCCAGGTGTACGAGGAGATCCTGGCCTGATCGGCGGAGCTCCGGGCGCTCATCGAACGACCGGGCAGCCAGAACGCACGGGACATTCCGGACATCGCAACTTACACAGCTCAGAGAACCATCTTGCGGTGCTTCAGGCTTCCGCCGACCAGTGAGACGCACCCGATCAGATCCCCGAGAGCGAGCTGCGCCAACCGGAGCGCAGCGGGCCGCCCGACGCGGTCGCGTGCCTCGGATGATGCGAGGACAGCCCAGGGCAGTGATCCCGCGATGGCCACTGATGGAGCCTTCAGCACAATAGCGGCGGCGCTCGCGATCACCATGAGGTCGAACGCGGCCGTTCGGGGAGCGAGGAAGGGACGCTTCCACAACACGAGGTTCCCGTACGGGCTCTTGCGCAGCAATGCCGGGAACAGTCTCAGACGGCGGTGCTCGTCGAGCCAGTCGCGATACGTGGCGGGCAGGTGGCGGTGCTCGACGCGCGCAGCGGGAGCGAACACCACGAGGGCGCCGCTCGACACGACCGCCCAGCCGAGGATGGCGTCCTCGCCGAATGGACGGTTGCCCGCCGACGCCCTGGTGGGGCGAGCACGTCGCCTGGTGCGCTCGACCGGCTGGTCATCGCTTAGAGGCTCAGCGGATAGGGGTGCCGGGCTCGCCACCCCCCAGACTTCGCATTGCGGCGTTGTCGTCATCGGACAGGCACTCCAGCCTGCCCTTCCTTCTCCGCCTTGCCCTGCTCGTCTGGATGAACGGCTCCCTGATCCAACCTCCCCATCCGCTGAGCCTCTTCTGGGGATCGGGGGGGCGGCTCGTGCGGCACCGCTGAAACCGCCGACCGCGTCCAGGTCCTCCCGGCGGTAGGCGATGTTGCAGGTCTCGAACAGCCAAGTCGGCTCCTTGACCCACACGGTGCGAGCCCACACGCCCGCATGGGTTTCGTCCCCTCGCCAGGGAAGCGTCGATCCCTGCACCACAGACGGCCGAGATGGCCCCCCCGATCGCGTCATCGCCTCGCACAGGGCGCCGAGCCAACCAGGGCTCGGCAGGCAGTCGTCGTCGGTGAAGGCCACGATCGGAGCGCGAGAGGCCTGTACAGCAGCATCGCGCGCTGTCCCTACTCCCGCGTCGAGCGCCAAGTGCACGGCCCGGAGCCGCAGCGGGCTGGTCGCCACGAGCACGCCAAGCACCGTCCAGGTGTCGTCGGTCGAGCCATTGTCCGTGATTATCACTTCGACCTGCTCGCGCGGGAACTTCTGGGCTTCGAGCGCTTCGAGCAGGGCCGGCAGGAACGCCGAGCGATTGTGGGTGCTGACGGCGACCGCGACGCTCGGCGTGCCGCCCAGGTCCCAACCCGGGCTCTCGACGGTTAGGTAACCTGCAGTTGGCTTCGTGGCTACCTCCGACGACGCCTGGTCTGGGAACGCGAGCTCTCAGGGTGCACTTGCGCTGAGGCTCGTTGTCGTTACAATACCGTTACGAAAACGAGGTCTTCGTCGCCCTTGGCAGCATGACGGCATAGCAGCATGACGGCATGACAGTGCGGCGGCGGAGCTGGTTGGTGCAGGCGTCCGTGTAGACGGGCCTCCCCCTGGATCGCCAGGGGACCGGTGGGCGGCCCCGGTGGAGAAACCGAGGATATGGGCATCGCAGACTCGCAGGAGATGATCGCGGACTGGAGAGCCCGGCGGCGCTACGTGCTGGCCGGGCTCGGGGCGCGGGCGGAGCCCGTCCGCAACGTCGTGCGCGGCGGCCTCGACCGGGCACTTTCGAAGGTGGCAGCCTGGGACGAAGCGGTCAGGTCGAGGTGGCCCTTCACCGCCCTGGCGGCACCCGGTCCCGGCCCCCTCGAGCCGGCGGACAGCGATCGCCTGCTTGTCCGGCCTGCCATCCTCGGTTTCGTGGCGGTGGTCGCCATCACCGTGGGTTCGTCCTTCGAGAGCTCCCCGTTTGCCCTGAAGATGCCGGGCGCCTGGTTCTTCGGGGTACCTGCCACTGGTCAGTCGCCTGGTCAGGGTGGGCTGTTCATCGGCCTGGTCGCCGTCTACGGGGGTCTGCTGCTCTTGATGCGAGTGTGGTTCGGGCTGGTGAAGACCTTGTCCAAGCGCCCCGGGATCCCCGTGCGCAAGCTCGTGGCAGTGTTCGCATTGTGGGTGGTGCCCCTGCTCGTGGCGCCTCCGCTGTTCAGCCGGGACGTGTACAGCTATGCCGCGCAGGGGGAGATGGTGGCTCACCACATAGATCCCTACCGGTATGGACCGGACGTCATGGGCGCCGGTCCGTTCGTGACCCTCGTTGATCCCCTCTGGGGGAACACCCCGGCGCCCTATGGCCCTGCCTTCCTGGCTGTAGACGGCTTCCTCACAACTGCTTCTCATCACAACGAGCTGGTCGACGTCGTCCTGCTCCGCCTGCTCGAGCTCGCCGGCGTTGCCCTCCTTGCCTGGGGGGTGCCCGCGCTGGCGCGATCGGTGAAACGCGATCCCGGCGAAGCGTTCGTTCTCGCACTGTTGAACCCAGTCACCGTCCTGCACCTGATCGGGGGCGCGCACAATGATGCCTTGATGCTGGGCCTACTTGTGGCCGGGCTCGTGTTCGCGCGCAGGAACAGACCGGTCGTCGGCATCCTCCTGTGCACGTTGGCGACTGCCGTGAAGGTTCCGGCTGCCCTCGGGATCGTATACATAGGCTGGGAGTGGATGGGGCCGAAGATCCCCTGGCGCGAACGCGTGCGTCCCGTGGTGACCGCCGGGCTCATATCTCTGGCGGCCATGGAGGTGCTCTCGCTCGTCACCGGGCTCGGGTGGAGCTGGGTTCTCAACCTCGCGACCCCTGGCACGGTGCGCTCTTGGCTTGCCCCCGCTACGGCGGTCGGCCTTGTCCTAGGCCACCTGGTTCATGGGGTTGGGGTGGGAGTCCCAGTGCACGTCATGCTGTCGCTCGTCCGAGTGCTCAGTCTCCTCGCGGCGGGGGTGGCTGGCCTGTGGCTGTTGTGGAACTCCGAACGCGTGGGCAGTCTCAGAGCCATGGGGATCACTTTCCTCCTCGTGGTCATCCTTGGCCCCGTAGTGCAGCCTTGGTACCTGTCCTGGGGGCTCATAGTCCTGGCGCCGGTTGCGGTCGGGAAGATCAGGTCGGTGATCATCGCGCTCTCGATCTCGTCAGCGTTCATCGGGCTGCCTGGCGGCAAGCAGCTGTTCGACGAGCTGGTCCACGCGAACCCGCTTGCCATGGCGGCTGCCCTGCTCGTGCTGCTCGCGGTGCTCACGGTGCCGCTCACGCCGTGGGATCGCCAGAGGCTGGTGCCGCCCAAGCCACCCTCGGCTGGGGGAGACCGCTCGGACGCTCCTGGTCTGGCACCCTCCAACGCCTGACTCTGCCAACGCCTGACTCTGCCAACGCCTGACTCTGCCCACGCCTACCGGCCCAAGGCAGCCCGTCAATCGCGCTCCGCGGGCGGCTAGAGCATTTTCTGCATGACTGCGACATCGAGCCAGCGGCCGAACTTGCGCCCGATCTCGCGCTCTATCCCCACCATGACGAACCCGCACTTTGTGTGCACGCTCGTCGAAGCCGCGTTGGCCGCGCCAATGCGGGCTATCACGGTGTGGAAGCCATGCTCGGACGCCAAGCGCACGAGCTCCCCGAGGATGGCATGTCCGACGCCGACACCCCTGTGGGTCGAAGCGACGTAGACCGAGTCCTCAACCGTCGTCGAGTACGCGGGTCGGTCCCTGTAGGGCGATAGCGAGCCGAACCCGATCACGTCCTCGCCATCGAGCGCGACAAGGGCGGGATGCGCCCCTTGGTGCTCTGCTATCCAGGTCAGTTGTTGGGCCTCCGTTCGCGCTTCGAGATCGAAGGTAGCGGTGGAGCCGATCACCTCTGCGTTGTAGATCGAACGTATCGCCTCGGCATCGTGCTCGGTGGCAAGGCGAAGTGGCCAGATCCTTCCCCGCAGCATCGTGCTGCGCTGTGCCTCGGCCTGGTCCTTGGTGCTCGTCTCCTCGTCCACCGGGTCGATCGTAGTGATCTCGGGTCGTGCCGACGGGCTCATGAGCCCCCGTTCTGTTCTACGAAGTTCCACAGAGGGCTCTCAGGCGGCTGTCAGGAATGGGGAGCACCATGTCACGAGAACGGCATAGCCAAGGGGACCCTAGGGCTCGCAATGGAGAACGGATGAAGAGAGAGGGACGGAAGCCATGAGCACGGGACAACGTTTCGGACCCGAGGAAGGTGCAGCTGACGCCCCCGAGGAGGGCGCTGCCCGCCTCGACGCTGGCGAATCAGCCAGGGACGCTGGCGAAGCAGCCAGAGACGCCGGCACTGCCAGCCCGAGCGCAGGTAGCCCGAGTGAGGACCTGCCATGGGGGGCTTCCTGGAGTGCGTCCGAGCTGCTCCCCCTCGGCGAGCAGCTCCCCCCTCGGCCGGAGGAGCCCGGCAGTGCCGGACCAGGCGTGCTAGCAGGCCAGGAATGGGCACGCGGATCCACCTGGGGTGCCGGCGGTCCGACCGGCCAGGAATGGGCACGCGGATCCACCTGGGGTCCCGACGGCCCGACCGGCCAGGAATGGGCACGCGGATCCACCTGGGGTCCCGACGGTCCCGACGGTCCCAACGGTCCCAACGGTCCCGACGGTCCGACCGGCTCGGGGCGTTCGGCTAAGCGCAAGGTCGCTGTGGTGGTCGTGGCGGCTTCCCTTCTTGTTGCTGCCGGGCTCGGGAGTGGCATCACTTACGCGCTCACTGGCGGTAACGGGGGATCTGCCCCGGTCGACCGGTCGCCCCTGCCGGTGGCAGCAGCGAGCAGTGTCAACCAGCCCGCTTCCACGATCAACGTGACCAAGATCGCCCAGAAGGTGGAGCCTGCCGTCGTCGACATCACCTCGACCCTTGCCTTCGGCCAGGGCAGCGCAGCCGGCACCGGAATGATCGTCACGCCATCGGGTGAGGTCGTGACCAACAACCACGTAGTAGAGGGCGCGTCGAAGGTGTCGGTGAAGATTGCCGGGCACAGCGGGTCCTACGCAGCCCGAGTCATAGGCACGGACGCCAAGGCCGACGTTGCCGTCTTGCAGATCGAAGGCATCACCGGGCTGCCGACGGTGACGCTCGGCAACTCCTCGAGCGTCGCGGTCGGGGATGCCGTGGTCGCAATCGGCAACGCCCTCGATCTCCCTGGCGCACCCTCGGTCACCGAGGGCACGATATCGGCCCTCGATCGCTCGGTGACTGCGGGGGCTCCGAACGGGGCGACCGAGCACCTGACGGGGATGCTCCAGACCGACGCGCCGATAAGCTCCGGTGACTCTGGCGGCCCGCTGCTCAACGCTGCGGCCCAGGTGATCGGCATGGACACGGCAGCGGCCGGCAGCGGGTCCGGGGCAACGGTGTCGAACGTGGCCTTCGCTATCCCTGTCGACACGGTGACTTCGGTTGCAGACCAGATCGTGGCAGGGCACGCTGGCAACGGCGTGGTGATAGGCCAGCCAGGGTTCTTGGGCGTGGAGGTGACGAGCGTAGGAGCCGCGCAGAGTCCGGGCTTTGGGTCGGGCTTCGGGTCGGGCTTCGGGTCGGGCTTCGGCGGGCAGGCCGTTGCCCCGGCCAGCTCGGGCGCCCTGGTTGTCGGTGTCATATCCGGAGAGCCTGCAGCTCAGGCGGGGATAGCCGCGGGTGATGTGATAACCGGCTTCGACGGAAAGTCGATCAGCTCGCCATCGGCGTTGACGGCAGCCATGGCAGGCACACGTCCAGGCGAAGCTGCGACGCTGCGCTGGATGGGTCCGTCGGGCAACACCCACACGGCGACGCTTACGCTTGCGAACGGACCGATCCCCTGAGCGGCTTGTCGGGCGAAGTGATGTGACATCTGGGGCGGGGCGGTGCGACCCACCCCAGACCCACCCCAGACCCACCCCAGACCCGTGCAATACCAGACAGCGCTCCGGCGTGCTTTACCGTCGCCTTCGCTCAGGGCACGGGTTGGCCGAAGGCGTAGATGGGAAACCCGTTATAGCTGGCAGAGTCGGAGGGGAGGAAGGGTCCGTTCACCACCACCGACAGCTTGCCGACCGGGCCGGGGCCGGCATCTCCCTCGACCGTTGTTATGAAGCCTTCGGGCCAGACCTGCGCGACAATGCCAATGTGCACGGAGGTGGCCACCGTGGCCGGTCCCGTGCCGTAGAAGACTGCATCGCCCGGCGCCGGGACCTGGTTCGGCGTCAGCGCCAAGCCGTGTGCCCTCACCCAGTCGTAGACGCTTCCAACGAATGGGTACGAAGGTATGGGTATGCCCGCCTGCTGCCATACCCAGGTAGCGAAGAGGGCGCACCACTCTTCGCAGGGCCCGTATGGATTGCAGAAGGCACCCGCGGAGACGTCCGGGTCAGGGGCAACCTGGCTTGCCGCGATGCTGACGATCGACTCCTCGAGCGCGGACGCAGGTGGTGACGGGAGTGCGCTGAAGCTGTAGTCGACGCCGTCGGGCTCGAGCAGCCAGTACCCGCGGCCGCCCACTGTAGGGACTATCGCCGCCACAGGGGGCGTGGGAACCTCGCTCCCATTCGACCCGTAGAACTGGGCGTCACCGAAGGTGAACACGCCCCCGTCAGCGCCTACGAGCCAGTAGCCCTTGCCGTCGGGAGTGGCCGCGATGCCCGCGACCGAGGCGTTCATCGGCTGGCCTCCCATCGACCCGTAGAACTGGGCGTCTCCGAAGGAGAACACGCCCCCGTCGGCGCCAACGAGCCAGTAGCCCTTGCCGTCGGGCGTGGCCGCGATGCCGACTACTGGCGCGCCAAGCGGCTTGCCCCCCATCGACCCGTAGAACTGGGCGTCTCCGAAGGCGAAAACGCCCCCGTCGGCGGCGGCGAGCCAGTATCCCTGCCCTTCAGGGGCACGTGCCATTGCCGTCAGAGGGGCGTTCAGTGTCGAGCCGGAGAGAGAGCCGTAGTCGGTGGCGTCTCCGTAGGGCAGGACAGCACCTTGGGTGTAGGCGTGAGGACGAGGTGGCGTGTCAGCCGCGCTCGCCGTTCCGGCAGGTAGGCCGCAAAGGGCTGCAAGGACCACCAGGATGCTGGAAGCCGAGTTTGCGAGCAGGCGCCCGAAGCGGCTGGTAAACGGAGTGAGGTTCCGCTGCATCGTCGGTGCACGGTAGGACAGCGCGGATCGAGCGTCGAGGGTTATTGGCACAACGTTTCGCTGTCGGTCGCCCGCAGCGTGATCCGCTCAGGGCACCTCGGTGATCTTTCCGTATGTCGGAAGCAGCTCCACCCAGGTGTTCCCTGGCGCGAGCGAGATGGGAGCTCCGCTCCTGCCTATGAAGCGCGTGGGGTTGTAGATCGACGAACGTTCCCATGTGGCAGTAATGGCGATCCCGTTGCGCATGACGAGAGCAGGTCCGCTGCCCACCGTCTGGCTCCTCACCCCGTGGGCCAGCTGCGCGTCCTCCGCGTAAGGTCCTGCCGTTACGTGGACAGTTTCGACCACGACGTTTGCCGCCTGGACGGTGTTGCCGGCAGCAGTCGTCTCAGGCTGGCCTCCGAGGTAGCGAACCCAGGTCGCGCTGGTGGGGTCCCACTTCCACTGGACCGAGGCGATGGAGGACCAGGTGAGATCCACCGCGCTCAGCGTTGTGCCCGGCGGCGGGATCTTCGAGAAGGAGAAGATGGGTTTGGGAGGCGTGCGCGACTTGTCGATGGCCCACAGCCGCTTAGTGGATGTGTAGAGGTTGTTGGGCGCGTAGCGGCTCGAGCTGCGGGAGTACGCGTCGTAGTAGCGGGTGAAGTCGAGGTCGAAGACTCCCGATCGGGCAATCAGGTGCTCGTCCGGCAGTATGCCCCCCGCGAAGGCGAATCCGGGGTGACCGAACTGGGGAAGCAGTTGGCTGTCGATCCAGCGGGTGGAACGGACAGGTTCCACCCGCTGCGCCTCGTGGCACTGGAAGATGGCCAGGAGCCGCGTGATGGCGCCCTCTATCGGCTCCTCGAAGACTACGTCTGCATGGCTGAGCCCGCTCTGTGGGAGCGCGGACGGGTTGTTCCCGATCTTCACCGCCATAGCGGGGCGGGCAGGCACGGATCCCGCCGGTGCCGGCGTCCCAGTCAATGGACAGGTCGGCCCGCTCGTGCCCTGCGCCGCACCCGAAGAGGACGCCGTCGCGCCGGCAGCCTGCTTGGTCGGAGAGCCGCTGTGGTTTGCGTGAACTACGTAGGCGACAATGCCGAGCAAGACGAGCAGCGTTGCGGAAGCGATGACCAAGGAGCGGAGCACGGGACCCGATCGTATTCACTAGACCCGCCGCGCTTTAGCGCGCCCCGGCATGGTATCCTCCGATACCCGCGTGTTGCCTCCTTAGCTCAGTCGGCAGAGCACAGCCATGGTAAGGCTGGTGTCGTGGGTTCGATTCCCACAGGAGGCTCGCCAGGCGGCGTAGCTCAGTCGGTCAGAGCACACGGCTCATAATCGTGGGGTCGCGGGTTCGAGTCCCGCCGCCGCTACCACCCGAGGGGTGCCAGGCAGAAGCAGGTGCCAGTGAGAAGCAGGTTCTAGTGAGAAGCAGGTTCGAGCAGGCTGGGAGGAGGCTCCGGTGGCCAAGAACGAGAAGAGGGTCCAGGTGACGCTTGCTTGCGAGGTCTGCAAGCGCAGGAACTACGTGACCATGAAGAACAAGCAGAACGACCGCGAGCGCCTGGAGCTGAAGAAGTACTGCAAGTTCGACCGCGCCCAGACTCTCCACAAGGAAACCCGCTGAGCCTCCCGACCTGCGGGTTCCCGCTCGTTCACTCCCAGCGACCCGGTGGTAGGCTCTGAGCGCCCCTGATTGGTCGACCCGAAGAGTTCGGGTCCAGCCGGCGGAGGGCAGTAGCTCAACTGGTAGAGCACCGGTCTCCAAAACCGGCGGTTGGGGGTTCGAGTCCCTCCTGCCCTGCCACGCACCGATGTAGCCAGCCAACGCGTCGAAAGGCCGCCGAGCAGTGAACCGAGAGATGAAGCGCATGATGCAGCGCCAAGGCCAGCTCGAGGCCGATGGCTCTCCCGCGCAGCGCCGGCCGCCGCCCACGGCGGGTCGCCCACCGCGCCCTTCGTCCCAGCCGGAGAGGACGATTCCCGGTCGTGTGAGCGAGTTCGTCCGTGAGATACGCTCGGAGCTTCGCCAGGTTGCCTGGCCCACCCGCAGCGAGGTCGTGAACTCCACTGTGGTGGTGCTCATAACCCTCGTGCTGCTGATCGCCCTGATCTTCGTTCTCAACTACGCCTTTGCCAAGGGCGCCGCCTTCCTCTTCACGCCATGACCGTCCCAACTGCTCTACCAACTGCTCTACCAACCGCTCCACCAACTGCTCTCTCGAGAGGTCCTGTGTGCCAATACGCTGGATCTGTGACAGCGCGACCAACTAGTCCGGAAACCCAGGCGAGGCCATGACCGACACAGCCCAGAACGAGATGCCAGCCGGCAGCCTGCCCGGTGAGCCGGGCACCGAGGCGCCCGAGCGCGCAGAGGTGGGATCCGACGACGCAGACGTCTACGTGGACGGCCCGGGGGTCGAGGATGTCGAGGACGACGCGGCGCTCGAGGACGACGCGGCGCTCGAGGACGACGCGGCGCTAGAGGATGCCGAGGATGCCGAGGACGTGGCCCCTCTGCGCGAGAGCCCGTACGACAGGCCGGGAAGCTGGTACGTCGTGCATACTTACGCCGGCTACGAGAACAAGGTGAAGTCGAACCTCGAGAGCCGGATCGTCTCCATGAACATGGAGGACCGGATATTCGAGGTCGTCATTCCGATGGAGGACGTAGTCGAGTTCAAGGCCGGCAAGAAGGTGGTCGTCCAGAAGAAGGTGTTCCCCGGCTACCTCCTCACGCGCTGCGCGCTCGACGACGACTCGTGGTCGGTGATCCGTAACACCCCCGGGGTCACCGGCTTCGTGGGTCCGGGCACCAAGCCGACGCCGCTCTCGCGTAAGGAGGTGGAGAGCATCCTGCAGGTGAAGGTCGAGGGCGCCGAGCCTGCAAAGAAGTCGCGCCCGCGCCTCGCGTACGAGATCGGTGAGACGGTGCGGGTGAAGGAAGGCCCCTTTGCCGACTTCTCCGGCCAGATCGACGACATAAACGAGGACCAGCTCAAGCTGAAGGTGCTCGTCAACATCTTCGGGCGTGAGACGCCCGTGGAGCTGGAGTTTGGTCAGGTGGCAAAGCTGTGACCTCTCGCTCGACCCGCAGGTGGCGGCCGTCGGGTGACCCGGGTCGCCTGCTGCCCGAAGCTCCCGAGGGCTCGCGCCGAGGCACCCGCAGCCTCTGAGCGGGCACGTTTGTTCCGATAATCCGAGGAGACGATCGAGACATGGCCAAGAAGAAGACCATCGCAGTGGTGAAGATCCAGCTTCCTGCCGGCGGCGCCACCCCAGCGCCTCCGGTCGGCACGGCGCTCGGTCCCCACGGGGTGCAGACAATGGAGTTCTGCAAGCAGTACAACGCTGCCACGGAGTCCCAGCGCGGGTCCGTTGTCCCCGTAGAGATCACGATCTTCGACGACCGCTCTTTCAGCTTCGTGCTGAAGACATCCCCGACGCCGTTCCTGTTGAGGCAGGCTGCAGGACTCGAGAAGGGCTCGGCCGCCTCGGGGCGCGACCAGGTCGGGACAGTGACCGATGCCCAGATCGAGGAGATCGCGAAGATCAAGCTCCCCGACCTCAACACCGCCGACCTCGAAGCGGCCAAGCGCCAGGTTGCCGGCACCGCGCGCTCGATGGGCCTCGTGGTGGCCGGCTGAGTGCCCAAGGGCTTGACGGACAGACAGGAGCGAAGGTGAAGAGAGGAAAGAAATACCGAGCGGTGCTCGAGCGCTTCGACAGGGAGAAGCTCTACGACCTGGTGTCGGCAGTGGACCTGGTGAAGGAGGCGGCGACCGCCGGCTTCGACGAAACGGTGGAGCTTGCGATAAGGCTCGGCGTCGATCCGCGCAAGGCAGACCAGATCGTCCGCGGAACCCTCACCCTGCCCGAGGGGACCGGTCGCACTGCACGGGTCATTGCCTTCGCCGCGGGCGACGCGGCAGCCGAGGCTCGCGAGGCTGGCGCCGACGCTGTCGGTGCCGACGACCTCGTGGCGAGGATCGAGGGCGGCTTCCTTGACTTCGACGTGGCGATCGCGACTCCGGACCTCATGGGTCAGGTGGGAAAGCTGGGCCGGGTGCTCGGGCCCCGCGGGCTGATGCCGAACCCGAAGACCGGCACTGTCACGACGGATGTCGGCAGGGCGGTAGCCGAGTTCAAGGGCGGGCGCGTCGAGTACCGCACCGACAGGGTCGGCAACGTCCATGTCCGGGTCGGCAAGGTCTCCTTCGACCGCGGGAGGATCGTGCGGAATGTCGTGGCGGTGGTGGACGAGCTGGTCCGCGCCAAGCCGGCTGCCGCAAAAGGCCGTTACCTCCGGAGCGTGACGCTCTCGTCCACCATGGGGCCCGGTGTGCGTGTAGATCCTCTGCGCGTCAGGCTCACCGAGGAGGAGCTCGCCGCCTCGGCCTGAGAGCGTGCGCCGGCAAAGGTCGGCGTGCAGGCCCCTCTGCCGGGCCCGTGCCGGCCGCGGATGTGCGAGGTCGACCTGGATGAAGTAGAGTGCGAAAGTTCGCAGGCCTGGCACACCCGTGGGAGCCATCGGGTCGGCCGGTGCAAGTGAGCAGGTGTAGATCGCAGTTCTGGCAAGCTGTTCGCCACAGACCTCCGGTTCATCGCCTCGGCGGTGCGAAGGGACCCAAGGGTCCGCCCGAGCAGGCGACGACCATCACCCGTTTGGTTCGGGTAACGAGCGTCCCCTGCATGGCGGCTGTGCGGCAGCAAAGGGCATTGCCCGCAGGGAGGAGCGCTGGATGGACGAGCCGAGACCGGAGAAGGTAGCAGTGGTGGAGGAGGTGCGCGAGCGCCTCGCCTCTTCGACGGCGGCCGTCTTGACCGAGTACCGCGGCCTCAGCGTGGCGGAGATGGCCCAGCTTCGCACGACTCTCGCAGCCGCAGGCGGGGAGTACAAGGTGTTCAAGAACACCCTGGTGAGGCGGGCTGTAGACGGCGGGCCCCATCAGGGAATATCACCATGGCTGACGGGACCGACGGCCATTGCGTTCGTGTCCGGCGAGATCACGGCCGTGGCCAAGGCGCTGCGCGACTATTCGAGGGCCAACCCGCACCTGGTGCTGAAGGGTGGGATCCTGGGCGAGGGCCTTCTCAGCCCCGCGGAGCTGGCAGCATTGGCGGAGCTGCCGTCGCGCGAGGTGATGCTCGCTCGCTTCGCCGGGATGCTGGCTGCCCCGATGCAGCAGCTTGCCGGTCTGCTGCAGGCCCTTCCGCGCAACCTGGCCTACGGCCTTTCGGCTCTCGTCGACCTGCGGCGCTCTGAAGCGGGCGCCGGGGTCGCCCCCGAAGTTGCCCCCGCGGCCGAGCCCGCCCCCGAGGTAGCGGCCGAGATCGCGGCCGAGCCCGAGGTAGCGGACCCGCCCGAGGTCGCGGCTGAGCCCGAGGCGGCGGCTGAGCCCGAGGTAGCGGCCGAGCCCGAGGTAGCGGACCCGCCCGAGGCGGCCCCCGAGGTCGCGGCTGAGCCCGAGGCGGAAGTAGCGGACCAGGCTGCTTCCGAGACCGAAGCGTCCGACGAACCCAGCTAGTAGACAAACCACCAGGAGGAGTTGAGCCGACATGGCTGACAAGACATTGACCAAGGACCAGATACTCGACGGTATCGCCGCGCTGAGCGTCATCGAGCTCGCGGAGCTGCTGAAGGATTTCGAGGAGCGCTTCGGGGTGACCGCGGCAGCGCCGGTGGCCGTCGCGGCTGCACCGGCAGCGGCGGGCGGTGCCGACGCGGCGTCCGCAGAGGACGAGAAGGACGAGTTCGACGTTGTTCTCACCTCAGCCGGCGACAAGAAGATCCAGGTCATCAAGGAGGTGCGCTCGCTCACCAATCTCGGCCTGAAGGAGGCCAAGGACCTGGTCGACGGAGCGCCCAAGCCCGTGCTCGAGAAGGCCACGAAGGACGACGCCGAGAAGGCGAAGGCTCAGCTCGAGGCAGCCGGAGCGACGGTCGAGCTCAAGTAGGACAAGTAGGGCGAGCCGCCAACTCGTCGGCGGCACAGCACCTCAGGTGCTCTAGGGCACAGCACCTCAGGTGCTCTATGGAACAGCCCAGCCCACCACGTCTACGACCACGTCAGCCGATCCGGTGTAGTTGTAGAGGCTTACGGCGCCATAGGCGCCTGTGGGCGCGGTGCCGCCGCTGCCCACGGGCAGGACCACGCCATCTGCGATCGTCTGGCCTGCTTGCCAGTCGAGTACCGAGGTCAGCGGCCGGGTCGCACCTGCCGGCTGTGTTGTAGAACCCGACGGAGTCGGGTATGCCGTCAGGTACGACGAGGCCGTCGTGTTCGTGGCTGTGATGTTCACTATGACTGCGGTCGCATCCGCTGGCACGCCGGCGAGCCCGGTTGCCTGGATACTGAGTGTCCCATTGGGCCCCAAGGTCTTTCCCTCGCAGTTGGTGAGAGCAGCCCCAGAGAGGTTGGAGGGGTTACCCGCCCGGGTGTCACAGATCCGAGCCGGTGTAGCAGCAGGCACGAGGACCGAGCCGGTCGCAGAGGGGTTAGAGGCATCTGTTATGTAGCCCTCCACGTCGACTGTGATCTCAGGTGCTCCTGCATAGGAGTAGATG
Organism: Actinomycetes bacterium; assembly: GCA_021801525.1. Lineage (GTDB taxonomy): Bacteria > Actinomycetota > Acidimicrobiia > Acidimicrobiales > JAJYXR01 > JAJYXW01. The sequence continues at coordinate 49,164 of JAJYXW010000192.1, forward strand.
GACACCTCGCCGGCCTTGCCCACAGGGAGGATCACCGAGTTCGCTGTGATGCTCCCTCGGGCGTAGTCGAGCTGGGAGACAACAGGCAGGCTCCCACCTGTTGGGTAGAGGGACAAGAAGCCACCAGCCGTGGGATCTATGGCTGTGACCGTGGCTATCACTGCTGCGACCCCTGAGGAGGGGACCGGTCCCTCGCCTGTGACGGGGAAGCTCATGGTCCCACCTGCTGCAGGTGCGAGGCCCGTGCAGGGATTGGTGGCCTCGTTGGTCCTCGTGTCACATATGCGACTAGGCGTGAGAGGAACATAGAGGCCGGTCCCAGGGGTTGTCTCTGGGCCTACGTAGCCCTCTAGGTCCACCACGAGGTTCGTGGTGCCTGCGTGGTTGTAGATGGCGACCTGGCCCGAAGAGGAGAGGCCGACCATCACCATGTTCGAGCGGATGCTGCCCGCTTGGAAGTTCACACTCGAAGTGCCAGGAGTTGGCTCACCTGCTGGGTAGAGGGTGATAAAGCCATTTGCGCTCGGGTCTACGACGGTCACGTTCAAGGCGACTGCGCTCGCATCCACCTGGATCGTCAGTACCCCGCCTGTGCCTGGGGCCTTTCCCTCGCAGTTGGTGAGGGCTGTGCCTGAGAGGCCAGAGGGGTTCGCGTCCCTCGTGTCGCAGATGCGCGTCGGGGTTATCGGGTGAAAGCCCGGTGGTATCGCAGCCACGTAGGTGAAGAGGTCCGAAGACGAGGTGGCAGAGCTGCCCCCTGGGGTCGTGACCGTCACGTTCACGCTATTGCCGGTGCTCCCAGCAGGTGAGATCGCGTCTATCTGGCTCGCAGAGACCACGTCGAAGGACTCTGCAGGCGTGGAGCCGAAGTCCACCAAGGCCGTGTCGAGGAGGTTCGAGCCCGTGATCGTGACGCTCGTGCCACCAGCCGGGGGCCCAGACGTAGGCGATACGGAGCTCACAACCGGTGTGGCAGGAGCTGCGGGAGGGTTCGTCACGTTCGTGAGCACCACGTCGTGCCCGGTGCCTGCCCCGCCGGTTGGCGACCCGGTGTAGGTGATCTGGAGCTTCTGGCCCCCTGCGGAGAACACCTCGCCTTCGCTGAGCGGCGATCCCTGGTAGGAAAGCTCTCCCGTGAGAGCTGAGCTGGAGGTGTTGTGGAGTATGTCGAAGCGAGCCCCGTAGTAGCCAGGGGTGACCGTGGTGAGATCCAGGTTCGTGCCCGATATGTCGGCGCCGTCGGCCACGAGCTGGCTGTAGGTGCCAGCCGATGTGCCGGCGAGGGACACCTGGAGGGTCGACCCAGAAGCAGACAGGTTCGCATAGCCCGTGGAGGTGAGCGTTCCCGGCGCGTCCCCCGGGTAGATCGTGCAGGGGCTGGTGCTGCAGCCACTCGTCGTTATGGCGGGCACACTGCCGGTGCCCTCTAGGACGTTCCCGCCGTAGAGCGTGACCCCCGAGGAGGAGGTGATAGATCCGGTCACGTCGAGCGTGCCGGTTGTCACCGTCGTAGTCCCGGTGTAGGTGTTCGTGCCCGAGAGGGTGAGCTGCCCGTTCACCCCGCCGGATCCGTTGCCGAGCTCGAGGCCATATGAGCCACCGGAGTCGCTTACCACCCCCGAGAGCGTGAGGCTGTCGGTCGACTGGCAAGCCGTAAGCGACGAAGTGCAGTTCACGTCGATAGGCACGGTGCTCCCCTGGAGGATCACGTTGCCGGAGATCGTGTTCGTGCCCTCGCAGTTGTCTATCACCTCGTGGCCGTTCAGCCCGGTGCCGTTCAGCACGACGTCGTTCGGGAGGCTGAAGCTCGAAGGTGCAGCCATGCCCGGCGGCAGGCAAGCCGGGTTGGAGGAACCCGATGCGAGCTGCAGAGTGCTGCCGGCATCCACACTCACCGCCCCGCCGGAGCCTGGCGTGCCGGGCGTGCCGCCGAGCGCGCCTGAGGACGCCACCTCGAGCATGTTGCCGGTGACCGCTGTTCCCCCGGTGTAGGAGTTGGCGCCCGAGAGCAGCACCTGGCCGCTGCCGGCCGTGGTCAAGCCGTAGTTGCCCGAGATGTTGCCCGTGACGACCAGCTCGTCGCCCGAGCCCGCCGCGAGCGAGGTGGCGCCCTCCAAGGTGATAGGGCCGCCCCAGTAGGAGATGCCCGGACCCGAACCCGAGCTGCAAAGCTCGCCGCCGCAGTAGCTGGACCCCGAGATGTCTAGCTGGTTCGACTCGGTCACCCCGGGACGGAGCACTATCGGTCCGTTCCCGAGGTCGGTGACGGTGCCGGTACCGAGCGCTCCCGATGCGCTGACCACGAGCGTTCCCCCGGTCGCGACTGTGGTACCGCCCGAGTAGCTGTTGCTCGAATTCTCGAGGTGGGTCGTGTACGGACCGTCCGTCGTGATCGAGCCGGTGCCGCTCACCTTTCCGGTGAAGTAGAAGTTCGTGTCAGTCTGCGCATCGATCGATACTGCACCCGTGAGGCTGAGGCTCCCCGCGATGGTGCAGCCCGTGGTCGTACCACAGGGCGAGCCTGCAGCGATAGTGGAGCCGCCCGCTGCCGAGATGTCGTTCGGGAGCGTGATCCCAGAGCTGTAGGGCTCGAGCGTCGCTCCGGAGTCGACGGTGACGGTTCCCCCACCCGCTCCGCCCAGCGCGCCGCCATTCGTGATGTCGAGCGTGCCCGAGGAGAGCGTCGTAGTCCCGGTGTAGGTGTTCGTGCTGCTGAGTGTCACGGTCCCGCCCGATCCCGGGTCAGAGACGAGCGAGCCTCCCCCGGTTATATGGTTCGCGAAGGTGCCTGACGCCCCGAGGTCGAGCGTTGTTCTGGTGTCGACGGTGACGGTCGGCGTGGCGCTCGAGAGTGCTCCGGCGCTGTTCGCGATCAGCGTGCCTCCGGCGACCTCGACGGCGCTCGTATAGGTGTTGCTCCCCGACAGGACTATGCCCGGCCCGCTGAAGGCCGTAGTGACGAGCGTCCCCGATGTAGCTCCCGAGGCCGTGGAGATGACGCCGGGCAGATCGAGCGCTCCCCCGGACGATTCGAGGTTCGCGGAGGCGCCACAGCCCGAGCAGCCGAGCTCGATCGGGCCCGACCAGGTGTCGGTCTTCCCTGTCGCGCCAAGACCGTCGAGGGTGCTGCCGCCGGCGAGCTCGGCACCGATTCCCGCGGGTATCGTTATGCCGCCCGATCCGCTCGAGAGCTCTACCGACGCATTCGTGCCCGACGCCGTGACGGTGCATGCCCCGGTGGAGAAGTTGAGGCAGCCTGATGTGCCCGGACCGAACGCGTCCGCGGACGCGCCCACGAGCGTGCCGGAGTTCACGAGGATGCCACCTGGGAAGTCCGCATTCGTGCCCGACAACTCGACCGATCCTCCCGAGGTGCTCACGTCGACGACGAGGGTGCCCGCGCTCGAGCCGGGCGTGATCGTCCCCGAGAGCGTGAAGGTGCTCCCGGGCAAGGAGCTCTGGTTCGCCACTACGTAGCTCGATCCGCTCGTGAGCGCGACAGTGCCGGCCCAGGTATCCCCGCCCGTCGTCCCAGTGTCGAGGAGGGAGGCGGCCCCGCTAACTCCGCTCCCGAGGGTGAGCGGCGAGCTGAAGCTGAGAGGGGTCCCTGCGTTGTCGATGGCGAGGCTCCCACCGCTGTCCACGGTGACGCCGGAGGTGGAGCCGAGCGCGCCGGAGCTGGACAGGACCAGCTCGGCACCCGATGCGACCGTCGTCGCGCCGGTATAGGTGCTCGTGCCGTCGAGCGTGAGCGGCCCGGCGCCGGCGTCGGCGAGCGCGAGCCCGTTCCGGAGGCTACCTCCGTAGGTATCCGAGCCCGATGAGTCCACGGTGAGCGTGGGCGCTCCCGTGTTGGAGAAGACATCCCCGAGTGTCCCAGTCAGGCCTGCGAGGGTCTGCGAGTAGCCGGCAAGGTCGTAGCCGCCGGTCACCTCGAGAGACGTGGTCGTGGGAAGGGCGTTGTTGGCCTTGTTGTACAGGTTGCCGCTTGCCACCACGGTCGAGGTGTCGGCATACGTGGCCGGCTCCTCGATAGCGACACTGCCGATGTATGTCGAGCTCGAGGTGGTGCCGAAGGTGAGCGTGTCGGTCGAGGAGCCACCGGAGAGCGCGGCGTTCAGGAGGAGGCCGCCAGCAGACTCGACTGTGGCGTCCCCCGTGATGGATATGGTCCCCTCGGGGGAGCCCGGCGTGCCTATGGAAGGAGTGGCGCTCGCGCTCGTGTCGGAGATTGCCACGTTGCCCGACACGCCGTCGGCGCCCGGGTCGAGGGAGATGGTGGTGCTAGTCGAGGTGATGCCGAGCGTGTAGCTGTTCTCGAAGGTGATGCTCGCGAGAATAGGGGTCGAGATGTCGAGGGAGGGGGTTGCCGCCGTCGCGGCAGAGGGGATCGTTGCCGGGAACACAACCGCGTCGGCTGTCGCAGGGGGGCCGTTGCCCGTCCCGGATCCGCAGTTCCAGTTGCCCGCCACGCTCCAGTAGGCCGTGCCGCTGCCCGCGGCCGCGGCCGTCCAGGTGCAGACGGTCGGCCCGCTGGCGGCGGCGCTGCCCCCACCGAGAGCGAGCACGGCAGCGGTGGCGCCCGAGGCCATTCCCGCAGCCACGAGCCCAGCTACCACCCAGCGAGTCATCCTGCCCGACATAGCGCCTCCCAGCAACAGGTCGTCAGCAGCGGCGCATGATACCCGTTCAAGTGGATCGAAGTGGATCGCGCTGACCCGGCACGTGGCCGGCCTGCCAGGAGCAGTTCAGGCGCCCACGAGCTGTGCCGGCGTCAGGGTTTCCACGGCTCCTCTAACCCCGCGTAGCAACCGCTCGTCCGCGCTCACGAGGGGGCAGCGGCGGAGCGCAGCGAGCGCTATGTAGCAAGCGTCGTAGAGCTTCGCCCAACCACGCTCCTCGGCCACACCCCACGCGCGCTCGAGCACCCGGGCATCGGTGGTGTACTCGATGGGTGCCTTGGCCAGACGGCTCGAGGCGATGTCCGCGAGCTGACGGGTCACTTGCCCGCGCCACAAGGCGGCATGAAGCGCCGAGAGCACCTCGTAGCGCAGGAGCCCCGGTGCCGCGAGCTGATGCCCGCTGAGCAGTGAAAACCCCTCGGACTCCAAGGCCACACGCAGAGCGACGCTCGCGTCGAGCACTACGAGCATCAGTGACCGCGACGCCCTTCACGCACGAGGTCGACCACGTCGGGCATCGGCTCACCGGTCGCCGTCGAGCCCCAGCCGGCAGGGAACGCTCCAGGTAACGAGGAGGTATCCAACTGCATTGACCGAACGTCCTCCTCCTCGATCAGGTGCTGGAGACCCACCTTGGATGCGCGCAGCTTCCCCGAACGTATCCATCGGCGAACCGTCTCAGGGTCCCGGCCGGTCCTTCGGGCGACCTCGATAACTGTCATTGCCATAGTCGCATACTACTACAAGTGGCCGCGGAGCGGCCGTGCACTTGCCGGCGGGCAGCGCGCCGCTTGGTCCTTGACGTGCCCAGGTGGGCGTCGTAACCTTTGTTCGACGCCCTCTCGGGGCTGGCTTCAGGCCCGGGTTGGGGGCGGGGTTCAGGCTGGACTTGCATTGCCGCGCCGAAGCGCGTAAGCTATACGGTTGCCGTGCTCCCCACTCGCGCCACCACTGCCTGCAACGCCTGAATGCCGCGCGCCTCTCGCGTCGTTCGCCCCCTATCAGGGTGTTTCACAGGTGACCGCGCGGCGCGAGCGGCTGCATCCACGGCGAGCAAGTTCCTGATGTCGGCGTCAAGTCCCTGTCCGCGCCCTAGCTGGGAGGAGTAGGCCGTTGCCCGCACGCTCCGCAAGCCCGGAACGCTTCTCGTTCTCCAACCTCGACGAGGTCCTGCCGCTGCCCGACCTGGTGGCGATCCAACGCGACTCGTTCCAGTGGTTCCTCGACAAGGGCCTGGCCGACGCGTTCAGGGACATAAGCCCCATCGAGGACTTCACCGGCCAGCTCAGCCTGGAGCTCGAGTTCGACCCCACGGACCCCGACCTTCGCCCCCCTCCCAAGTTCTCGGTCGAGGAGTGCAAGGAGAAGGACATGACCTTCGCCGCCCCGGTGTTCGTCCGGGCGCGCTTCATGAACGCGGCCACCGGGGAGATCAAAGAGCAGACGGTGTTCATGGGGGACTTCCCCGTGATGACCGACCAGGGCACCTTCATCGTGAACGGCACCGAGCGGGTGGTGGTGAGCCAGCTCGTGCGCTCGCCGGGGGTGATCTTCCAGCCCGGGCGCGACGCGAAGACGATCGTCACCGCGACCATCCATCCCTATCGCGGCGAGTGGATAGAGCTCGACGTGGAGGCCAAGCCCTCCAAGGACGTCACTGCCGGTGCCCGCGTGGCCCGCAAGCGTCGGATATCCCTGTTCGTGCTGCTGCGCGCCCTCGGCTACGAGGAAGATGCCTTCTTGGAGCGTTTCGTCAGGCACTTCGACTTCCTGGAGGGGCAGTGGGAGCGCGAGCGCGAGCTCGCGCCGACGCGCGACGAGGCACTCTTGGAGATCTACAAGCGCGCGAGGCCGGGTGAGCCCCTCTCCCTCGACGCTGCGCGCGTCTACTTCGACAACGCCTTCTTCAACCCCAAGCGCTACGACCTCACGAGGGTCGGGCGCTACAAGCTGAACCGCAAGCTCCGCCCGGAGATGGACCGCATCACCGAGTCCCTGGGGATCGAGCTCGAGCGCCCGGAGCCCGACCAGAGCGTGCTCAGCCCCGCGGAGATCCTCGCTACGGCCACCTACATGCTCCACCTCGCGGACGGCGAGGCCGGTTACCGGATCGACGACCAGGACCACTTCGCCAACCGCCGCATCCGCTCGGTGGGCGAGCTCATCCAGAACCAGGTTCGCGTGGGCCTCTCGCGCATGGAGCGCGTTGTGCGCGAGCGCATGACGACCCAGGACGTCGAGGCGATCACCCCCCAGACCCTCATCAACATCCGGCCCGTGGTAGCTGCGACCAAGGAGTTCTTCGGCACGAGCCAGCTCAGCCAGTTCATGGACCAGAACAACCCGCTCTCGGGGCTTGCCCACAAGCGGAGGCTCTCCGCTCTCGGCCCCGGCGGGCTCTCGCGCGAGCGGGCTGGCTTCGAGGTGCGCGACGTGCACAGCTCCCACTACGGGCGCATGTGCCCCATCGAGACTCCCGAGGGACCGAACATCGGCCTTATCGGCGCGCTGGCCACCTACGCGCGCGTGAACGAGTACGGCTTCATCGAGACCCCTTACCGCAAGGTCGTGGACGGCCGGGCGACGGAGGAGGTCGTCTACCTCGCTGCGGACGAGGAGGAGGAGTACGTCATAGCCCAGGCCAACGCCACGCTCGACCCTTCGGGCAGGCTGACCGAGGAGCGTGTGCTCGTCCGGCGCGGCCCGAGGGGCGCCGGGGTGAGGGTGGGCGCCACCACCACCTCGTACGGCACGACGAGCGAGGTCGACTACGTGCCTCCCTCCGAGGTCGACCTCATGGACGTGTCCCCCAAGCAGATCGTGTCGGTCTCCACAGCTCTCATCCCCTTCGTGGAGCACGACGACGCGAACCGGGCGCTCATGGGCGCGAACATGCAGAAGCAGGCGGTTCCGCTGGTAGTGCCCGAGGCGCCCTACATCGGCACCGGGGTCGAGGCACGCGCGGCGAAGGACGCCGGCGACGTGGTCCTCGCAGAGGGCAGTGGCACCGTGGTCGAGGTGACGGGCGACCACGTGGTCGTGGAGTACAAGGCCGGCCAGCGCGACCGCTACGGGGTCGACCTCGGCCGGCGAACCTATCGCCTGGCGAAGTTCCGCCGCTCCAACCAGAACACGAGCATCAACCAGAAGGTGCTCGTCGACGAGGGCCAGCAGGTGGCCCAGGGCGACGTGCTCGCGGACGGTCCCTCCACCCACAACGGCGAGCTGGCGCTAGGCAAGAACCTCCTCGTCGCGTTCATGCCGTGGGAGGGGTACAACTACGAGGACGCGATCATCCTCTCGGAGCGCCTCGTGCGCGACGACGTGCTCACCTCCATCCACATCGAGGAGCACGAGGTCGATGCCCGGGACACCAAGCTCGGCGCCGAGGAGATCACCCGCGACATCCCGAACCTGCCCGAGGAGATCCTCGCCGACTTGGACGAGCGGGGGATCATCCGCATCGGAGCGGAGGTCGAGCCTGGCGACGTGCTCGTCGGTAAGGTGACCCCGAAGGGGGAGACCGAGCAGACCCCCGAGGAGCGCCTGCTGCGGGCGATCTTCGGCGAGAAGGCCCGCGAGGTGCGCGACACCTCGCTCAAGGTTCCCCACGGCGAGTCCGGCAAGGTCATCGACGTGAGGGTCTTCTCCAGGGAGGAGAGCCACGAGCTGCCTCCGGGGGTGAACCAGCTCGTCCGGGTCTACGTGGCGCAGAAGCGGAAGATCTCCGAGGGCGACAAGCTCGCCGGCCGCCACGGCAACAAGGGCGTCATATCGAAGATCCTGCCCGTCGAGGACATGCCCCACCTCGCGGACGGCACGCCCGTTGACATCATCTTGAACCCTCTCGGGGTGCCGAGCCGGATGAACGTGGGCCAGGTGCTCGAGTCCCACCTCGGATATGCCGCGCGCCACGGCTGGGATGGTGCCGGCGCTACGGCGCCTCGCGTGGCGGCCTCCAAGGGGCCGAAGACGAGGCCCAGGACGGACCCTGCCGTGTGGGTGGCGACTCCCGTCTTCGACGGGGCCCACTGGGACGAGGAGGACGACGCAGGGCGCCATCCCACGATAAAGAAGCTCTTCGAGCGCATCGAGCCCGAGTCGCCCGATGGCGAGCGGCTCATCCAGACCGACGGCAAGGCAGTGCTCTACAACGGTCGGACGGGCGAGCCCTACGACAACCCGATCTCGGTCGGCTACGTCTACATAATGAAGCTTGCCCACCTGGTGGACGACAAGATCCACGCGCGCTCCACCGGCCCGTACTCGATGATCACCCAGCAGCCCCTCGGCGGCAAGGCGCAGTTCGGAGGCCAGCGCTTCGGGGAGATGGAGGTCTGGGCCCTCGAGGCCTACGGCGCCGCCTACGCGCTCCAGGAGCTGCTCACGATCAAGTCCGACGACGTGCTCGGGCGGGTAAAGGTCTACGAGGCGATCGTGAAGGGCGACAACATCCCCGAGCCCGGCATCCCCGAGAGCTTCAAGGTGCTTATAAAGGAGATGCAGGCGCTCTGCCTGAACGTCGAGGTCCTCGCCGTGAACGGTGAGGAGATCGAAATGCGCGAGCTCGACGAGGACGTGTTCCGCACGACCGAGGAGCTAGGCATCGACATCAGCCGTCCCGAGCGCGGCTCCGACGAGGACGACGAGCGCCGCGCAGCGGAGAGGAGGTTCTAGCACCATGCTCGACGTGAACGACTTCGACCAGATCAGGATCGGGCTCGCCACCGCCGACGCGATCCGCACGTGGTCCAACGGCGAGGTGAAGAAGCCCGAGACCATCAACTACCGGACGCTTCGCCCGGAGAAGGACGGGCTCTTCTGCGAGAAGATTTTCGGCCCGACCAAGGACTGGGAGTGCTACTGCGGCAAGTACAAGCGCGTCCGCTTCAAGGGGATCATCTGCGAGCGCTGCGGCGTGGAGGTGACGCGCTCGAAGGTGCGCCGCGAGCGCATGGGCCACATCGAGCTCGCAGCCCCGGTCGTGCACATCTGGTACCTGCGTGGAACGAGAAGCTGGCTCGCCTACCTCCTCATGGGCACCGAGGCGCGTGAGGAGCTGAAGGCCAAGCAGCTCGAGAAGGTGATCTACTTCGCCGCGAACCTCGTCACCTGGGTAGACGAGGAGCGCCTCCACGAGGATCTTCCCACCCTGGAGGGGGAGCTCGCCGAGGAGGTGCGCGAGCTCGAGCGCCAGCGCGACATCGCCATCGATCAGCGCTTCAAGGCGCTCGAAGACGAGCTGGCGGAGCTCGAGCGCTCCGGTGCGAAGGACTCCGAGCTCAAGGCCCGCAGCCGAGCCGTCGAGCGCGAGATAGCGGCCATGCGCGAGCGCTCGGACGCGGAGATCGACGCGGCGAAGCGCTCCTTCGACGAGCTGCGCGAGCTGCACCCGAGGAAGATCATCGAGGACGAGATGCTCTGGCGCGAGCTGAAGCTGCGCTACGACGAGTACTTCGAGGGCGGCATGGGAGCCGAGACCCTCGCGGCGCTGATCGAGCGCACCGACTTCGACGAGGAGGAGCAGAAGCTCCGCGACATGATCGACGCGGCAGACGGCCGGAGGCCCCTGTCGGTGCAGCGGCGCCAGAAGGCGATAAAGCGCCTGAAGATCGTCTCCGCCTTCAACCGCCGCGACGAGCACAACAGGCGCGTGAACGATCCCCGTGCCATGATCCTGCAGGCCGTACCGGTGATACCGCCCGACTTGCGCCCCATGGTGCAGCTCGACGGCGGCCGGTTCGCCACCTCCGACCTGAACGACCTGTACCGCCGCGTGATCAACCGCAACAACCGCCTGAAGCGGCTTCTCGACCTCGGCGCGCCGGAGATCATCATCAACAACGAGAAGCGCATGCTCCAGGAGGCCGTAGACGCGCTGTTCGACAACGGCAGGCGCGGGCGCCCGGTCACCGGGCCGGGCAACAGGCCCCTGAAGAGCCTCTCGGACATGCTGAAGGGCAAGCAGGGCCGTTTCCGCCAGAACCTTCTCGGAAAGCGCGTGGACTACTCGGGCCGTTCGGTCATCGTCATCGGGCCGACCCTGCAGCTCCACCAGTGCGGCCTGCCGAAGCTCATGGCGCTCGAGCTGTTCAAGCCGTTCGTGATGAAGAGCCTGGTGGATGCAGAGCTGGCCCAGAACATCAAGTCCGCCAAGCGGATGGTGGAGCGCCGCCGGCCCCAGGTATGGGACGTGCTCGAAGATGTCATAAAGGAGCACCCGGTGCTCTTGAACCGTGCGCCGACGCTGCACCGCCTCGGGATCCAGGCGTTCGAGCCCGTGCTGGTGGAGGGGAAGGCGATCCAGGTCCACCCCCTCGTCTGCACCGCCTTCAACGCGGACTTTGACGGTGACCAGATGGCGGTCCACCTGCCGCTTTCCGCCGAGGCGCAGGCCGAGGCGCGTGTGCTCATGCTCTCGGCGAACAACGTGCTCTCACCGGCGACCGGGCGGCCCATCACGGTCCCCACCCAGGACATGGTCTTTGGCACCTACTACCTGACCCTGATGGTGGACGGGGCCAAGGGCGAGGGGCGCGCCTTCCGCCATGCCTTCGAGGTCGAGCGCGCCCTCGACGAGGGTGATGTCGACCTTCACGCCCGCGTGGTGCTGAGGCCCGCCCCGGGCACCAGGCTCGAGGCCGCGCTGGCTGCCGCTCTCGGAGTGGAGCTCGACGGCGCTTCCGGCGAGGACGGTGGCGCTTCCGGCGAGGCCGGCGAGGACAGTGGCGCTTCCGAGGCTGCCGGCAGGGAGCCGCTGTCCATCGAGACGACCCCGGGAAGGCTCCTCTTCAACGAGGCGCTCCCCGAAGGCTTCCGCTTCGTGAACGACGTGGTCGGCAAGCGCAACACCTCCATCGGGTCCATCGTGGAGGAGATAGCGGCAGGGTATCCCAAGCACGTCGTGGCCGAGAGCCTCGACCGGGTGAAGGACCTCGGGTTCCGCTACGCGTCCAAGTCGGGGCTCACCATATCCATCGACGACGTTAGGACCCCGCCGGAGAAGGCGGCGATACTCGACCGCTACGAGCGCGAGGCGGAGAAGGCCGAGGCCCAGTTCCGCCGCGGCATCATCACCGACGATGAGCGCCGCCAGAAGGAGATAGAGATCTGGACCTCGGCCACCTCGGAGGTGGGTCGGGCCATGGAGAAGAGCCTGGCGGGCATGGCGTTCAACCCTCTGGACATGATGGTGGACTCCGGCGCGCGAGGCAACGCCCAGCAGATCCGCCAGATCGCCGGCATGAAGGGCCTGGTCTCCAATCCTCGCGGCGAGATGATCCCCCGCCCCATCAAGTCCTCCTTCCGGGAGGGCCTGTCGGTGCTCGAGTACTTCATCTCCACCCACGGCGCCCGCAAGGGGCTCGCCGACACAGCCCTGCGCACGGCCGACTCGGGGTACCTGACCAGGCGCCTCGTCGACGTCGCCCAAGAGCTGATCGTGCGCGTCGAGGACTGCGGTACCACGCGCGGCATCTGGATCGAGGACATCGTCCCCGACCAGCCCGGCAAGCGCTCGTACCTGGAGACCCGCGTGTACGGCCGATTGCTTGCCGAACCTGTGGTGCTGGCCGACAAGTCCGCGCTGCCTTCGGGAACGCTGCTGGACGACGAGCTCATGGCCCGCCTGCGCGACGACCCGGGCGTCGACCGCGTGCGGGTGCGCTCGGTGCTCACCTGTGAGTCGGAGCACGGGGTGTGCGCGACTTGCTACGGCCAGTCCCTCGCGACAGGCCGGATGATCGAGCTCGGCGAGGCGGTCGGAGTCATCGCAGCGCAGTCGATCGGCGAGCCGGGAACGCAGCTGACCATGCGTACCTTCCACACCGGGGGAGTCGTCGGCGAGGACATCACCCACGGCCTGCCCCGCGTGGTGGAGCTCTTCGAGGCCCGCACCCCCAAGGGCGCGGCTGTGCTGGCGCACCGTTCCGGAGTGGTCCGTGTGGAGGAGGAGGAGACGGGCCGGCGCGTGACCGTCGTCGGCGACGACGGCACCGAGGAGTCGTCATTGGTGTCCGCAAGGGCTCACCTCGAGGTATCCGACGGCGCGGAGGTGCAGGCAGGCCAGGCGCTCGTCGAGGGCCCGAAGGACCCCAAGGAGCTCCTCGACGTGAAGGGCATCCGCGACACCCAGCAGTACCTGGTCGAGGAGGTGCAGAAGGTCTACCGCGACCAGGGCGTCTCCATCCACGACAAGCACATAGAGCTGATCGTCCGCCAGATGCTCCGCCGGGTGCTGGTCGCCGAGTCGGGCGACGCGCCCTTGCTTCCCGGCGAGCGCGTCGACTCCCAGGTGTACGCGGAGGTGAACCGTGCGCTGGTAGAGGAGGGCAAGCGGCCGGCAGAGGGCCGTCCCGAGCTCATGGGCATCACCAAGGCGTCGCTTGCCACGGACTCGTGGCTGTCGGCCGCCTCCTTCCAGGAGACCACGCGGGTTCTCACGGAGGCTGCCATCGAGGGGCGCTCCGACCAGTTGCTGGGCCTGAAGGAGAACATCATCATCGGCAAGCTCATCCCCGCCGGCTCCGGTATGGAGCACTACAGCGACGTGGAGGTGGACATGCCCGGTGCGGTGGGCGTCATCACCCGCACCGAGGAGGTTCCGACCGACGCCGCGGGCGCGGCTCGCTGGATGCGCGGCATCGGGGACCACGGCGACAGGGACCACGGCATCGGGGAACATGGGGGCATCGGGGAATACGGGGACGGGGCGCCCGACGGGGCGGCGAGCGGAGCGGCGGCCTTCGGCGGTTACGCCGGGGACGCTCCCGAGCTCGGAGGACTGCCGGGGGAGGACCAGGGCACCGCCGAGCCCGGTTCCGGTACCGTTGACGCTGACGCTGACGCTGACGCCGGAAACGCTGACGCCAGTGGCGCCGACGCCGGTGACGACGCTGTCGGTGACGCCGACGCCGGTGACGACGCTGCAGCGATCGAAGCCGGAGCCTGACCGATAAGGCCACCGCTCGTGCATCGCATCCTGGTGACGAGCCAGGCGCGCCGCTTGCCAGTAGGTGTGCTTTGGCCTATCATTGGTTACTCGTGCCGAGCTGCTTCATGCGAGCGGCCATGCACCGGTGCCGCTCCGCCGGAGCCGGCCAGCGCAGTACCGCCGAGCATTGATCCCTACTACCGGGTCCACAGCCCACGAGGAAACGCGTGCCCACGATAGAGCAGCTCGTCCGCAAGGGACGGGCGTCCAAGCAGAGCAAGACGAAGACCCCGGCTCTCCGGGGCGCTCCCCAACGCCGGGGTGTATGCACGCGCGTCTTCACCAGCACTCCGAAGAAGCCCAACTCGGCGCTTCGCAAGGTGGCCAGGGTGCGCCTGACGAGCGGGGTGGAGGTGAGCGCCTACATACCCGGTGTCGGCCACAACCTCCAGGAGCACTCCATCGTCTTGGTGCGGGGCGGTAGGGTGAAGGACCTCCCCGGCGTGCGCTACAAGGTGGTCCGCGGAGCTCTGGACGCTGCCGGAGTGCGCGAGCGCAGCCAGGCTCGAAGCCGCTACGGGGCGAAGAAGGAGTCCTGAGATGCCCCGCAACGGTCCTGCCATACGGCGCGAGCTGGCGCCCGACCCGGTCTACCACTCGGTCCTCGTGACCCAGGTGGTGAACAAGGTGCTCTCGCGCGGCAAGCGCACGCTCGCGGAGCGTGTCGTCTACGGAGCGCTCGACCGCGTTCACGACAAGGCCGGAACCGACCCGGTCTCCGTCTTGAAGAAAGCAGTGGAGAACACCCGTCCCGAGCTCGAGGTACGCAGTCGCCGGGTCGGAGGCGCCACCTACCAGGTGCCGGTCGACGTGCGCCCGAGGCGCGCCACCACGTTGTCGATACGCTGGCTCGTCAGCTATTCCCGCCAGAGGCGCGAGAAGACCATGGCGGAGAGGCTCGCCGGCGAGCTGCTCGACGCTGCTAACGGCACCGGGGCTGCAGTGAAGCGCCGCGAGGACCTCCACAAGATGGCAGAGTCCAACAAGGCCTTCGCCCACTACCGCTGGTAGGGGGGCGTTCTCATGGCAGAAGCGCTTCCCATCAGGGAGTTCCCCCTCGCACGGACCCGCAACATCGGGATCATGGCCCACATCGACGCGGGCAAGACGACCACGACCGAGCGGATCCTCTACTACACAGGCCGCAACTACAAGATCGGCGAGGTTCACGAGGGTGCCGCGACCATGGACTGGATGGTCCAGGAGCAAGAGCGCGGCATAACCATCACTTCCGCAGCCACCACCTGCAAGTGGCGCGACACGTGGATCAACATCATCGACACCCCCGGCCACGTCGACTTCACCGTGGAGGTGGAGCGCTCGCTTCGCGTCCTCGACGGGGCCGTGGCGGTCTTCGACGCGGTGGCAGGCGTGGAGCCCCAGACCGAGACGGTCTGGCGCCAGGCCAACAAGTACAACGTCCCGCGCATCTGCTTCGTGAACAAGATGGACCGGGTCGGTGCAGACTTTCCCGGCGCGGTCGCGATGATCCGCGACCGGCTCGATGCGCGCCCTGCTGTCGTGTCGATACCACTCGGTACAGAGGCGGCCTTTGCCGGCGTGGTGGACCTCCTCGGGATGGAGTCCCTCGTATGGGAGGAGGGCATGGGCGACAAGTGGCGCACGGAGCCCGTCCCCGAGGCGCTCGCAGACGAGGCGGCGCAGGCCCGCCACGAGCTCGTGGACGTGCTCTCCAACTACGACGACACCATCATGGAGCGCTACGTAGCGGACGAGGAGATCACGGCCGAGGACCTCCGGCGTGCGCTTCGCCACGCGACGATCGCAGGCGAGGTGGTGCCGGTGCTCTGCGGGTCCGCCTTCAAGAACAAGGGCGTCCAGCCGCTCCTCGACGCGGTGGTCGACTACCTGCCGAGTCCCCTCGACGTCCCCCCGACCCCGGGGACAGACCGAAAGGGCGAGCCAGCCGAGCGCAGGGCCGAGGACTCGGAGCCCTTCTCGGCCCTCGCCTTCAAGATCATGACCGACCCCTACGTGGGCAAGCTCACCTACCTCCGCGTTTACTCCGGCACCCTCGCCAAGGGGTCGTCCGTGTACAACTCCACCAAGGACCGCAAGGAGCGGGTCGGCCGCATCCTCCAGATGCACGCGAACCACCGCGAGGACAAGGACGCGATCTTCGCGGGAGACATCGTGGCGGTGGTGGGCCTGAAGAACACGACGACGGGCGACACGTTGTGCGACCCGGCCCACCCGGTCGTTCTCGAAGCGCTCGAGTTTCCTGAGCCGGTCATCCACGTAGCTGTCGAGCCGAAGACCAAGGCCGACCAGGACAAGCTCTCCAAGGCGCTCTTCGCCCTGTCCGAGGAAGACCCAACCTTCAGGGTCCGCAGCGACGAGGAGACGGGCCAGACGGTCATCTCGGGTATGGGCGAGCTCCATCTGGAGGTGCTCGTGGACCGGATGCTCCGGGAGTTCTCCGTCGACGCGAACGTCGGCAAGCCCCAGGTCGCCTACCGTGAGACGATCAGGAAGCCGGTCGAAAAGATCGAGGGCCGCTACGTGCGCCAGACAGGCGGGCGCGGCCAGTACGGCCACGTGGTCATAAACGTGGAGCCGACCGGGCCCGGCGGGGGCTACGAGTTCCTGGACAAGATCACCGGCGGGGTCATCCCTAAGGAGTACATACCGGCTGTGGACGCCGGCATTCAGGAGGCCCTCACCTCGGGGGTGGTTGCCGGCTACCCGATGGTCGACCTGCGCGTCACCCTTGTGTACGGGTCGTACCATGAGGTGGACTCCTCGGAGATGGCCTTTAAGATCGCGGGCTCGATGGCGGTGAAGGACGCAGCGGCGAAGGCCTCTCCCGTGCTCCTCGAGCCCGTCATGGCCGTCGAGGTGGTCACGCCGGAGGAGTACATGGGCGACGTGATAGGCGACCTTTCCAGCCGCCGGGGCAAGGTCGAGGGCATGGAGCAACGGGGTACGAGCCACGTCGTGCGTGCTCTGGTCCCGCTCGCCGACATGTTCGGCTACGCTACCGACCTGCGTTCCCGTACGCAGGGGCGCGCCACGTACACCATGCAGTTCAGCGCCTACCACGAGGTGCCCGACTCCATCTCGAGGGAGATAGTGGCCAGGGCCAGGGGAGAGTAGCCGTACTGGCAGTACCGGCAGAGCATCACAAGCAGTACCGGCAGAGCAGTACCGGCAGAGCAGTACCGGCAGGCGCAGCAAAGAGGCAGCACTCAAGAGACCAACACCAGGTGGCGTGACCCGAGGGGGTCTCGCCCGAGACCAGGGAGCGGTACCCACAGCCATGGCCAAGCAGAAGTTCGAGCGATCGAAGCCCCACATCAACGTCGGCACGATGGGACACATCGACCACGGGAAGACCACGCTCACGGCGGCCATCACCAAGGTGCTGTCGGAGAACAACCCCAACGTGTCCTTCACGCCATTCGACCAGATCGACAAGGCTCCCGAGGAGAAGGCGCGCGGCATCACCATCTCCATCGCCCACGTCGAGTACGAGACTCCCAACCGCCACTACGCACACGTCGACATGCCCGGGCACGCGGACTACATCAAGAACATGATCACCGGTGCCGCCCAGGTCGACGGCGCGATCCTGGTGGTGTCGGCAGCCGACGGCCCCATGCCCCAGACCAGGGAGCACGTCCTGCTTGCCCGCCAGGTGGGCGTTCCCTACATCGTCGTGGCGCTCAACAAGGCTGACATGGTGGACGACGAGGACCTGCTCGAGCTGGTCGAGCTCGAGGTGCGCGAGCTGCTCACCTCCTACGAGTTCCCCGGCGACGACGCTCCGGTCGTGCGGGTGAGCGCGCTCAAGGCCCTCGAGGGCGATCCCGAGTGGGCTGCAAAGATAACCGAGCTCATGGAGGCGGTGGACAGCTTCATCCCCGAGCCCGAGCGCCCGGTGGACCGGCCGTTCCTAATGCCCATCGAGGACGTGATGACCATCACGGGCCGGGGCACGGTCGTCACCGGCAAGGTGGAGCAGGGCAAGGTCAAGGTGGGCGAGGAGGTCGAGATCGTCGGCCTCAGGACCACCCAGAAGACGGTGGTGACCGGGGTGGAGATGTTCCGCAAGCTGCTCGACGAGGGCCAGGCCGGCGACAACGTCGGAGCGCTGCTCAGGGGCACGAAGAAGGAGGACGTGGAGCGCGGTCAGGTGCTGGCGAAGCCCGGCTCGATCACGCCGCACACGAACTTCGAGGCGAACGTCTACGTTCTCACCAAGGAGGAGGGTGGCCGCCACAAGCCGTTCTTCACCAACTACCGTCCGCAGTTCTACTTCCGCACTACCGACGTGACCGGGTCCATCACCCTGCCCGAGGGCACGGAGATGGTCATGCCCGGGGACAACACGGAGATGGTCGTGGAGCTCGGCAAGCCGATCGCCATGGACGAGGGCCTGCGTTTCGCCATCCGCGAGGGTGGCCGCACCGTGGGCGCGGGCCGGGTAACGAAGATCATCAAGTAGGTACTCGTCGAGTAGGCACGGACCCGCTTCCGGAAAGGCTACGGGGCCGAGGAGAGAGAGAGCATGGCCGACCAGCAGCGCCAGAAGATCAGGATAAGGCTCAAGGCCTACGACCACGAGATCCTCGACCAGTCCACCGAGAAGATCGTGCAGACAGTGCTGCGCACCCAGGCCAAGGTGCAAGGCCCCGTGCCACTGCCGACGGAGAAGCACCGCTATACGGTGATCCGCTCGCCGCACAAGTACAAGGACAGCCGCGAGCACTTCGAGATGCGGGTGCACAAGCGGCTGGTCGACATCGTGGAGCACACCCCGAAGACGGTGGACTCCCTGCAGCGCCTCGACCTGCCCGCAGGTGTGGACATAGAGATAAAGATCCAGAACGTCTGACAGGCCCGTCCCCGTCCTCCGGCACCGGCAGATGCCCTGCCGGTGCGGCTGGCGGGGTGGGTCGTAAATGGTGTAACGTCGCAGATCGCGCCGGCTCAGCCGGGCCGGTGCAGCCCAGACCGACGTCCTCGAGCGCCTGACGGCCATGTCCGGCAGGGACCTCGGGGCACCACAGGGCATGCGCTCCGCTCGGGAACCCGGGCGGAGCGTTGGCTTGCCCGACGGCCCGACGGCTTGCTTGCCCGACGGCCCGACGGCCCGACGGCTGCTTGCAGTATCGGGCACGCAGAGATCGCAGTTCCAAGCACGGAGAAGGGGAATCGGAGCCGAGCAGTGGCGACCAAGGCCATAGTGGGCGAGAAGCTGGGGATGACCCAGATATGGGACGACCAGCACCGGGCCGTCCCGGTGACGGTCCTGAAGGTCGCGCCTGCCCGCGTGGTGCAGGTGAAGACACCCTCCAAGGAGGGGTACTCGGCTCTGCAGGTCACCTGGGGAGTGCGCCGGGCTTCGGCAGTGTCCAAGCCGGACGCCGGCCACTTCGCAAAGGCTGGCGTGGAGCCTGGGCGCCGCGTGCTGGAGCTACGCCTGGACGACGTCTCGGGCTACTCGATCGGCCAGGAGATCGGCGCCGGGGTGCTGAGCCCTGGCGAGCGGGTGGACGTGGTGGCGGTGTCCAAGGGCAAGGGATTCGCCGGCGGCATGAAGCGTCACAACTTCAAGGGTCAGGGAGCCTCGCATGGCAACCACAAGAAGCACCGCGCACCGGGCTCGGTCGGCGCTTGCGCCACGCCCGCCCGGGTGTTCAAGGGCACTCGCATGGCGGGTCGCCTCGGTGGCCACCAGGTGACCACCCTCAACCTCGAGGTGGTGGAGGCCGACCCCGAGCGCGAGCTGGTGCTCGTGCGCGGAGCGGTGCCCGGCCCCCGAGGCGGTGTGGTGGTTCTTCGTGACACGGTGAAGGGCGCAGCTTCCAGAGCTGCGGCCGGCGCCCGGGCCAACGGGAGCGCAGGGTGAGCCCGCTCGACACACTCTCCCCTCCCGCTTCCGCCACGGCACCGAGCCGGCGCGCCAAGGAGCGCCCGGAGCCGGCACGGCGCAAGGTGGAGCGCCGCCGGATCGACGGGACGCTTCTCGGAGAGGTCGACCTCGATCCGGAGATGTTCGGTATCGAGCCGAACGTGGCCGTCATGCACCAGGTGGTAACCGCGCAGCTTGCCGCTGCACGCGCAGGCACCCAGTCGACCAAGACGCGGGCAGAGGTTGCCGGCGGCGGCGCCAAGCCGTTCCGCCAGAAGGGAACCGGCCGGGCGCGCCAGGGCTCCACTAGGGCTCCTCAGTGGACCGGTGGTGGCGTCGCCCTCGGTCCCAAGCCTCGCTCGTACCGCCAGCGGACCCCGAAGAAGATGGTGCGCCTGGCACTTCGCTCTGCTCTGTCGGACCGGGCATCGCTGTCGCGTGTGGCACTCGTCGACCGCCTCGCTTTCGAGGTTCCCCGCACCAAGGACGCGATCGCCTGCCTCGATGCGCTCGGCCTCGATGGCCGGGTGCTGGTAGTCGTGGGCCGCGACGACTGGGCTGCGGAGCGCTCGTTCGCCAACCTCGGCCACGTGCAGGTGACCCCTGCCGCCGAGCTGAACACCTACGACCTACTGCGCAACGACTGGGTTCTCTTCACCGACGAGACCCTTCCCGGCGGCGTGGGGGAGGTCGACGACGAGCCCGCTTCAGAGGACGCCGCCGAAGCCCGGGACGAGCCCGCTGGCGAGGACGCCGCCGGAGCCTGGGACGAGCCCGCCTCAGAGGATGCCGGAGCCCGCAGCGCAGGGGAGCCCGGAGATTTGGGGGCAGCCACCGAGGACGCCGGGGAGGGCGAGGAATGAGAGACCCCGAGCAGGTTCTCGTGCGGCCGGTCGTGTCGGAGAAGTCGTACGCCCTCATGGACCGCGGCGTGTACGTGTTCGTGGTGGACGGGGACGCCACGAAGATCGAGGTGCGCCAGTCCGTGGAAGAGGTCTTCGGAGTGAGGGTCTCCAAGGTGAACACGCTGAACCGGCGCGGCAAGCTTCGCCGCAACCGCAAGTCCAACACCTTCGGAAGGAAGCCCGATACGAAGCGGGCTCTCGTCACCCTGGTCCCCGGTGACCGCATCGACTTGTTCGAGAGAGGCTGAGAGGATCACCATGCCCCTTCGCACCCGCAAGCCGACGAGCCCCGGCCGCAGGTTCCAGAGCGTGTCGGACTTCTCCGAGGTCACGCGCACCAAGCCCGAGAAGACACTGCTCGCCCCGCGCTCTGCATCGGGGGGACGCAACAACGCCGGGCGCAAGACGGCTCGCCATCGCGGTGGCGGTCACAAGCGCCGCTACCGGATCGTGGACTTCAAGCGCGACAAGGACGGCGTGCCTGCCAAGGTGGCCGCCATCGAGTACGACCCGAACCGCAACGCTCGCATAGCGCTCCTCCACTATTACGACGGGGAGAAGCGCTACATTCTCGCACCGGCTCAGGTGAAGGTGGGCGATGTGCTCCAGAGCGGGCACGGCGCCGAGATCCGCCCCGGGAATGCCATGCCGCTGCGCTACATACCCGTTGGATCGACCATCCACAACATCGAGCTGCAGCCCGGCGCTGGCGGGAAGATCGCCCGGGGAGCGGGGATGAGCGCACAGCTCGTCGCCAAGGAGGGAGCCTTCGCGACATTGCGCCTCCCCTCCACGGAGATGCGCAGGGTGCCGATCGACTGCCGCGGGACCCTCGGGACCGTAGGCAACTCCGAGGCCGAGCTGATCTCGGTGGGTAAGGCCGGGCGAAACCGCTGGAAGGGCGTGCGCCCGCAGACTCGCGGGGTCGCCATGAACCCGGTGGACCATCCTCTGGGCGGCGGCGAGGGCAAGTCGTCGGGGGGACGCCACCCGGTCTCCCCGTGGGGGAAGCCCGAGGGACGCACCCGGGCCCGCGACAAGAGCTCCGACAAGATGATCGTCCGCAGGCGCCGCACGCGAGGTGCGCGTCGGTGATGCGCCGGGGAGGTCCAATCCATGCCGCGTAGTCTGAAGAAGGGCCCCTTCGTCGACGACCACCTGCTGGCCAAGGTCGACGCGATGAACGCCTCGGGCGAAAAGAGGGTCATCAAGACCTGGTCGCGACGCTCGACGATCATCCCCGACATGGTCGGGCACACGATGGCGGTCCATGATGGCCGCAAGCACGTCCCGGTCTACGTGACCGAGTCGATGGTCGGCCACAAGCTGGGCGAGTTCGCTCCCACCCGCACCTTCCGGTACCACGCCGGCCAAGAGCGCCAGGCCAAGCGCTGATGCCCGGGCTGAAAACCAACGAGATGCCCGGCACGAGGGCGGTGCTCCGTCACTACCGCATGTCGGCCACGAAGGCCCGCCAGGTCCTCGACCTGATCAGGGGGCAGGACGTCGACCGTGCCGAGGAGATCCTCCGGGCGACTCCGCGCGAGGCTGCCCGGGTCGTGTCCAAGCTTCTCGCCTCGGCGGTCGCAAACGCTCGCAACAATGACGGCCTCGACCCGGAAGAGCTCTACGTGTCCGCCTGCTTCGCGGACGAGGGGAACACCCTCAAGCGCTGGCGCCCTCGCGCGAGGGGGCGGGCGACGCGTATCCGTAAGCGGACCTGCCATATCACTGTGATCGTGAGCCGCATGCCGGACGAGCGCCTGGACCGGCACCGCCGGAGGCAGGCGGCGACGGCGGGAGCATCGCGATCGCGCAGGGTGGCCGCCTCTCGGCGATCCCCTGCACCTGGTGTCGTGGAGGCCCCGGTGGCCGGGGCGCCAGACGTATCAGCAGGCGAGGACGTATCAGCAGGCGAGGACGCATCAGCAGGCGAGGACGCATCAGCTGGCGATGACGTATCGGGGGGCGACGAGGAGCAAGCCGCCGAGGCCGTCGAGGCCGCCGAGGCTGATGCTGTTGCCGGCGACGAGACTGGCTCGGAGGATCCAGCCGGCGCGAGCGAGGATCCAGCCGGCGCGAGCGAGGAGCCAGCCGGCTCGGGTGAAGATCCGGACGGCGCTAGCGAGGAGCCGGCCAGCACGGCCGGCGAGGAAGGCGACTGAGCGATGGGCCAGAAGGTCAACCCCTACGGGTTCCGTCTCGGAGTGACGACGGACTGGAAGTCACGGTGGTTCGAGGAGCGCAGCTACAAGGACTTCGTGGTCGAGGACTGGAAGATACGCGATTACCTCCTTGGCCAGCTCGAGAGCGCCGCTGTCAGCCGCGTGGAGATCGAGCGCACGCGCGATCGGATGCGGATCGACATACACACGGCACGCCCGGGCATCGTGATCGGGAGGAGGGGAGCCGAGGCCGATCGCCTGAAGAAGGCGATCGAGGAGATAACAGGCCTTCGCAACCGCATCCAGCTCAACATCCAGGAGATAAAGCAGCCCGAGCTCGACGCGGCGTTGATGGCTCAGAGCATTGCCGACCAGCTGGTGAGGCGCGTTGCGTTCCGCCGCGCGATGAAGCGAGCTCTGCAGACGGTGCAGAAGGCAGGCGCCCAGGGAGTGAGGGTCCAGTGCTCGGGCCGTCTGGGGGGCTCGGAGATGGCCAGGCGCGAGTCCTACCGCGAGGGCCGCGTGCCCCTGCACACTCTGCGGGCCGACATCGACTACGGGTTCCGCGAGGCCAGGACCACCTTCGGCCGGATCGGTGTGAAGGTCTGGATATACAAGGGCGACATCCTTCCCTACAAGCTCTCCTCCGAGGACAAGATAACCCGTGAGGCGGCGATGGCTGCCGGTGAGACTTCAGGTCAGGCTGGTCCGCGCCGTCTCATCACTGCCGGCGGCGGGCGGCGCCGGGCCGAGCAGGGTGACCCTGGGAGCCTCGACCTGGCCGGGGCTGCCGTTGCCCCCGAGGAGGCGGCCGACCTGTCCGAGGTCCGCGCCGGCGAAGGCGACGCGTCGCCCGAGGCGGTTGGGGAGGGACTAGCAGGCGAGGACGCGATCGGTGCTGGATTTGCAGGCGGCGCTGCGGGCGAGGGAGCCGGAGCTTCGGCTACCGACGACTCCTCGGACATCGACAGGCTCCTTGCCGAAGAAGAGGAGATCGAGCGCAGGATCCACAGCGAGCATCACGAGGCTCCGCACTTCCGCAAGGAGGCCGACTGACATGCTCATGCCCCGTAAGGTCAAGCACCGCAAGCAGCAGCGCGGCCGCCTGACCGGTAGTGCCAAAGGTGGCACTACCGTCAACTTCGGCGACTTCGGCATACAAGCGCTCGAGCCAGGGTGGCTCACCGCCCGCCAGATAGAGGCGGCTCGTATTGCCATGACCCGCCACGTCCGGCGCGGCGGGAAGGTTTGGATCCGCGTATTTCCCGACCGCCCCGTCACCCAGAAGCCGGCGGAGACGCGCATGGGGTCTGGGAAGGGGAATCCGGAGCACTGGGTAGCGGTGGTCCGTCCCGGGCGCGTGCTCTTCGAGCTCGCCGGGGTGGACATGGAGCTCGGACGGGCAGCCATGGAAAGGGCTATCCAGAAGCTCCCGTTCAAGGCTCGCTTCGTGGTGCGTCCCGGCACGCACGGCGTGCCCGAGGTGGAGGTGTAGCGAAGCGATGCCCAATGCCTTGGAACTGACCGAGTTGGACGATGAAGAGCTGGACACCCGTTTGGCGGAGTACCGCCGCGAGCTTCTGAACCTGCGCTTCCGGCTTGCCACGGGCCAGCTCGACAACGTGGCCCGGCTCGCGCAGGTGCGAAAGGACGTGGCGCGCGTGCTCACGGTCATGCGCCGGCGCGAGATCGACGCCGCGTTCTCCGAGGGCGGGGAGGTGCCGCCCGCCCATGCCCGGCACCACCGGGTCGTACTTCCTGCCATGACGTCGCTCGGGCTTCCCGACGAGGATGGCGAGGCCTCGGAGGGTGCAGATGCCGGCGCCGAGGCAGAGTACGCCGATGCCGGCGATGATGCAGAAACCGGCGAGTACGCCGATGATGCCGAGGCTGGCGAGTACGCCGAGGACGCAGATGCCGGCGCGGATGCCGAGGATGCCGATGACGCAGATGCCGGCGAGGAGGAGCACCAGTGACGCCTGAGACAAGTGACGGACCTTCCGCGGGGAGGGCCGCGCGCAAGGTGCGTGAAGGAGTGGTCGTGTCGGACCGCATGCAGTCGACCGTGGTAGTGGCCGTGATCGAGCGCGTCCGCCATCCCCGCTACGGCAAGACCGTCCAGCGCACCACCAAGCTCTATGCCCACGACGAGCACGAGGCTCGTCTCGGCGATCGGGTCAGGCTGATGGAGACCCGACCGGTATCCAAGCTGAAGCGCTGGCGGGTAATGGAGATCCTGGAGCGTGCCCGATGATCCAGCAAGAGTCACGCCTCAAGGTAGCGGACAACTCTGGAGCGCGCGAGGTGCTCTGCATAAAGGTTCTCGGCGGATCTCGCAGGCGCTATGCGAGCATCGGCGACGTGTTTGTCGCCACCGTGAAGGACGCCATCCCGGGAGCGTCGGTGAAGAAGGGCGAGGTGGTCAAGTGCGTGGTCGTGCGCACCCTGAAGGAGCGCAGGCGGCCCGATGGCAGCTACATCCGCTTCGACGACAATGCCGCCGTTCTCATCAACGACCAGTCCCAGCCGAGGGGCACCCGAATATTCGGGCCCGTCGGGAGGGAGCTTCGCGAGAAGCGTTTCATGCGGATAGTGTCCCTAGCCCCCGAGGTTCTGTGATGCGCATACGCAAGGGAGACAAGGTCCAAGTGCTCACCGGCAAGCACCGTGGGCGCCAGGGCGAGGTGATGAGAGCCTTCCCGGGCAGCTCCACGGTGGTGGTCGACGGGGTGAACATGGCGAAGCGCCATTCCAAGCCCCGAGGCGCCACCATGCAGGGGGGCATCATCGACAAGGACATGCCGCTTCCGGTCTCGGCCGTGGCGATCGTCTGCTCCGCCTGCGGACCCACCAGGATCGGGGTGCGTTTCGACGAGCAGGGACGCAAGCTGCGGATCTGCCGCAAATGCGGGGGTGACCTGTGAGCCCCGCCCCGGTGATAGAGCGTCCGGGTGTCACGAGGGCACAGCCGCGCCTGAAGGAGCGCTACGACTCGACGCTGCGCGCCGAGCTCCAGGAGAGGCTGGGCCTGCCGAACGTCATGCAGGTACCGCGCCTAGAGAAGATCGTGGTGAACATGGGCGTGGGAAAGGCCACCCAGCAGCCCTCGCTCATCGAGGGCGCCGTGCGCGACCTGGAGGTCATAACCGGGCAGAAGCCCCTCGTCACGCGTGCGAGACGTTCCATAGCGGGCTTCAAGCTCCGCGAGGGAATGACGATCGGGGCGAAGGTGACGCTTCGCGGAGCGCGAGCCTGGGAGCTCCTCGACAGGCTCATCTCGGTAGCCATACCGAGGGTGCGTGACTTCCGGGGCCTTTCCCCGCGCTCGTTCGACGGGCACGGCAACTACACCTTCGGCATCACCGAGCAGCTGATCTTCCCCGAGATCGACTACGACCGCATCGACACCACCAGGGGCATGGACATCACTATCTGCACTACGGCGCGGACTGACGAGGAAGGGCGGGCGTTCCTGCTGGCCTTCGGGTTCCCGTTCCGCCAGGACGCGCAGTCCAAACAGGAGGCTGGGTAGGAGCATGGCGAAGAAGGCGCTTATCGAGAAGAGCCGGCGAGTTCCGAAGTTCAAGGTGCGCGGCTACACGCGCTGCCTGCGTTGCGGCAGGCCCAAGGCGGTGTACCGGAAGTTCGGCCTTTGCAGGATCTGCCTCAGGGTGATGGTCCACGCGGGCGAGATCCCCGGCGTCACCAAGGCGAGCTGGTGAGGAGGGTGGCCATATGACCATGACCGATCCCGTTGCCGACATGCTCACCCGTATCCGAAACGCGAACGTGGCGATGCACGACACGGTGGCGATGCCCTCTTCCAAGCTGAAGGAGTCCCTCGCGAGCATCCTCGAGCGTGAGGGATACATCGAGGGCTTTGCAGTGAGCAACGAGGAGTCCCGTCCTGGCCGGAAGCTCGAGATAACCCTCAAGTACGCGAGCGACCGGACCCGAGGAATATCGGGGCTGAAGAGGGTGTCGAAGCCGGGTCTGAGGGTTTACGCGCGCGCCGGCAAGGTGCCCCGGGTGCTCGGCGGCATGGGAGTCGCCGTCGTGTCGACGAGCCGAGGGCTCATGACCGACCGCGAGGCCAGGCAGCGCCACGTTGGCGGGGAGGTGCTCTGCTATGTCTGGTGAGCAGGCCAGCTCCGGCGAGCTCGCCGGCCAGCCGGACGGATGTGCCGAGGAGGTGGGCGCATGTCGCGCATAGGGCGCATGCCGATAGTGCTCCCCGGCGGGGTCACCGTAGACGTGGCCGGCGACCAGGTGACTGTCACGGGCCCGCAAGGGGTCCTCTCGCGCCGTGTCCCTTCAGAGATCACCATCCGCCAGGACGGCGGAGTGCTGCTTGTGGAGCGGCCCGGCGACGAGCGCCGCCAGCGTGCGCTTCACGGTCTCACGCGTTCGCTCGTCTCCAACATGGTGACGGGGGTAACAGCCGGGTACTCCAAGGAGCTCGACATCGTGGGCGTCGGCTACCGTGCCACGGCCAAGGGCCCGGGGAGCATCGAGCTCGCGCTCGGGTTCTCCCACACGGTCCCGGTGGAAGCACCGGAGGGCGTCACATTCGAGGTGCCCAGCCCCACACGGGTGGTGGTGAAGGGAATAGACAAGGAGAAGGTGGGCCAGGTGGCTGCCGACATCCGGAAGATCCGCAAGCCCGAGCCCTACAAGGGCAAGGGAGTCCGCTACGTCGGTGAGCGCGTCCTGCGCAAGGCCGGCAAGGCGGCGAAGTGACGATGAGCATCTCCGCAGGGCACCGGCGCGAGCTGCGCAAGCGGCGACACGCACGGGTCCGCAAGCTGGTGACAGGCACGCCCGAGCGTCCCCGCCTCGCGGTCTTTCGCTCCGCGCGCCACATATCTGCCCAGGTGATAGACGATGTCTCAGGGCGTACTATCGCCGCGGCGTCCACATTGGAAGCCGCCCTTCGCCCGGCTGCGGGCGCCAAGGCCGGCGAGGGCAAGGCCGGCGAGGGCAGGGCCGGCGAGGGCAAGGTGGCCGCGGCAAGCGTCGTGGGCCGGCTCGTGGCCGAGCGTGCCCAGGCGGCAGGCACTACCACAGTGGTGTTCGACCGCGGTGGGTACAAGTACCATGGCCGGGTCGCGGCGTTGGCATCAGCCGCGCGCGAGGCCGGATTGGAGTTCTGAACATGCTCGACACGATGTTCGAGGAGCGGACCATCCGGGTGAACCGGGTGGCCAAGGTGGTGAAGGGGGGCCGGCGCTTCTCTTTCACTGCGCTCATGGTCGTGGGCGACGGCAACGGCCGTGTGGGCCTCGGCTACGGCAAGGCGAAGGAGGCCGGTCTCGCGGTGCAGAAGGGGATCGAAGATGCCCGCAAGAACATGTTCAGCGTCCCCCTGGCCGGCTCTACGATCACCCATCCGGTGATCGGCGAGGAGGGAGCGGGGCGCGTGCTGCTGAAGCCCGCGGCTCCAGGCACGGGAGTGATAGCAGGGGGAGCTGCCCGTGCCATCCTCGAGATGGCGGGCATCCACGACATCCTGGCGAAGTCGCTCGGCTCGTCGAACGCCATCAACGTCGCCCACGCGACCATCGCCGGGCTGAAGGACCTGAAGCGACCCGAGGACGTTTCGCGCCTGCGTGGCAAGCCGGTCGAGGAGGTCGTTCCCGGCGGGGTGCTGCGGTCGTATCGGGAACGCCAGCGGGCACAGGATCTCTTCAAGGATGCCGACGCACCTGGCGGCCAGCGCCGCCCGGGAGAGCGGCAATGAGCCCCGCGGCCGGCAAGGGGAGCGGGGCAGGAGGCTTCCTCCGGGTGGAGCAGGTGCGTTCGGGAATCGGCACCAAGCCCAAGCACCGGGGTACCTTGCGCGCGCTCGGGCTCAAGGGCATCGGCAGCGCGCGGGTGCTCCCGGACCGCCCCGAGGTCCGCGGAATGCTCTCCCGGGTTCCCCATCTGGTGGAGCTCTCCCCGGCTACGCCCGAGCAGGCGGCAGCCGAGGATGTGAGGCGCCAGGCTTCGAGGGCCGCGCACGCCGCATCACGTGGCGCCGCATCACGTGGCGTTCGAGGAAAGGTCGATCGATGAAGCTGCACGATCTCGCACCGCCCAAGGGGGCGAACAGGGCGCGCCGCCGGGTGGGCAGGGGCATTTCCGGCAAGGGTGGCAAGACCGCCGGCCGGGGCACGAAGGGTCAGGGCGCGCGCGACACTGTGAAACCTGGCTTCGAGGGTGGTCAGCTCCCGCTCACCCAGAGGATCCCGAAGCTGAAAGGCTTCCACAACCCGTTCAGGGTGGAGTACGCCGTGGTGAACCTCGACGCGCTGGAGCTCTTTGCCGGGGACGTCGTGAGCCCCGACACGCTGCTCGCGGCCGGGCTCGTCCGCAAGGGCGCGCTGGTGAAGGTTCTCGGGGGTGGCGAGCTGCACCGGAAGCTCGACGTGAGCGCTCACGGATTCTCGGCGTCCGCTCGGGTTGCGATCGAGGCGGCGGGTGGCAGCGCTACGGTCCTCCCGCTCCCCTTCGGCCATGGGCGCCCACCTGCCAGGGGAAACGCCCTAACCAACCGCTGAGCGCCGGCGGCATCGCTCTCGCCGGTGCAGCGTTCGGCCGACCCTGGGGGGCTCCTCGATCAGAGGTGTTCCGCATGTGCCGGCCGCCGAGGCCCGCCGCGGACGTCAAGCGGTCCCCGAGGCGCTAACCTCTTTGCCTGACCAGTCCTGATCAGTCCTGGCCGGTGCGCCAGTTTCGGAGGAGGAGGGACCACCAGCTGTGCTTTCCAGCCTGAAGAACATCTTCAAGGTCCCCGACCTGCGCAACAAGGTGCTCTTCACCCTGCTGATCATCGGGTTGTACCAGGTCGGCACCAACATCATCGTGCCGGGCGTGGACTTCCACCGCGTGCTCCAGTTGGAGACCCAGGCCAAGCAGGCGGGCATCCTCGGGTTCTTGAACCTGTTCTCCGGCGGGGGGCTCACGCGGATGGCGGTGTTCGGGCTCGGGATCATGCCCTACATCACGAGCTCGATCATCATCCAGCTCCTCGCGACGGTGATACCCAAGCTCGAAGAGTGGCGTGACCAGGGGGCCGTTGGCCAGAAGAAGCTCACCCAGACCACCCGCTACCTCACCGTCGGCCTCGCCCTCATGCAGTCGACGGGCCTTGCCTACCTGTTCCACAACGGCGGCGGTGGGCTGCTCGGCGGCACCCACATAGACCTGATCCCGAACTTCACCGTTCCGCGGGTCGCCTTCATCGTCCTCACCATGACCGCCGGGACGGCCTTCGTGATGTGGCTGGGGGAGCTGATAACCCAACGCGGCATCGGCCAGGGCATGTCGATCATCATCTTCGCCAACGTCGTGGCCGGGATACCTGCCGGCGGCGGAGCGATCCTGGCCGAGGGCGGAGACCTCAAGTTCGGCGTGATCGTCGCGCTCACGTTCGTCCTCGTCACCGCAGTCGTGTTCATGGAGATGGGCCAGCGGCGCATCCCCGTCACCTTCGCGAAGCGCGTGGTGGGACGTAGGATCTACGGGGGCTCCTCCACCTACATACCCTTGAAGGTGAACCAGTCCGGGGTCATCCCGATCATCTTCGCCAGTTCGCTGCTCTACATTCCCGTCCTGCTCTCCA
Organism: Actinomycetes bacterium; assembly: GCA_021801525.1. Taxonomy (GTDB): domain Bacteria; phylum Actinomycetota; class Acidimicrobiia; order Acidimicrobiales; family JAJYXR01; genus JAJYXW01. The sequence continues at coordinate 79,392 of JAJYXW010000192.1, forward strand.
ACGTGCTCCCCTGGACGGGTTTCAGGCTGTTCGTGAACTCGCACATCCAGCCAACCAGCCTGCTCTACGTCGCGGGCTACGGCATATTGATCTTCGCCTTCACCTTCTTCTACGTGTACGTCGCCTTCGACCCCCATCAGCAAGCGGACATCATCCGCAAGCAGGGCGGCTACATCCCGGGCATCCGACCAGGGCAGTCCACGGAGCGGTACCTGTCGCGCATATTGAACCGGATCACCGTGCCAGGTGGTCTCTACCTGGCCACCGTGGCCGTGCTGCCATCGCTGCTCATGGCCTTGTGGAACCTGCAGGGCTACCCGTTCTACGGGACGACCCTCCTCATCGCGGTCGGCGTGTCGCTCGAGACCATGCGCCAGATCGACAGCCAGCTGATGATGCGCAACTACGAGGGGTTCCTGAAGTGAGGCGAGGCGTAGCGGGCATCGGCGGATGACCGGGGACGATCCCGCCGGCCCCCTGAGCGGGACGGCCGGCTAGATGCTTCCCGGCGTCAGGCTGGTCGTCCTCGGCAAGCAGGGTGCAGGCAAGGGGACCCAGTGCGTCAGGCTCTCGCACCATTACGTGGTGCCCCATGTCTCCACTGGAGACATGCTGCGCGCCGCGGTTAAGTCCGGGTCGCTGCTCGGCCAGAAGGCCAGGGAGGTGATGGACAGCGGCGAGCTGCTCGGCGACGACCTGATCATGGAGATGGTCGCCGACCGCCTCTCCGAGCCCGACTGCCGGGCGAGGGGGTTCGTGCTCGACGGCTGCCCGCGTACCGTGGGGCAGGCCGAGGCGCTCGAGGCGCTGATTGCCCCGGTCGAGCTGGACCTGGTGGTCGACATAGAGGTGCCGACGAGCCTGGTGCTCCGGCGCCTGGCAGGCCGGCGGGTGTGTATCGACTGCGGCGCCAACTACTCCGTGGCCTCTCCGCCGAGGGTCAACTGGACTTGCGACACCTGCGGAGGAGAGGTCATCCAGCGTGAGGACGACACCGAGGATGCCATACGCCGGCGCCTCGACCTCTACGAGCGCCAGACAACGCCCCTGATCGGCTGGTACACGGAGCGGGGCCAGCTTGCGAAGGTGAACGGCATCGGTTCGCCCGACGCCGTGCTCGGCCGCGTGGTGCGAGCGATCGAGCATCGCAGGAGCCACCCGCATGGCGGAGGACGCATCTCGCCCCGCCAGGATCCCTCTTCGCGGGGACAGGCGGGGAAGAAGAGGCTCTCGGGCTCCGGCTCCGGTGGCGCAGTGGGGCGAAAGGGAGGGGAAGGATGATCCGCCGCCCCGACGAGCTGGCCAAGATGCGCCGTGCCGGGAGGGTCGTCGCCGAGATGCACGAGGCAGTGCGCGCGGCCGCCGTGCCAGGAGTGACTACCGCGAAGCTGGACCGGGTTGCGGCCGAGGTGATCGAGCGCCGGGGGGCCCGCTCGAACTTCCTTCACTACCGCGGCTTCCCTGCGGTCATCTGCACCTCGCCGAACGACATGATCGTGCACGGCATCCCGGGGAGCTACACGTTGCGTCCGGGGGACATCTTGTCGGTGGACTGCGGAGCAATCGTCGAGGGGTACCACGGGGACGCTGCCTTCACGATGGGGATCGGGGAGGTGAGCCCGCTCGCCGCCCGATTGATGGAGGTGACGGAACTCTCTCTCTCCGCCGGGATCGAGCAGCTGTGGCCGGGAAAGCGGCTGAACGAGGTGGGGCGGGCAGTGCAGGACGTCGCCGAAAGAGCCGGCTTCTCGGTCGTCCGCGAGTACGTAGGCCATGCCATCGGCACGGCGATGCACGAGGAGCCCCAGGTTCCGAACTACTGGCCGGGGAAGCCCGGTCCGCTGCTCAAACCCGGCATGGTTTTCGCCATAGAGCCCATGGTGAACGCAGGTGGGCCCGAGACCGTGCTGCTCGAGGACGGGTGGAGCGTCGTTACTGCAGACGGGAGCCTTTCGGCGCACTTCGAGCACACCATCGCGGTCACCGACGACGGACCCGAGGTTCTCACCCTGCCCTGACTGGCTCCCTGCCCTGACTGGCTCCCTCGGTGGCCTATGCTCGGAAGGAGCGGTCGAGGCCGGTCCGAATGGCGCGCGGCTCGTGAGCGGCTATCATGGTAGGCCGGCTCCCAGCGCATAGGCGGGGAGCGTCCCGTGCAGCGCAGCGCGGCCAGGTACGGTGCCGCACGCGAGACTACAGCTAGTCGAGGAGAGGTCACCTGCCAAAACCGAAGGAGGATGCGATCGTGCTCGAGGGAACGGTGGTGGAGCCGCTCCCGAACGCGATGTTCAGGGTGGAGTTGGAGAACGGCCACAAGGTGCTCGCCCACAGCTCGGGAAAGATGCGCATGCACCGTATCCGCATCCTGCCTGGGGACAAGGTGCAGGTGGAGTTGACCCCGTACGACCTGACCCGTGGCCGGATCACCTATAGGTACAAGTGAGGAAGGGTTCTGCACGTGAAGGTGCGACCGAGCGTCAAGCCGATCTGTGAGAAGTGCAAGGTGATCCGCCGCCATGGGCGGGTGGTCGTCATATGCGACAACCCGCGCCACAAGCAGCGCCAGGGCTGAGAGTGCCCGAGGCGTGCGACCGGTGAGCACTACCGGGGGTCCCGTCATTACGGGAGCGCCCCGGCGGAACGACCAGCAGTTGGACCAGCAGTCGGAGGAGAGAGAAGGAAAGTGGCACGCATAGCCGGAGTCGACATCCCCCGTGACAAGCGCCTCGAGGTGTCGCTCACGTACATCTACGGCGTAGGGCGCACCGCTGCCCGGCAGGTTTGCGAGGCTGCCGGCACCAACCCCGCCACCAGGGTTCGTGACCTCACCGACGAGGAGGTGGCACGCCTCAGGGCGTGGGTGGACGCCAACTTGAAGGTCGAGGGAGACCTGCGCCGCGACGTGGCCCAGGATGTCAAGCGCAAGATGGAGATCGGCTGCTACCAGGGGATCCGCCACCGCCGCGGGCTGCCCGTTCATGGCCAGCGGACGCACACGAATGCGCGTACTCGCAAGGGGCCGAAGAAGACCGTTGCAGGGAAGAAGAAGGTGAGGAAGCACTGATGCCGGGCAAGCCTGCCAAGTCACAGACTCGCCGCCCCCGGCGTCGCGAGCGCAAGAACGTCACCTATGGCGTCGCTCACATAAAGAGCTCGTTCAACAACACGATCGTGACCATTGCCGACCAGGAGGGCAACGTGCTTGCCTGGGCCTCTGCCGGCAACGTGGGCTTCAAGGGCTCGCGCAAGTCGACACCCTTTGCCGCGCAGATGGCTGCGGAGACGGCCGCCCGCCGGGCCATGGAGCACGGGGTGCGCAAGGTCGACGTGCTGGTGCGGGGGCCGGGCTCTGGCCGCGAGACTGCCATCCGCTCGCTCGTGGCGACCGGCATCGAGGTGGCAGGGATCAAGGATGTCACCCCGATACCGCACAACGGCTGCCGCCCGAAGAAGCGGCGCCGGGTATAGCCGGGCCCGCCGGGCCAAGGCCCTGAAGAGCCAAGAGCCCCCAAAGAGCCAAGAGCCCCCAAAGAGCCAAGAGCCCCCAAAGAGCCAAGAGCAGAGTACGCAGAGAGAGGTCGAGGAGAGAGAACATGGCCCGCTATACCGGACCTGTCTGCAGGCTGTGCAGGCGGGAACGAACCAAGCTGTTCCTGAAGGGCGAGCGTTGCTACTCGCTCAAGTGCCCCGTGTCCGAAGCCGTGACCGACCGTCACAGCCGCGCGTACCCGCCGGGCGAGCACGGGCGCGACCGCATGCGCCAGGGATCCGAGTACCTGGTCCAGCTCCGCGAGAAGCAGAAAGCCCGCCGCATCTACGGCGTGCTCGAGCGCCAGTTCAGAAACCTCTACGAGGAGGCCAACCGCCAGAGTGGCATCACCGGCGAGAACCTGCTCCGGATGCTCGAGCTTCGCCTCGACAACGTGGCGTTCAGAGCCTCGTGGGGGGCGAGCCGCTCCCAGGCTCGCCAGCTCGTGCGCCATGGGCACGTGCTCGTGGACTCCAAGCGGGTGACGATACCGAGCTATCGCGTTCGCGTCGGGCAGACGGTGTCTCTCACCCCGGCTGCCAGGGATCTCTTCGTGGTGCGGCGCAACATCGATACCCTCGACCGCCAGGTTCCCCTCTGGCTCGAGGCCTCCGGTGGTGGTTCCGAGGTCCGAGTCGCTGCACTCCCCGAGCGCCAGCAGATCGACGAGACAGTGCGCGAGCAGCTGATCGTCGAGCTCTACTCGAAGTAACCCCAGACCGCACCAGCCAGACCGCACCAGCCAGACCAGCCAGACCAGCCAGACCACACCAGCCGAGGAGCAACCAGCGATGCTCATCATCCAGCGCCCATCAGTCGAGGCACTAGGGGACGACGACCCTTACCGCCAGCGTTTTGCCGTCGGACCTCTCGAGCCAGGCTTCGGCTACACGCTCGGCAACTCCCTCCGGAGGACTCTCTTGTCCTCCATCCCGGGCGCGGCCGTGACCCAAGTCCGCTTCGACGACGCCCTGCACGAGTTCACTACCCTGCCCGGGGTGAAGGAGGACGTGACGGACATCCTCTTGAACCTGAAAGACATTGTCCTGCGGGTCTTCTCGGACGAGCCGGTGACGCTTCGCATAGACAAGCGGGGTCCGGGCGAGGTGACGGCAGGAGACCTCCAGCCGAGTGCCGACGTCGAGGTGATGAACCCCGGGATGCACCTGGCCACTTTGAACTCCAAGGGCCGGCTTGCGATCGACGTGACCGTCGAGCAGGGCAGGGGCTACGCGTCGGCAGAGCGCAACAAGCGCAGCGGCACCATCGGCGTGATACCGATCGACTCGATATTCTCTCCGGTGCGCCGCGTGGCGTTCTCCGTGGAGCCGACCAGGGTGGAGCAGTCGACCAACTTCGACAGGCTGGTGCTCGACATCGAGACCGACGGGTCCATAAGTCCGCGGGAGGCGCTAGCCTCGGCAGGGGAGACTTTGCGCTCGCTCGTGGGCCTCGTGGCCGATCTCGAGGAGGAGCCCAGAGGTCTGGAGCTCGGCGAGGTCGGCATCACCACGAGCGGCTCGCCTGACCTCGACCTGGCGATCGAGGACCTCGACCTCACGGAGCGCCCCCGTAACTGCCTCAAGCGCGCGCAGGTGAACACCATCGGCCAGCTCGTCGACAAGACGGCCGAGGAGCTCCTCGCCATCACCAACTTCGGCCAGAAGTCGCTCGACGAGGTCGTCCAGCGCCTGGACGAGAGGGGCCTCTCGCTCAGGGTGAAGGACTGATCTGCCATGCTCGGCACGCCGAAGAAGGGGCATCGCCTCGGCAGCGATGCCTCCCATCAGAAGGCCATGCTGGCCAACCTCGTAGCTTCGCTCATAGCAGCCGAGGCGCTTGTCACCACGGAGACGAAGGCAAAAGCGATGAGGCCGGTGATGGAGCGCTGCATAACTGCGGCGAAGAAGGGCGGGGTGCACAACCATCGCCGGGTCGTCGCCCTCATCCGCGACAAGGACATGGCTCACAAGCTGTTCGCCGAGATAGGTCCCCGCTACGCCGAACGGCCTGGGGGATACACGCGCATCTTGAAGCTGGGGCCGCGCCAGGGCGACAGCGCCCCCATGGCGCGCATCGAGCTCGTCTGAGGCGCCGGCGCCACACCGGCAACCCGGGGCACCAGGGTCGCTCGCTCGAACGGCCATGAGACTGTTCGACCCCGACCCCGGAGCGGGCCCCGCAGCCGGAGCCAGCCTCGGAGCCGGAGCCGGAGCCGGAGCCCTCGGTGGGGACCCAGGCCCGGGACTTGCCCCTCCCCCGGCGCCGAGCAGCACGGTCAGGTTGCGCCTCGTCGTCGCCTACGACGGTGCTCGCTTCAGGGGATTCGCGCCACAGCCGGGGGTGCGCACCGTGGCGGGAGAGCTGGCTCGGGCGATGGAGAAGGTCCTGCATCACCGGGTAGAGCTCGTCTGCGCCGGGCGAACCGACGCAGGGGTCCACGCGAGGGGGCAGGTCGTCCACGCGGATGTCGACGCCGGCGTGAGCTGCGACGCCATGAAGCGGTCGCTCAACGGGATGCTCGCTCCCGAGGTGGTGGTGCGCTCCGCTTCAGTGGCAGCCGCCGGCTTCGATGCGAGGCGCTCGGCGATCTCGCGGCGCTATCGCTACCTGGTGCTCGAGTCGGAGGTGCCCGATCCGCTTCTTGCCCGGGTGAGTTGGCAGGTTCCCGGGCCGTTGGACCTCCGCGCCATGGCTCAGGCTGCCGACGCGTTCGTGGGTGAGCATGACTTCCGGGCGTTCTGCCGCCGTCCACCGGGCACGTCAGCCGCCGACCCCATTCTCCGGCGGGTGATCGACGCCCGCTGGTCCGAGGTGGGCCTCCCGGCCGGAGCGGGCGATCCCCTCGAGGGCGTGGAGGGCCTCGCAGATGCCCGCGCGACAGATGTTTTACCCAGGCTGCCCGACCGCCCCAGGCTGCTCAGATTCGAGGTGGTGGCGCAGTCCTTCTGCCACCAGATGGTTCGCTCCATGGTGGGGCTCCTCGTCGAGGTGGGCCGGGGCCGGCGCAAGGCTGCCGATGTGGCGTGGCTGCTGGCTGCGGCGAGCCGCCCGAGCGGCCTGCCCGTCGCGCCTGCCGGAGGTCTATGCCTGGTGTCGGTCGACTACGGTAGCTGACACCGAGGTGGCACGCGGCCCATTTGTGCCGTGCTCGCCCGGTTTGCCGGAGCGGCTCCTTCGGCGTAACCTTGTCAGCCTCGCGAACAAGCGAGGACGGGCGGAATATCTGGAGCGACACCCCGGGCAGATGATCGGGGAGAATACAGGTTGGTGGTGCGTACTTATTCACCTAAGCAGGGCGACATCACGAGCGCGTGGCATCTGGTCGACGCGGAGGGTATGGTTCTCGGCCGCCTGGCGACCGAGGTGGCGACGCGCCTGCGGGGGAAGCACAAGCCCATCTTCGCCCCTCACCTCGACACCGGCGACCACGTGGTCGTGGTGAACGCCGCCAAGGTGGTCCTCACCTCCGGCAAGGCAGACGCCAAGCTCGCATACCGCCACAGCGGCTATCCCGGGGGCCTCAAGTCCCGTAGCTACGCAGAGATGCTCGCAAGCCGTCCCGAGGAGGTGGTGCGCCGGGCAGTGCGCGGGATGCTTCCCCGGACCAGCCTGGGGCGCCAGCAGCTCGCGAAGCTGAAGGTCTATGCCGGCCCGGATCACCCTCATCAGGCACAGTCCCCCGAGCCGCTCGACCTGCCGGCTGCCCGCGCGCGCGCCTGAGGAAGCTGAAGGAGAACGACCTTGTCGAGAAAGCCCAAGCTGCCAGCTCCGCTGACCCAGACGACGGGTCGCCGCAAGGCGGCCGTCGCGCGAGTCCGCTTCCGGCCCGGACAGGGGGCTATCACGATCAACCGCCGGCCGTTCGAGGGCTACTTCACCTCGGCCACGCACCGGATGGTGGTGACGGAGCCCTTGCGGGTCACGGGTGCAGGCGAGGGATACGACATCGACGCGACCATCGACGGTGGCGGCATCTCGGGTCAGGCTGGGGCGCTGCGCCTTGGGATCGCCAGGGCGCTGGTGGACATGGACGCAGGTTTGCGCCCGGCTCTGAAGAAGGCGGGCCTTCTCACCCGTGACGCCCGTGAGAAGGAGAGCAAGAAGTACGGCTTGAAGAAGGCACGCAAGGCTCCTCAGTACTCCAAGCGGTAGCCGGTCGTGGGGACCCGCTTCGGGACCGATGGCATCCGGGGGGTCGCCAACACCGAGCTCACGGTCGAGATCGCCCTTGCAGCTGGTCGTGCCGTGGCTCGCGTGCTGCCGGCCGGCAGCATCGCGCTGGGGCGTGACACCCGGCTGTCCGGTCCGATGCTCCAAGCGGCGGTGTCGGCTGGGATCGCGGCCGAAGGCACTTCAGTCGTCGATCTCGGAGTCCTTCCCACGCCTGCAGTTGCCTGGCTTGCCGCCGAGCGCTCGATTCCGGCGGTGGTGGTGTCAGCGTCGCACAACCCCTTCGGCGACAACGGGATCAAGCTGTTCGCAGCGGGCGGGTTGAAGCTCCCGCTCGAGGTGGAAGCAGCCGTCGAGTCGGAGATGCTCGGGCTTCTGGACCAAAGCGCACCGCCGAGGCCCCCGCCAAGCGGTCGAGGGGTCGGTCGGGTGGCTTCCGACGCTTCGCTGGCCGGGAGTTACGTCGATCACCTTGTATCCGTCCTCGAGGGCCGTGACCTCGGAGGGATCCGCGTGGTAATCGACTGCGCGAACGGCGCCGCCTCCCCCGTGGCCGCCGAGGCCCTGAAGAGAGCCGGGGCCTCGGTGCAGGCGATCGCCTGCGAGCCGGACGGCACGAACATCAACGACCACTGTGGCTCTACTTGTCCGGACTTGCTGGTCGAGACTGTGCTGTCGGAACGAGCCGACATCGGCCTGGCTGTGGACGGGGACGCCGACCGGCTGGTGGCCGTGGACCACGCGGGGAGGGTGGCCACGGGCGACGAGCTGATAGCCCTCTTCGCCACGGATCTCGCTCGCCGCCAGAAGCTCGCCGGCAACACGGTGGTTGTGACCGTGATGTCGAACCTGGGTTTCCACCTGGCGATGGGGGAGAGCGGGATCTCGGTGCGCTGCACCGAGGTCGGGGATCGCCACGTTACCGAGGCTATGCAGGCTGATGGCCTCGTCCTCGGCGGAGAGCAGTCGGGGCACATCGTCTTCGGCGAATGGGCTACGACCGGGGACGGTCTGCTGACGGGGTTGCTGCTTGCCGACCTGGTTGCCCGCTCCGGCCGGTCACTCGCGGAGCTGGTTGCGAGCTCGATGCAGCGGGTGCCCCAGGTGCTGTTGAACGTGCCGGCGGCGGAGCCCGCCGTTGCGGAGGGAGAAGCGGTTCTTGCCGAGGTGGAGGCAGTGCGTGAGCAGCTCGGCGACAAGGGACGGGTGCTCGTGCGGGCCAGCGGCACCGAGCCGGTCGTGCGGGTGATGGTGGAGGCGACGGACGGGCAGGCTGCGGACGAGGCGGCCAAGCGCATCGCAGTCGCGGTCGCTCGTTCCGCGGGCGAAGAAGCGCCTGCGCACGCGTTCTCGCCTTCGCAGTAGAGGCTCAGCGGACAGGGGGAGTCCCCGGCGGCGGCACGACAACTAGCCTTTGGTCCATGTGCGGCATAATCGGCGCCACCGGTGGCGAGGACGTTCTCGACGTGCTCTTGGACGGGCTTGCCCGGCTCGAGTACCGGGGGTACGACTCTGCGGGAGTGGCGCTCGAGCTCCCGCGCCCGGCGAACGCGACGTCCGGGCCGGCTGACGGTGTGCCGCTGTGGCGCGCGAGGGCCGCCTCGGGCACCACCTCGCTCGACGAGCTGAGGAAGGTCGCCCACGTAGCCCCCAAGGGCGCTCTCGCCGGCATAGGCCATACGCGCTGGGCGACGCATGGCCGGCCCAGCGAGGCGAACGCCCATCCTCATCTCGACTGCACGGCTACGGTGGCGGTCGTCCACAACGGGATCGTGGAGAACTGCCGCGAGCTCGCGGAGGAGCTGATCGCGAGCGGGCACGAGCTCGCCTCGGAGACCGACACCGAGGTCGTGGCTCACCTGATCGAGGGGGAGCTGAGACGATCCTCTGAGCCGGCTCTCGATCGCACGAGCCAGGTGGGCGAGGAGGGCCGGCTGGCAGGGGCGATGCGCGCCGTCATCGGCCGGCTGCGTGGCTCCTTCGCTCTGGCTGCCATCTGGGCGGGGGAGCCTGGGACCATAGTCGCAGCGCGCCGGGTGTCTCCGCTCGTCATCGGTGCTGCCGATTCTGCCGTTGCCGGCGGGTCGTCCCAGGTGCTGCTCGCTTCCGACATCCCGGCGATCCTTGGGCGAGCGCGCCGCTTTCTCCTGGTCGAGGACGACCAGGTGGCTGAGCTGCGACCGGGGTCGGTGGCCGTTACCACGGTGGACGGCATGCCGGTCGATCCCCCGGAGCTGAGGGTCGACTGGGACCTCGACGCGGCGCTGAAGGGGGGCTTCGAGGACTTCATGAGCAAGGAGCTGCACGAGCAGCCCCGGGCACTTGCGGACACCCTCCTCGGCCGTGTCCTCCCTGCCGGAACGCTCGCCCTCGACGAGGTGAGGATCTCCGACGACGAGCTGCGCGAGGTGGACAAGGTCTTCGTAGTCGCCTGCGGCTCGAGCTACCACGCAGGCCTCGTGGCGAAGTACGCGATCGAGCACTGGGCGCGCCTCCCGGTGGAGATAGACATCGCTTCGGAGTTCCGTTACAGGGATCCCGTGCTCGACCACCGGACGCTCGTCGTCGGTGTGAGCCAGTCGGGCGAGACCCTCGACACGATCCAGGCCGTGCGCGCTGCGCGCCAGTGTGGGGCCAAGGTTCTCGCTGTCTCCAACGTGGTCGACTCCTCGATGGCTCGCCAGGCTGACGGGGTGCTTTACACGAGGGCCGGCCCCGAGGTCGGTGTGGCCTCCACGAAGACCTACCTGGCGCAACTTGCCGCTCTCGACATCCTCGCCCTCTACCTTGCCCAGTTGCGGGGGATCCTCTACCCGCACGAGGTCAGGCGTCTGCTCGACGACCTCGGCGAGATGCCCTCCCTCGTAGAGGAGGTGTTGGGGCGATCGGGCGATGTCCTCGCTGTCGCGCGTTCACAGAGGAATACCCGCGATTTCTTCTTCCTCGGGCGCCACGTCGGGTACCCGGTTGCGCTCGAGGGTGCGCTGAAGGCGAAGGAGCTCGCGTACGTACGCGCGGAGGCTTACCCGGCGGGCGAGCTGAAGCACGGCCCGATCGCGCTCATCGAGCCCGGGACGGTAGTCGTGGGAGTGGCGACACGGACCCGGCTGTGGGAGAAGATGATGGCGAACATCGCGGAGGTGAGGAGCCGTGGCGCGACCGTCGTTCTCGTAGCGAACGACGGCGACGAGGAGGCGGGGGCGATGGCGGACAGCGTGCTGTGGGTGCCAGCGGCCAACCCGTTGCTGGCACCGCTGGTGGACGTGGTGCCGTTGCAGCTCTTCGCCTACCACCTGGCCCGGCTGTCAGGCTACGACGTGGATAGGCCGCGAAATCTCGCGAAGACGGTGACAGTGGAGTGATCGCCGGACCACTGCTGGAAGATTCTCCGGCGCCAAGAGTCGGTGTCGGCGTGGACGTGGTGGACCTGGAAAGGTTCCGGCGTGTGGTGGAGCGCCGCCCGCAGGTGGTGGCGCGGCTCTTCACCGACGGAGAGCGTGCGTACGCCGGGCGCGCTTCGGAACCGACCAAACGCCTTGCCGTGCGCTTCGCGGCGAAGGAAGCGGCCATGAAAGTGCTCGGCGCCGGGATCGGCGCCGTCGCCTTCAAGGAGGTGGAGGTGCTGCGTGACCCCGATGGTGCGCCGCGGCTCGTGCTCTCGGGTTCCGCCGCCGACCGGGCCGAGCGGCTCGGGTTCCGCCTCTGGCACGTCTCGCTCAGCCATTCCGATCTGGTGGCGGTGGCGAGCGTGATTGGCGAGCGGGGCAGCTCCGAGCCGGGCAGCGCCGGGAAGCCGCTGGCGTGATCCCGGTCGTCAGTGTGGAGGAGATGCGCGCCATCGACGCCGAGGCGTTGAAGAGCATCTCCGAGGAGGCTTTGGTAGCCCGGGCGGGCACAGCGGTTGCCACGTGTGCGCTAGAGCTCATGGGCGGCGCCTACGCCAGGCGCGTAGTCGTCCTTGCAGGCAAAGGCAACAACGGTGCTGATGGACGGGTGGCAGCAGGCATCCTTGCCAGGCGGGGAGCGAGGGTGTCCGTGCTCGACGCGGCCGACTCCCACCGGGTCCCGGAGACCGTGAGCGGGGTCGACTTGCTGGTCGATGCTGCGTATGGCACCGGGTTTCGCGGCACCTACGCGGCACCGTCTGTTGCGAGAGGTGTGAGGGTGCTGGCGGTGGACATTCCCTCCGGAGTGACTGGAGACTCCGGCGAGGCATGCGGCAACCCCGCGCGAGCGGATCGGACGGTGACCTTCGCTGCCTTGAAACCGGGCCTCTTGCAGGGTGCAGGAGCCATCCTCGCGGGGGAGGTGGTCGTCGCCGACATAGGCATCGACACGGGATCGGCCCGAATCCATCTGCTGGAGGATGCCGACATGGCGATGCTTCCGGAGCGGCCGCGCTATGCCCACAAGTGGCAATCCGGTGTCGCCGTTGTTGCCGGATCCCCCGGGATGGCCGGTGCAGCGCTGCTGGCTGCCCAGGCCGCTTACCGGGCCGGTGCCGGGATGGTACGGCTGGCCGTTCCCGGCAGTGACCCCGCGGCGCTCGCGGCCGGCGAGGCTGTCGTGGCCAGGATCCCTGCGGAGGCCTGGTCGGGCGACGTGCTCGGCATGGCAGAGCGCTGCAAGGCCTTGGTAGTCGGTCCCGGTCTTGGTCGCGGCGAGGAGACGGGCTCCGAGGTGAGGCGTGTGGTGGCCGAGTCCCCTGTGCCGGTCGTCATCGACGCGGACGGCATCTTCGCGCTCGGCGGCGCGGAGCGCCTCTGCGAGCTGATGGCGGCCCGCCGGCGCTCGGGTGAGGGGACGGGCACACCCGGCACACCCGGCACACCCGGCACACCCGGCACACCCGGCACACTAGGAGCGCCCGGAATACCCGGCGCACCCGGCACGCGTTTCGATCCCGACGTGGTGGTCACCCCGCACGACGGGGAGTATGCGCTCCTCGCCGGCGAGGCACCCGGCCCGGACCGCATAGGCGCGGCCCGAAGGCTCTCCCGCCGCTGCGGGGCGGCGGTCCTGCTGAAGGGAGCCACCACCGTCGTGGCCTCACCCGACGGCCGCGTGCTCGTCGTGATCGCGGGGCCTCCGAGCCTTGCGACGGCAGGGAGCGGCGACGTGCTCTCGGGCATGGCAGGAGCTTTCGTGGCCCGGGGGGTCGTGGGGATGATGGAGGCGGCTGGGCTGGCCGCTCACGCCCATGGCCGTGCCGCGGCACTTGGGCCGTCGGAGGGTCTGGTGGCCGGCGATCTCCCGGTGCTCGTCACGCGATGGCTGTCCCGATGGCGCTCCGCCGCCGCTAGTGCCGCAAACGCGGGGGATGCGGATGACGCATCCTCGGGCCTTTCTCCCCGGTGGTGGCGGTGATCCATGGCTGACCCCCGCCGGTTCCGGCCTGTCTGGGCAGAGATAGACGTGGACGCGCTCCGCCACAACGCCGCCGTCCTGAGCCAACTGGTCTCACCGGCGCGCCTTTGCGCTGTGGTGAAGGCGGACGCCTACGGGCACGGAGCGCTCGTCGCTGCGCGTGCCGCTCTCGACGGCGGGGCCTCGTGGCTGGCGGTCGCGTTGGTGGAGGAGGGAATCGAGCTGAGAGAGCATGGGATCGCGGAGCCCGTGCTCTTGCTTTCAGAGCCGCCGCCAGGCGCTATGGAGGAGGCGCTTGCCCGTGACCTCGTCCCGACGCTCTACACCTCGGGCGGCGTCGAGGCGCTGGCTACGGCGGCCAAGCGGCTGGGCCGGAGCGCCAAGGCTCACCTGAAGGTGGACACCGGGATGCACCGGGTTGGAGCAGACCTGCGCGACATCGGGCGAGTGGCTCAGGAGGCCTCCGAGGCGGGGATCGACGTCGAAGGGCTGTGGACGCACCTCGCGGTGGCCGACGGCGGGAGTCCCGAGGACAGGGAGTTCACCGCCGAGCAGCTCCGGCGCTTCGAGGGCGCGCGACAGCTCGTCAGCTCGCTCGGTGTCAGCCCCACCGTGCTGCATGTGGCCAACTCGGCAGGTGCCGTCGCCTACCCCGAAGCACGAGGATCGATGGTTCGCTGCGGCATCGCGCTCTACGGGGCTCTCGGGCCGCTCACGGGCGGGTCATCGGGAGACGGCCCATCAGGGGAGGAGCTTGCCACGACGCTCGGTATGCTCCGCCCGGTCCTGTCGCTCCGGGCGAGGGTGTCCTTCACGAGGGAGCTGGCGGCGGGGGCCAGGCCGTCCTACGGGAGGCTGCGGGCGCTTCGGGAGGATTCCGTCGTTGCTACGGTGCCCATCGGCTACGCCGACGGGGTGGCGCGCAGCTACTTCAGCCGGGGGGGCGTGGTCCTCGTAGGAGGCAGGCGCTGCCCGCTCGCGGGCATGGTGACCATGGACCAGATCATGGTCGACTGCGGTCCCGGCGCGGAGGTGTCCGCCGGGGACGAGGTGGTGCTGATAGGGCGCCAGGGGAGCGAGGAGCTCACTGCGCTGGACTGGGCCCGGACGCTCGGGACCATCAGCTACGAGGTGCTTTCGGGGATAGGATCGCGCGTTCCTCGCGTTCGGGTTGCCGGCGACGAGTGATCCCCCCGGAAAATGGGTCCGTGGGGATGGGACAGGGAGGGAGAACGGCTTTGGCACGTGCCAGGAAGGCGAGCCCTGACGGCGCAGCTGAGGTAAGACGGCTCGCCGGCGGCGGGAGGAGAAAGGGCGCCTTCGCTCTCGGTGCCGGTGCGGGTGCGTTGCTCGGCGCAGGGCTGGTGCTGCAGCACAGGATGGCGTCGCGGGCAACGGCTGACGATGCCGACTTCGCAGCCGATGGCCTGGTGCTGCCCGACGGCATGCTGAGCCGCGATGTCCCCACCGACGATGGGGGGATGCTGCACGTGGTCGCCCGGGGCAGTGGGCCTGCGGTCGTGCTCCTCCATGGGGTCACCCTCAACTCGGCGACCTGGGTCCACCAGCTACGAGAGTTGTCCACCGAGCTGCAGGTCGTGGCGCTCGACCAGCGGGGGCACGGGAAGTCGGTGCCCGGGTCCGACGGGTTCCGCTCGCCCTCGGGTGCCCCCTCGGGCGGGCCGGGCGCCCCTGCCATGAAGCGGCTGGCTGCGGATGTCGTCTCGGTGCTCGACGCGCTGGAGCTCGACCGGGTGGTGCTGGTGGGGCACTCGATGGGGGGGATGGTCGCTCTCCAGCTGCTGAGCGATGCTTCTCCGGAGCTTCGCCGCCGCATCGCAGGAGTGCTCCTCGTCGCCACCTCGGCAGGTCCTCTCATTGGGCTCCCGGCCTTCGCCCAGGTGCTGGGGGCCTCCACCTCGGCTGCGAGAGGGGCTCTCCTGTCGCTCGAGCGCCGGGGAAAGCCGCTCATGGCGCACCCCGACGTCGCGTACTGGTCGACCCGTTTGGCTTTCGGGGCAGAGGCTCCGCCCGCGCAGGTCCGCTATGCGGAAGCCATGATCAACGCTATGTCCCCTCACTACATGGCAGACCTGATCGGTGATGTGGCAGGGTTCGACATATCGCCCGCGCTGGGCGCTCTCGACGTGCCGGCAACGGTCGTGGTCGGCACCCACGACCGCCTCACGCCTCCTTGGCACGCACGCCGGATGGTGCGTGGCCTGCCCGACGCGGCCTTGCTCGAGCTGGCCCGGTGCGGCCACATGGTCATGCTCGAGCGCCCGGGCGAACTGAACCGGGTCATCGGGGAGATGGCCGCGAAGGTGCTGGTCTGAGTCTCGGGGCCTCCGGCGCCTCTCGTCGCGGCGGTAGCATCTCGTCGTGGCAACGCTGGAGGAGCTTCACGAGGAGGCTTCCGGCTGCACGAGGTGCGGGCTCGCTAAGGGCCGTACGAACGTCGTGTTCGGCACCGGCGGCCCCTCTGCGCGCCTCATGCTCGTAGGCGAGGGACCGGGTCACGACGAAGACCTGGCGGGAGAGCCCTTCGTCGGTCGCTCGGGCAGGCTCCTCGAGGTGCTCGTTCGCCAGGAGGTGGGCCTGGAGCGCTCCGAGTGCTATATCGCCAACGTCGTGAAGTGCCGACCGCCTGGCAACCGCGACCCGCTTCCCGACGAGATCGAGGCGTGCAGCCCGTTCCTCGACGCGCAGATCGACCTGGTGGCTCCCGCAGTCGTGGTTACGCTGGGCAACTTCGCTGCCCGCACGCTGCTTCGTACGAAGGAGCGGATCTCCGACCTGCGGGGGCGCTGTTATCCCTTTCGCGGTGGTCACCTGGTCCCCACGTTCCACCCGGCAGCAGCACTGCGTGGGGGTGGCACCGTAGTGGCGCAGATGCGAGCGGACCTCGTGCGCGCCAGGATGATCCTCGGCGGCGGGCCATGCTGATCGCGAGGACTTCGTCTCCGGGCGAGACGCGGGAGCTCGGGGCAGCAGTCGCGCGCGCTGCCAGGGCAGGTGACGTGGTGTTGCTCGAGGGAGAGCTGGGTGCCGGCAAGACCACTTTTGCCCAGGGGTTCGCGAGGGGCCTCGGGGTGCCCGACACCGTGACGAGCCCCACCTTCACGCTGCTCCGTCCCTACCGATGCAGCGTGCCCGGGGGCCTGCCGGAGTCGCCGCGAGAGGGCGCCGCCGCTACGGATGACAGGGTCCGTGTGCTGTGGCACGCGGACCTCTATCGCATGGAAGAAATGCGCGAAGTGTGGGATCTCGGCCTGGACGAGCTCCTGGAGGACGGCGGCGTGGCGCTCGTCGAATGGGGTGACCGCGCTCCACTCGCCTTCGGGGGTGGGTACCTGGTCGTGCGCCTGGAGGTTCCGCAGTGCGCGCTGCAGCACGGTGGCGCGGCGAGGCCGGGATCCGAGGAGCGGACGGTCACGTTCCATGCACCGCCCGGCGGCCCCTGGGCGGAGCGGTCGGACAACCTGCGGGACCTGATTGCTCGGTGGCTGGGCAGCCGGCCGTGATCGTGCTCGCGATCGAGTCGGCAACCGACGCGGCAGGTGCTGCTCTGGCGGACGACGACGGTGTTCTCGCCACGGCGACCGTCGAGTCGGGTCGCCGGCACACCGAGACGATCGCACCCGCGGTGTCGTGGGTCTGCCGTCATGCCGGGGTCGGGTTGGGAGAGGTCGGGGCCATAGCGCTCGACGCGGGACCGGGCCTGTTCACCGGGCTGCGCGTGGGGGCTGCCACGGCGCAGGGGCTGGCTCTTGGGCTTGGCATAAAGGTGGCGATGGTGTCGAGCACGGAGGTTCTTGCCGCCGGGTTGGCCATGGCGGGCGGCGGGGGAGGGGCCCGCGTCGTGGCGGTCGTGGACGCTCGTCGAGGCGAGGTCTTCTGGGGGACGTTCGGCCAGAGCGGGAGGGAGGGCGACGACCGGGTGGGCCCTCCGGAGGTGCTGGCAGGCGAGATCGCAACGAGCGACGAGCCGTTGGTGCTCGTTGGCGGGGGAGCGAACCGATATGCGCATCTCTTCGGGGGCCTCCCGGGCGTGAGCTTTGCACCGGCTGTTCTCGCCAGGCCCCATCCTGGTGTTCTCGCACTTCTCGGGGTGCGCGCTGCCGGAGCCGGGAGAACCGTGGATCCTCGCGAGGTGGTGCCCACGTACCTGCGCGAGGCGGACACGCGCGTCAACTGGGAGAGCCGCCTGGCGCCCCTGGGGGCTCATAGGACAGGCTCGCCAGGCCAATGAGCAGGCCACGCTCGGAGCCGACCGTCATGGGAGCGATGCGCGTGCGCCCCATGCAGCGTAAGCACTTGAGGACGGTGCTGAGGATCGAGCAGGATGCCTACCCGCGCCCGTGGTCGGCGACGCTGTTCTTGTCGGAGCTGTCCCAGCGCTCCACGCGCCGGTACACCGTCGGAGCGATCGGCCCGCTGATCGTGGGGTACTCCGGGTTGATGGTGGTCGGTGAGGAAGGCCACGTGAACACCCTTACAGTCGACGCCGCGTGGCGCAGGCGTGGAGTGGCGACGTTGCTGCTGGCGGATCTCGCGCGGGCGGCCGTCGCACGCGGAGTGCGCCACCTGACGCTCGAGGTACGAGCTGGTAACTCCGGTGCTCAGGCTCTTTACCACAAGTTCGGCTTCGCACCTGTTGGGTTGCGCAGGAACTACTACGCAGAGACCGGGGAGGACGCGATCGTGATGTGGGTGCACGACATCGATGCCCATAGCTACTTGGAGCGCCTGGCCAAGCTGCTCGAGTCCCTCGAGCCGGAGAAGGGTACGCTCCAGCCATGAGCCCCGGAGACGGTGGTGAGCCGCGCCTCTTCCTCGGCGTCGAGACGTCCTGCGACGAGACCGCCGCTGCGGTGGTCGCTGCTCCTGGCGGCAAAGGGGACTCGGCCGGCACAGCTGGCACCGCCGGCACAGCCGGCACGGCCGGCACAGCCGGCACAGCCGGCACAGCCGGCACCCGCGTAAAGATCCTCTCCTCGGTTGTCTCCAGTCAGGTGAAGCGCCACGCCCCATTTGGAGGGGTCGTCCCCGAGATCGCAGGCAGGGCACATGTGGAGCTCCTGGTGCCGGTCATCTCGGCGGCGCTCGAGCAGGCGGGCCTCGGCCCCACGGGGAAAGGCCCCACGGGGAAAGGCCCCGCGGGAGTGGACGCGCTCTGCGCGACGATCGGCCCCGGGCTCGTGGGCGCCCTGCTCGTCGGCGTGAGCGAGGCCAAGGCTTTGGCACTCGCGTGGGACGTTCCCTTCGTAGGCGTGAACCATCTCGAAGGGCACCTCTTCGCCGCGTTGGTGGATCACGCCGAGCTGCGCTGGCCGTTGGCGGTGCTGCTCGTGTCGGGCGGGCACACGATGATCGTGTCGATGGAGGGGCCGGGACGCTATCGCCTTCTCGGACAGACTCTCGACGACGCCGCGGGCGAGGCCTTCGACAAGGTGGCGCGCTTCCTCGGGCTCGGCTACCCCGGCGGCCCGGCAATCGAGAAGGCCGCCGCCGGGGGTGATCCAACGGCCTTCGACCTTCCGCGGGCAATGATGGGCGAGGGGCTCGACCTGTCCTTCAGCGGGCTCAAGACTGCGGTGGTCAACCTGGTGCGGGCGAACCCGGCAGCCTCCAACGAGGACGTGGCTGCTTCGTTCCAGCAGGCAGCAGTCGACGTGCTGGTGGCGAAGACTCTCAGGGCGGCTCGCGAGTGCGGAGCAGGTGGGATCTGCCTTGGTGGGGGAGTGGCGGCAAACGGCGCCCTTCGGCTGGCGATGCAAGGTGCGGCAGGCGAAGCTGGTTTGCCGGTGTACCTCCCGAGCAGGGCCATGTGCACCGACAATGCCGCGATGATCGCGGCGGCTGGAGCCTGGCAGCTCGACCATCTCGGACCCACTCCCCTGGAGGCCCCCGCAGATCCGTCCTTGGGCCTAGTGGTCGCATGAGAGCGCGGATCGCCCGGCGTCCCCCGGGGACCCGGCGTGCTGCCCGTGCCGGATGCGTGAGGAGTGCTGGCGCGATCGCAGCGGCCGTGCTCGTCCTACCACTGGTGATGTCCGCCTGCGCCACCGGCGGGAGATCTGCCCAGTCGCGATCGACGCCCCGACCGAGCTCGAGGCATTCGGTGACGGCGAGGACGTCAGGGCCGACAGCTCGCACCACGGTGCCGCATGCCGCCGCCGCATCGACCTCGTGGCCGTTGCAAGGCAACAACGCATGGGGAGACCGCTACTCGCCGGATTCCACCCTCACCGCCTCGAACGTCTCGAGTATGGTGCCGGCCTTCAGCGTGGGCCTTCCCGCCTCGCGCGGTGGTGAGGAGGACTACCCGATCGAATCCGGTGGCGTGCTCTACGTGACCGCCACGGGCGACCGGGTGCTCGCCCTGGACGCGGCGACAGGTGCGGAGATCTGGTCCTACACGCCGTCGCTCGCGGGGGAGCCGTGGTGGGCCATCGGGGTGAGCAGGGGGATAGCGCTCGGCGGCGGCAAGGTGTACCTGCTCACTGCCAACGACCGCCTAGTTGCCCTCGACGCGGCGACCGGCTCGGTCGTGTACTCGGTCCAGGTCGCATCCCCGGCTGCCGGCTACTCCGAGACCTCCCCCCCGCTCGTAGCGGGCAACGTGGTCGTCGTGGGGAGCGCCGGAGGCGACCAGGGGGTGCGCGGGTTCGTGGCGGGATACGACGGTGCAACCGGGGCCAGGATCTGGAAGTTCTACACGGTTCCCGCTCCCGGCTCAGGATGGAACCCCCCTACGGGCAGCCATGGCGGAGGGGCAGTTTGGACGACCCCGGTGTGGGACCCTGCCACCGGGGTCGTCTACGTCCCCACGGGCAACCCCTCGCCGGACTACTACGGTGCGGCGCGCCCTGGTCCGGACCCCTACACGGACTCCGTCGTCGCCCTGTCGGTCGCGACGGGCAAGCTGCTGTGGGCCTCCCAGGAGGTCCCGCACGACCTGTGGGACTACGACGTGGCGTCGCCGCCGCTCCTCTTCCGCCGGGCCGGCTCCCTTGCCGTGGGCGAGGCTGGCAAGGACGGTATGTGGTACGAGTGGAACGCGGCGACAGGAGCGCAGCTCGTGGCCCCTGTGCCTTTCGTGCGCATCGACAACTCGCCACCGACCCCGGCAGGAGTGGAGGAGTGGCCCGGCTCCGAAGGAGGAGCCAACTACGGGCCGTCGGCTTACGACCCTTCGACGGGGGACGTGTACGTGGCAGGGATAAACGGGCCCCAGATCCTCTACTCCGGGTCGCAGGCTCACAGCCCCGGTGGAGAGGACCTCGGCACCAGGCAGGGGTCGCCGGCCGGAGCCGGCTATACGGGAACGGTCACCGCAATCGACACCGTCACCGGGAAGGTCGCATGGCAGGTGGACACCGCGAGTCCCGCGATCGGCGGCGTGACGGCCACCGCCGGGGGGCTCCTGCTCTTCGGCACCGAGAACGCCAACCTGCGGGCACTCGATGCGAGGACCGGAAAGACACTCTGGGAGGTGGCCGCGGGGGCGCCCGTGGGAGCTGCACCTAGCGTCTACGAGCTCGCTGGTGCCACGTATGTGGCGCTCGCCACCGGCGGTGCAGACTCCCTCGTCTACCAGTTCCCCTCGACGGCCGCTTACCAGCTACGGGTCTGGAAGCTGCCGGTGGGGCCGTGAGCAGGGACGCGGTCTGCAGTTGCCATCGACGCGAAGTATCGCTATCGTTGGCACTCGCAAGGCGTGAGTGCCAAAATGATCCGGCAGGCCAGCACGATCCGGCAGGCCAGCACGATCCGACAGGCCAACACGAGCCAACACGATCCAATACGATCCAACAGGAGGGTCACCTGCCATGAAGCTCCATCCCCTTGATGACCGCATCGTCGTCCGTCCCGGCGAGTCCGAGGAGACCACGGCTTCGGGTCTCGTCATCCCCGACACTGCCAAGGAGAAGCCTCAGCAGGGCGAGGTGCTCGCAGTGGGACCCGGTCGACGCACTGAGAACACCGGAGAGCTCGTTCCCCTCGACGTGAAGGTCGGCGACACCGTCGTCTACTCGAAGTACGGCGGCACCGAGATCACGGTCGAGGGCGAGGACCTGCTCATCCTGTCGAGTCGCGACGTGCTCGCGAAGATGGCCAAGTAGGCGAGGTCACGACATGCCGAAGATCCTGAAGTTCGACGAGGCTGCACGCCGAGGCCTCGAGGCAGGCGTGAACAAGCTCGCCGACACCGTGAAGGTGACCTTGGGCCCCAAGGGCCGCAATGTGGTCATCGACAAGAAGTTCGGCGCGCCCACCATCACCAACGACGGCGTGACCATCGCTCGGGAAGTCGAGCTCGACGACCCGTTCGAGAACATGGGAGCCCAGCTCGTGAAGGAGGTGGCCACCAAGACAAACGACGTTGCCGGAGACGGCACGACTACCGCCACCGTGCTCGCCCAGGCCCTCATCAGTGAAGGGCTGCGCAACGTGGCGGCCGGCGCGAGCCCCATGGCCCTCAAGCGGGGCATGGAGAAGGGCGTCGCCGCGGCCGTCGCAGCCATAGCCGACCAGGCGAAGGAGGTCGACTCCCGCACGGAGATCGCCCAGGTGGCATCCATCTCCGCCGCCGACACCCAGATCGGCGAGGTGCTCGCCGACGCAATCGACAAGGTGGGCAAGGACGGCACCGTCACGGTCGAGGAGTCGAACACCTTCGGGCTCGAGCTCGAGTTCACCGAGGGTATGCAGTTCGACAAGGGGTACTTGTCCCCCTACTTCGTGACCGATGCGGAGCGCCAGGAGTCCGTCCTCGAGGATCCCTACGTGCTCATCGCCAACAACAAGGTGAGCGTCGTGCACGATCTGGTGCCGGTCTTGGAGAAGGTCATGCAGACCGGCAAGCCCCTCCTCCTCATAGCGGAGGACGTCGAGGGAGAGGCCCTTGCCACCCTCGTCGTCAACAAGATTCGCGGGACGTTCACCTCGGTCGCCGTGAAGGCGCCCGGTTTCGGTGAGCGTCGCAAGGCGATGCTCCAGGACATGGCCGTGCTGACCGGTGCCCAGGTGATCTCCGAGGAGGTCGGGCTCAAGCTCGAGCACGCGACCCTCGACCTGCTGGGCAGCGCCAGGAGGGTGATCGTGACCAAGGACGACACCACCATCGTCGAGGGCGCCGGGTCCGAGGAGGACGTGAAGGGCCGGATTGCCCAGATCAAGCGCGAGATCGACGAGACCGACTCCGACTGGGACCGCGAGAAGCTCCAGGAGCGCCTGGCGAAGCTGGCCGGCGGGGTGGCAGTCGTGAAGGTTGGCGCTGCCACCGAGGTCGAGCTGAAGGAGAAGAAGCACCGTATAGAGGACGCACTCTCCGCCACCCGGGCGGCGATCGAGGAGGGCATTGTCGCTGGCGGTGGCACCGCTCTCGTTCGCAGCCGCGCAGCCGTCGACGACGTGGCTGCGAAGCTCGAAGGCGACGAGGCCACGGGAGCTCGGATTGTCGCCCGCGCGCTCGAAGAGCCGCTCCGGTGGATAGCGGTGAACGCCGGTCACGAGGGCGCCGTCATGGTGCGCAGCGTCGCCATGGAGACGGGGTCCACAGGCTTGAACGCTGCGACCGGGGAGCTGGAGGACCTGGTGAAGGCAGGCGTCATAGACCCGGCCAAGGTGACCCGCTCGGCGCTCCAGAATGCTGCATCGGTCGCTGGGCTGCTCCTCACGACCGAGGTCCTTGTCGCCGACAAGCCCGAGAAGAAGCCCGACCCGGCTGCAGCAGCAGGCGGCATGGGTGGTATGGGCGGTATGGGTGGAATGGGGATGATGTAGAAGCCCCACAACATGGCGATCGCCATTGTTCGGCGATCGGCATGTCGAGCCCTGCCTCCCCGGTCTACCCGCCGGACCGGGTCGAGGCAGGGCTCGACTCGTTCGAGGCCCTGTTCCAGCAGAGGCAGTGTTCCAGCAGAGGCAGTGTTCCAGCAGAGCCGCTGCGGCCGGTAGCGTTGGCCTATGCAGGCAGGCGCTGGACGCGGCGGGAAGCAGGTGATCCCTCGCCCGCCCGGTGTTCGTGCCGGGGGTGGCCCGCCCTGGGCGTCAGCCGACCCTCGGCTCCTTCGGGGAATCACGCTGGAGCGCGTGCGCCTCGGGCTTCCATACGAGGACCGGCCCGACGGCGAGGGGCCCTATGGCGAGGTGCCCTACAGCGGGGCGACTGCCGAAGGGCACGTCGTGCCCACCACCGGCGCTCCCTCTGCGGTGCTCGTGGCGCTCTTCGAGGAGGACGGCGAAGCTCGCGTGGTGCTGACCAGGCGCTCGGCGCGCTTGCGCCGCCATCGCGGGGAGGTGAGCTTCCCCGGGGGGAGGCAGGACGACGGCGAGTCCCCGGTGGCGGCAGCGCTGCGCGAGGCGAGCGAGGAGGTGGGCATGGACGCGGCTTCGGTGGAGGTGCTCGGCACCCTCAGCCCCCTGTCGACGTTTTCCTCGGGGTCGTTCATCACGCCGGTGGTCGGTGTCCTGCCGGGACGGCCGCTGCTTGTCGCCAACCCGGCAGAGGTCGAGCGGGTGTTCGACGTGGCTCTTGCGGAGCTACTGGCGGCCGGGGTGTTCCGGGAGGAGATGTGGACGCTGAGGGGCGCGTCCGCGGACGCGCCGGGCGTGGCGGTCCCCGGAGGGTTCCCGGTGTGGTTCTTCGAGCTGAGGGGC
Organism: Actinomycetes bacterium; assembly: GCA_021801525.1. GTDB lineage: Bacteria > Actinomycetota > Acidimicrobiia > Acidimicrobiales > JAJYXR01 > JAJYXW01. Next base: position 103,129 of record JAJYXW010000192.1, read on the forward strand.
GACACGGTGTGGGGTGCCACCGCGCGCGTTCTTGTCGAGCTGCTCTCCCTGGTCGTTGGCGGCACGCGCACGTGATCGACCGTAATGGCGCGCCAGCGCTGAGCTCCCGCGGCTCTCCGGTACGTGCGCCTCGCACTCAGGCGCCGGCCCCGGATGACCCGGTCTCCTTGGTGGCCGCAGGGCTCGGCGAGGCGTTCGCCCTGCCCCATCCGGCGCTCGAGGTCTGCCGCTACGGCAACGGCCACGTGAACGACACGTTCCTCGCCATCTACGAGACCGACCATGGCCGCGAGCGCTACGTCCACCAGCGCCTGGCTGCCATATTCGAGAACCCGGGCAAGCTCATGGAGAACATCGTGCGAGTGACCCGCCACCTGCGCGATCGGATGCTGGCGCTCGGGATAGCCGACGTGGAGCGCAGATGCCTGACGGTGGTGCCCACGTCGACCGGGTCGTGGTGGCACCAAGACGGGGATAGCCGCGCCTGGCGGACGTACCGATTCGTGGAGGGAGCCACGAGCATCGAGGAGGCCGCCGGGCCCGAGGAGATACGCGAGGCAGGCCGAGCCTTCGGCGAGATGACCGCTTTGCTCGCGGACCTGGGCGGTCCGCCCCTGAACGAGACGATCCATCGCTTTCACGACCTTCCCCGGCGATTCACACAGCTGCGTGAAGCCTGCGCAGCCGACGTGGCGGGGCGGGCCGCCACCGCCGCTCACGAGGTGGGCTTGGCCATCTCCCTCGAGGGGATCGCGCTCAGGTGGTCCGAGCTGGCAGCCTCGCGGGAGCTTCCGTCACGCCCCGTCCACAACGACACCAAGCTGAACAACGTCCTCTTCGACGCCCCTCCCGACGCCCCTCCCGACGCCCCTGCTGGGTCCCCTGCCCCGAAGGCGATATGCGTCGTGGACCTGGACACGACCATGCCGGGGTGGTCGATATGCGATTTCGGTGACCTGGTGCGCACCACGGTCTCCCCGACTCCCGAGGACGTGGAGGACCCCTCTCGCGTCCGGGTGGAGCCGGAGAGGTTCGCTGCTGCGCTCGACGGTTGGCTCGGAGCATGCAGGCATGTGCTCGTGGGCTCCGAGGTCGAGCACCTTGTCTTCGGGGCGCAGGCGATGGCCACTGAAGTTGCGGTTCGCTTCCTCGCCGACCACCTGGCGGGGGATCGCTACTTCCGGGTGGCCTATCCGGGTCACAACCTCGTTCGATCCCGCGCCCAGCTCGCTCTCGCCCGCGAGCTCGTGTCCAGGGGCCCCGACCTCGAGAAGACGGTGGCTGCCCGGCGCGGCGGCCATCCACGGTAAGTACGTTGATTACCCTGCCGTGCCCGTCTGCCGGGACTCTCAGGGGAGGAAGCGGCGGTAGACGAAGAACACCCTGTTGACCCGCCCACCTACGCGTGCATAGGGGACTACGGGCCCAACCCAGAGCACCTCGGCCTTCGCGTAGCCGGCTGCTCGCATCCTGT
>JAJYXW010000101.1 GCA_021801525.1 Actinomycetes bacterium
GCGGTCGCGAAGGGATCACGAGGCCAGGTGAAGGCCTTACTCCAAGCCCTGATCCACGAGATCCGGGTGGACAGCCGCCACGCCATCCACCCGACCTTCCGTGTTCCTCTGGGCGGGGACCACCACCAAGACGATGCGGTTCGCGCACCGTCCCGATCGGTGGGGGTGGAGGGGCTCGAACCCTCACTGGGGGCGGTTTAAGCGCCCTGCCTCTGCCGATTGGGCTACACCCCCGACGCGCCCTCGCTCAGCCGGCTGCCTCCATGTGATGCCCGGTGCTGGTGAGCGAACCCGTGGCGCCCCAGACGGCCAGCTCCTCCCCCCTGGGGTCGATTGCGAGCTCGCGGCGAGCCCCGAGAACCATGGTGGGCCGGTCCCCTACGGAGTATGCAGGCCAGGGCCCGAGCTCGTCACAGGAGGGATCGCCGCTGCGGGCGAAGGACACCCAAGCGCGCATCATCGCTCGGGACAGTGCTTGGGCTTCGGGACCGCCTCCCGAGAACGGCGCAACCGCCCGGTTCGCAACAGTGCCGAACACGAACGGGACGTCGAGCGCATGGCAGGCTCCGAGCGCGCCGCCGAGCATCGGCGACTCCCAGGTGAACAGGTACATGTAGACCGGGGCCCCCTTGCGTGCGTGAGCTTCGCCAAGGGCGACGCTCGGCACCCTGAACACGCGATCGGTGCTTATCGCCATGAGCAGGTCGGCAGGCCCGGCAGGCTCTCCCCGGGCATGGCGTGCCGAGCGGTACGCCTCGATCAACGTGGGGGCCGCTTCGCCGACCAGGCGGCTGACACGGCGCACGAGCACGTCCTCGTCCATCGGTCCCAGCCCGGCCGCACCGAGCGTGAAGAAGGCCGTCTCGTCACGGGTCGTGCCGATGAGCAATGGGACCGGGCTCTCGGCACCGGATCCGAGGACGCCGAGCGGGGAAGAACCGATCAGCGCGCCGTCCACCACCGGCACGAACGGCAGCGGAAGGGTGCCATCCCCCTGGGTTTCTGCAGCGAGCCTGTTAGCCGCCTCGATGAGCGCTGCGGGCGATAGCCCTGCCAGCTCGTCGCGAGAGACGCCACCGGCGACGCCTGCCAGCTCAGCGAAACGCTCGGCCCTCTTGGAAGCGAGGCCGGCACCGGAGGTGACCGGAGGGCCGCTCTGGAGGACGACGCGGTCGAACAAGCTAGGCGCTTCAGATGAAGCGAGGAGGACCGCCAGGCTCATGGCCCCCGCGGACTCCCCGAAGGCCGTCACGTTGCCAGGATCCCCTCCGAAGGCTCCTATGCACTCGCGAACCCACCGCAAGGCGGCCACCTGGTCTGCCAGGCCCCAGTTTGCCCATGGTGCACCCGCCTCAGGAGCCAGTCGGGGATCGGCAAGATAGCCGAGCGCCCCCAGCCGGTAGTTGAACGTGACGACCACCACGTTTCCATCTGCAGCGAGCGCCTTCCCGTCGTAGAGGGCGCTCGCCCCGCTTCCCGCGGTGAACCCCCCGCCGTGGACCCACACCATCACCGGCCGCCGTGCATCGTCGACACCGGGAGTCCATATGTTCAGGGTCAGGCAGTCTTCGCTCCACTCAGTGGGGTCGCCCGGTATGGACATGCCCGGGGCCGGGGGGTTCTGTGGGGCCGTCGGTCCAAAGGAGCCTGCTTCACGGATTCCCGCCCAACCCTCGGCAGGTTCGGGCCAACGCCAGCGCCTCGCGCCGAGGGGCGGGAGGGCATAGGGAATGCCGCGGAACACCACGATGCCGTCCTCGGCAGAACCTCGCAGCAGACCCGCAGGGCATCTCGCCACCAGACGGGAGTCCTCGCTCACAGGAGACACCGCATCAGGGGGTTCGGAATCCGGGGGCTCGGAATCTGGAGGCTCGGAATCTGGAGGCTCGGAATCTGGGGACATGGCACCACCAGGGCCTCCACTTGGGCCACCACCTGGCTGGACTCCTCCCGCGACGAGCAGGTCGCGCCTGGGAGCATCCCGCCCCCGGCATGATGCCAGCGGCGTCGCTTTCGCTCAGCAGGTGAAGGGTCCACGGGGATCAAGACTGCCACGACCCATCGGCCTATGCTCGTCCACCAGGGCCTCGCTCCGCTCACTCCCGCTCGGCCCCAGCCAGTTCCTCGTAACCGCACGCCCAGGCGCACCCTGGTGCACACCCGCGCGCGGCCACCAGAGCTTTCTCTAGCGCTTCCAGCTCGCGACACCTATGCTGTTGCCAGAAGCGTGGCCGCGCGTGGACTCCGCGTAGTGGACGAGGCAGGCGGGCACTTCGTGGGATGCCGTCGGGGGGAGGTACAGAGAGCTTGGGGGCGCCGGTGGACCGGGGGGACCGCACCATGGGGAACTGGGATTCCAAAGGTTCGGCCGGGCGCAGGGACGACCCGGCGCTGAGCATCGTCATACCAGCGTTCAACGAGGCCGACAGGCTCGCGGGGGCGCTGGGCAGGCTGCTCGAGGTGCTCTGGGAGGGAGCCTTCGATCCGGCCTCCACCGAGATCGTGGTCGTTGACGACGGGTCTGAAGATGCCACGGCGGATGTGGCCATGTACCTGCTCGCCGGCCTGCCACGATCGACCGTCCTGCGTCTTCCCACCAACCGCGGCAAGGGAGCAGCCGTCCGTGCCGGCGTGGCGCACGCGACCGGGTCGGTGGTCACCTTCCTCGACGCGGACATGGCGGTCGACCCCTCGGCGCTCCCGAACCTCGTCAGGCAGCTCGACGGGCTCGACGTGGCGATCGGATCGCGCTCAGTCGAAGGGTCGCTCGTCGACTGCAGGAGCGTGCGCCGGACGCTGATGGGACGCGCCTTCAACCACTTGGCCACTACAGCCACGGGCCTAGCCCTGAAGGACACCCAGTGCGGGTTCAAGGCTTTCAGATCACCGGTAGCGCGCTTGCTGTTCCACTTCGCCGTTATAGACCGATTCGCCTTCGACGTGGAGATCCTGCATCTCGCGCGCAGCCTTGGGCTCCGGATAGGAGAGGTACCGGTCAGCTGGCGTCATGTCCCCGGAAGCCACATCCGGCCTCTCGCCGACCCGATGTCAATGGTCACCGACCTGTGGCGCACCCGCTCGCGCCATTCCTCGATCACCGTCCAAGGGCTGCTCGCCACGCCGCCGGCGCACGTTGACAGGCACGCGCCAACCCCCGCCGCCAACGACGACCCGGGCTCGTGCGACGCAGCGGCGCACACGCTTCGCTCTGTGGTGCGCCAGACGGACGCCGTGCTCCCATGGGGGCACGGAGCTCTGGTCCTGCTGCCCCTCTACGACGCCGAGGAGCAGGTGGCAGTTCGGGCATCTGTCGCCCACAGGCTGCCCGGTTGGGAGCTCGAGCCGGCTCGGGTGCGATTCGACCAGCTCATCGCGGCAGCCCCGCTATCGGCACGTATCGTCACCGGCACCTCCGAAGCCGGTTACGCACCACCGCCGCCTCTGCCGCTGGCCGGCACGCCGAGCAGCCGGCCAGGTAGCGCGACAGGTCACGTGACAGGCGGCCGGGAGCCGGTCCAGCAGAGAGCGGCTGAGCAGAGAGCGGCCGGTTCCGCCGGACGCCTCGAGGGCGCAGGCAGGGCGCCTCGCGGCTCACGCACGCTGGGAGCAGCTCTGCCGGCGACAGCAGGCCGGCTCCCTGCCCACCCTTCAGGCGCCTCGTAAGCGTGCGGCTGGCGATAGTTACCTGGCGCGACCTCACCCATCCCCTCGCGGGCGGCTCCGAGGTGCTCACGGACCAGCTGGCGAGGGGATTCGCCGAGCGGGGGAACGACGTGACCGTCGTGTGCGGGGGGCCCGTGGACCAGGACGGCGCCGACGGGCGTCCCTACGCTGTCGTCGAGGCCGGCGGCACCTTCTCCCAGTACATAGTGGCTCCATACCTATGCCGCCGCCTGCGAAACGTCGACCTGCTGATCGACGTGGAGAACGGGATGCCGTACTTCTCACCCCTGTGGCACCGTGGGGCGAAGGTATGCCTGGTCCACCACGTCCACACCGACCAGTGGAGAGACCGCTTCGCGCCGCCTCTGGCGGCGATCGCCCGTGCGGTCGAGGCGAGGGCGATGCCACTTGCCTACCGCAAACAGACATTCGTGGCCGTTTCGCCGTCCACCTGCTCGGCACTCGTGTCCATCGGGGTTCCTGCCGATCACATAAGGGTGATAGAGAACGGTGTCTCCCCGAGGTCTCCGGCCGCAGGACCTGGTACACGCCCAGCCAAATCCCCAAGCCCCCTGTTCGTGGCGGTCGGGCGGCTCGTCCCACACAAGCGGATCGACCTCCTCCTCGAGACGTGGGAGCAAGTTCGCCCGAAGACTGGCGGGCGCCTCGTCGTGGTGGGCGACGGGCCGGAGATGGCCAAGCTGCGCCGAAGCCTCCCTGAAGGTGCCGAGCTAGCCGGCAGGGTGAGCGACCGCGAGCGGGACGAGCTGATGGCCGCCGCCTGGCTCCTCGTCCACTGCGCGCACCACGAGGGGTGGGGAATGACTGTCCTCGAGGCTGCAGCAGCCGGAACTCCGGCACTTGCCCTCGATGCCCCCGGCGTGCGTGACGCGATCGTGGACGGGACCACGGGCGAGCTCGCGTGCGACCCCGCAGACATGATGAAACGGTGGACAGCCCTGGCGTCGAACCCGGAGCGGCGCGCTGCGCTCGGCGAAGCAGCGCGCGAACGCGCCGCGTCGATGTCGTGGGACCGGACAGTCGGCAGCTACCTCGAGCTGGCTGTCGAGCTTGCCGGGGGCAAGGGGGCTGGCGGAAAAAAAGGAGCCGTGGAGGACGCCCGAGCCGTGCGCGGCGGGAGCGGCCCGATCGGGAGAGCACCTGCCACACAGGGGCTGCGCCGCTCGGCTGGCCTGTTCCGGGCATTCCTCCACCAGTTCGACGACGAGGACGCGTTCTACAGGCTGCTCGCCGCAGATACGGTGGGCATGGTGGCACGCTACGCCCACCTAGGGGGGGCCCGGGTTCTCGACGTGGGCGGCGGATCGGGCTACTTCGCGCGAGCCTTCGGGGATGTCGGGTCGCGCTCGGCCTTCGTGGAGATCGACTGGGAGGAGATGCACGCAACCGGAGAGCCGGCGGCTGGCGCGATCCTCGCAGACGCGCGCCGGCTCCCGTTCGCAGACGCGAGCTTCGACGTGACCCACTCCTCCAACGTGATCGAGCACATGACGAACCCCAGGGCCATGTTCGACGAGATGCTCCGTGTCGTGCGTCCCGGAGGGGTTGCTTTCCTCGCCTTCACGAACTGGTGGTCTCCCTTCGGTGGCCACGAGACCTCTCCCTGGCACTGGCTGGGCGGAGAAGCGGCGGCGAGGCGCTACGAGTCCCGCCACGGCCACCCGCCCAAGAACCGGTTCGGCACCTCGCTGTTCCCGCTCCACGTCGCCGAGGTGCTCCGCTTCGCACGAGAGCGAGATGACGCCGAGGTCATCGAGGCCCTACCCCGCTATTACCCTCGCTGGGTGCGCTCCATCGTCAAAGTCCCCGTAGTCCGGGAGGTCGCGACCTGGAACCTCGCTCTCGCCATGAGGAAGCACTGAGGGTACCGGCCATGGCGACCATCACCTCTCCCCCATCCCGCCGTGATCCGGACAAGCGAGCTCGGCAGAGCCCGCCAGGTAGCTCGCCCTCCCGAGCGCTCCCGGGCGGCTCCCCGAAGCGCCCAGGAGCTCTGCCCGGCAGACCGCGCTCGAGACGTTGGGAGCTCGGGGGCGCCGGAGGGGCCGGCGGAGGACACTGGATCTTCCGGCGGCTGCCCGAGCTCGCCGCGAGCACCGTGCTGGTGGTCGCCGCCTTCGGCCAGGCGTTCGGCCGAATCGTGGTCGACTCCAAAGTCGAGCTGGCCCTGAACCCCGGCGGCTTCCTCTCGGCTGCGACACACCTTTGGGACCCGAGCACCACCTTCGGGCACCTGCAGAACCAGGCCTACGGCTACCTGTTCCCCATGGGACCGTTCTACGAGCTCGGGTACCTACTCCATTTCCCCATGTGGGGGGTAGAGAGGGCGTGGCTCGCCGCCCTGTTCCTAGCCGGGTTCTGGGGGGTCGTCGTGCTGGCCGAGGAGCTCGGGATAGGCAGGCGCTCCACCAGGGTGGTCGCAGGCTTCGCATACGCAGCCTGCCCGTTCGTCCTCACAGTCGCCATCGCATCGGCTGGAGTGCCGCCGACAGTGCTGCTCCCGTGGGCCATCCTCCCGCTTGTTCGCGCGTGGCACGGAAAGACCAAGCCGTACAAGGCCGTCGCGCTCTCGGGACTTGCCGTGCTCGGGATGGGCGGGGTCAACGCGACCGCCGTGCTGGCAGTCCTTCCCATGCCGTTCCTCTGGTTCGCGACGCGCCCGGCGACGCGCGAGCGCAACCGGATGGTCGTGGCGTGGCTGTTCGCAGTCGTGCTGGCGACGGCGTGGTTCGTGGTCGGGCTCCTCTTCCAAGGCAAGTACGGGTTCGACTTCCTGCCTTACACCGAGACCGCGCGCGTCACCACGGAGTGGACCTCCATTCCAGAGGCTCTTCGCGGAGCCGGAATGTGGATGTCGCTCATCGCCATACACGGCATCTGGACTCCGGCAGGCTGGATGTACGAGACCGACCCGATAGTGATTGTCGCCACCGCCGGGGTGGCAGCGGTAGGCCTCTACGGCCTTGCAAGGCGCGACCTCCCCGAACGCCTATTCCTAGTGGTCTCCCTGGTGGTCGGGACGCTCGCGATATCGGCCGGCTACTGGGGGCACTTCGGCTCCCCCGTGGCCCACGTCCTGCACCTCGTCCTCGAGGGCCCTCTCGCACCGCTGCGCAACGTCAACAAGTTCCAGCCGATAGTGACCCTCGCTCTGGTGCTCGGCATGGCCCACGGGATGGACAAGGCCGACTTCACCAAGCTGGTCCGAGCCCTCCGGACAAGGGCCTCACCTGCCGGTGTGGCCGCGAGGCGCAGCCACACCGCAAAGAGCCCGACCATGAGGGCCGCGGCCTACGGCTGTGTGGCCCTGCTCGTGGGCATCGCCGCGCTGCCACTTTTCACCGGGAAGGTATACGCGCAGGGTTCCTTCACCAGCCTGCCCGCCTATTGGCGCCAGGCCATCGACTGGCTGGACGCGCATGGCGGGCACACAACCACGCTCGTCGTGCCAGGTGAGTCCTTCGCCCGCTTCGGGTGGGGGACGACGGACGACCAGCCACTGCAGAACGTGGCGACGGTTCCCTGGGCCATCCGCAACATCGTGCCCCTCGGCTCCACGGGGAACACCATGTTCATGGACGCCGTCGACTCAGTGCTGGTGAGCGGCCAGCCCGTGCCTGGACTGGCCGCCTACCTGGAGCGGGCCGGTGTCCACTACCTCCTTGTCGAGAACGACCACAACCCCTTGAGCGTCTCGAGCCCGCCTCCGGTCGTCATCCGCATGCTGCTCGCCCAGGAACCGGGAATAAAGCGGATAGCACAGTTCGGCCCGGTGGTGACGAACCCCGACGCCGGAGCCAGTGCCGACATCAACTTCGACCCGTTGGCCCTCACCGTTGGCATCCGATCGCTCGAGGTCTACCAGGTGGGCGGCAAGGCGCCACCGCCGGTCGTCACGACCTACCCGGCTTCCCACGGGATCGTGCTCACCGGGGGCCCTCAGGGGCTCCTGGCGCTCGCTAACGCTGGCGAGCTCGGAGGCCTGGCGACGACGCTTGCCGGTGATCCCCTCGGCCCCAAGTTCGCCAAGGCGACCTGGGTGGTGGCCGACACTCAGCAGCGCAGAGCCGTCGACTTCGGCCAGCTCTACGACAACGCCTCCTACGTGCTCACGGCCCACCAGCTCGCGCCCATGAACGCCGGCACCATAGGCGGCACCCTTCCCGGCCCACCGAGCCAGTGGCAGGTGGTAGCCGGGAGCAGGTACGACACCGTCGCCGTGCTCCACGGTGCCAAGAGCGTCACGTCGTCCTCGTACGGCACCCCGATCGCGCGCATCCCCGGCTACCAGCCACTCGGCGCCTTCCTCGCCCAACCCGAGAACGCCGTCTGGGCGGCCGCCGGAACGAACATGGTCGACCCCTGGATCCAGGTGACCTTCAGGCACCCCGTTCCGGTTAGCACCATAGGAATCACCCCGCTCGACGACGGGCCATGGCGCCCTGGGGTGACCCAGGTGAAGGTGACCACCTCGAACGGGTCGCGGACCACCGACGTGCTCCCCCAGGCCATCCCGCAGGCCGTGCCAACCGCCCCGGGGAAGACCACCTTCCTCCGGGTCACGATCACCCGAACCGCCCCAGCTCAGCAGGCGGGCACGGGCTCGGGTCCGGGGATCGCGCACATATCCATCCCCGGTGTGACGATCACCGAGTCGTGGAAGCTCCCGAACGACGGTGGTGCCGCGGCCGCGCCGGGGGCACCCGCCCCCACCTACCTGTTCTCCTCGCCGCTGCCCGACCCCTACTACTACCTGAGCCAGCCTGATCAGGAGCCGCACCTCTCGCGCATCTTCGACGTGCCCTCGGCATCGACGTTCGAGGTGAGCGCCACGGTCGCCCCCCGTCCCGGTCCCGACCTGATGTCCTTGGTAGCCGGCAGCGGCGGAGTACACGTGAGCGCCACCTCCACCTTCGCCAACCTCCCGCTCTTCCGCCCCCAGAACCTCGTCTCGGGAAGCACGCTCACTTCCTGGTGGGCAGGGGCCGGCGACCCGAACCCCGAGGTGACAATGTCCTGGCACGGGCTCCGGCTCCTCCACTCCGTGCGCGTCGTGCCCGACCCCGCCGCCTCGCGGCCCACGGAGATCCGAATCGACACCGGGCTCGCCAGCCGCATCGTGGCGGTGCCGCCCGGCGGAGGAGTGCTGCACTTCGCACCGCTCTTCACGAACCATGTGACCATCAGCTTTCCGAAGGTCAAGGAGCTCCCCACCTTCGACCTGCTGACGGGTGGGCTCATACCCACCCCGGTGGGGCTGTCACAGCTCATGTTCCCGGCGCTCGCGAACGAGCCGCTCCCCACCTTGAACCTGAACGCTCCCTTCGACCTTCCCTGCGGAAAGGGCCCTCCCCTCGTGGTGAACGGCTTCGCCGTCCCTACAGCCGTCCAGGGGACCATGCAGGACCTCTTCAGCCTCGAGCCGATGAAGCTCCAGACCTGCGGGCCGGTCCCGGGCACGCTGGCCCTGCATGCCGGGCAGAACGAGGTGGTGGCCGCCGACAACGGCTACGGGATGAAGGTGACGAGCGTGATGCTGAAGGGCGCCCCGCTGCCATCTCCTGCGCCGCCGCGCTCGGTGAAGATCGACTCGTGGTCCTCGGGGTCGCGGACTTTCGCCGTGGGAGCGGGTCCTGCTGCCATCCTGAACCTGCGCCAGAACTACAACACAGGGTGGCTTGCCACCTTCGACGGGAAGCCCCTGAAGGCGGTCCGGCTCGACGGATGGCAGCAGGGCTGGATGCTCCCTCCATCGGGGCTGCCCGGCACCGTCCACGCGTACTTCGCCCCCGCCCACGCTTTCAGGCTCTCGCTTCTCCTCGGCCTCCTGCTCGCGCTCGGGCTGGTCGCCTGGGCGCTCTGGCCTTCGAGGATCTCGCCTCTTCCGAGCCGGCGCCGGCGCGCCCGGCAAAGGCTACGCCATGCCGGGAAGCATCCGGGCCATGCCGGCAACGGCGCGCTGCACAACGGAGCGCCGAACGGAATGCCTGATCCGCAGACCTCTGAAGGGGACTACGAGCGAACTGGCACAGGAGCAAGCTCCCTGACAGGTAAGGGCGGCGTGGCCGTGGTGGCGCTGCTGACGCTGGCTCTCTTCGTGCTCGCTGGCCCCCTCGCTGCGCTCGTGCCGTTGCTCATAGCGCTCCCCATCCACCAAAAGCGCGAGCGCTTCCGGGTGCTCGGTTCTGATCACGACGTCCTGGATCTCTACTCCAGGAGAATGACGATCCCCCTCCCCTGGGTCGCCGGTGGCGCGATGCTGCTGGCGGGCTTCGTCATCGCAGCGCGGCCCGGAACCTCCTGGAACGCTTGGTTCGGCTCTCTCAGCTACTCGGCGCAACTCCTCGGCGCCGTCGCCCTGGCGGCAGTTGCCGTGGCTACGCTGCCTGCCCTCCGAGCACGACGAGGAGGCGAAGACGGCGGCGTGATCGCACCGCCGACCCCCGCCGGCATGATTGCACCGCCGACCCCCGGCGGCATGATTGCACCGCCGACCCCCGGCGGCATGATTGCACCGCCGACCCCCGGCGGCATGATTGCACCGCCACCCTCTGGCAGCCCCTCTGGCAGCCGCCCTGGCAGCATGATCGCACCACCGCCCCCCGTCGTGCCGCCCTTCCCCGGGGGGGGCGGGTCGGAGCTGTCGAACGGCCACGGTGGGGGCTTTGTGCGGCGTCACCCGAACGGAGGAGGGCCGTGAGCGACCGTGCAGAGCGCCCGCCAGCCTCCGGGGAGCACGAGACAGCCGGGGAGCACGAGACAGCCCGCGCGGATCCTCGCGAGCAGCTGCCGATGCCCGTGCGACCAACGGCGATGCACATGCTGCGCCACCCCGACAGGCGGACGACCTGGGCAGGAGCGGGCGTCCTCCGCTTCGAGGAGCCACTTGGGGGGGGCGACCCGGCAAAGGTGGGAAGGATTGTGGAGGAACGCTTCGCGGAGCTCCACCGCTGCTTCCCGCTAGTCGGCGCTCGCCTCAGGGGGACCACGTGGCACCCAGGAGCCACCAACCCGGTGGCTTTCAGCGACGCAAATCGCAGCGTTGCGCCTGAGCACGTGCGGGCCTTCGACCTGTCGACCGAGGCTCCCCTCCGCCTGTTCGCGGACTCGCACGGCTCGTGGATCACAGTCGTCCCCCACCACGCAGCGATCGACGGCGCGAGCGTCGTCGGAATGTTCAAGATCCTCTGCGGCCAAGCCCCAGGCGCGCCCGAGCGGACGCGCGCGCTCGCTCGCCGGAGCGTGCCTGCATGGTCGGCGCTCACGCGCCTGGCCTGGCCCGCCGACCCGGTCGCCCCCTCGCCAGAGCAGCCCGAGCACGACAGCTTCGCGCACGTGCAACTTCCGGCCATAGGCAAGGACGCGGCTACGCGTCTGCCCGAGGCACTTGCGCACGCCCTGATGGAGCACAACGCCCGCGCCGGAGTGCCCCTGAAGAAGATCGGCCTCTCCATCAGCGTGGTCGAAGTGGACGAGGGAGAGGCAGTCGCCTCCTACCGCCGGGTAGACGTGAGGGCGGGGAGCGATCTGCGCCCAGCAGTCGAAGCAGCGCTGCGCTCCCCCGAGGAGCCCTGGGAGATCCTCCACGCCCCGAGGGCCCTCAGGCTGCTGGCGCCACTCGCGGGACGGCTCTCCGACACCCTTCTCCTCTCCAACTTCGGGCGGGTGCAGCTCGGCGGAGCCCGCTCCCTCGAGATCTACCCTGTGGCCAGGGGACGCTCGGCCGTGGCATTCGGGGCCGTGCGCGTAGCCGGCGCGGAGTCGACTCTCACGATCCGGGCGAGGTCGCTGTCGAACCAGGATGCGAAATCCGTCCTCGCAAGGGCGTTGGAGCATCTCGCCGGGAGCTGAAGGCGGACGACCGGGGCACCCCGACTGCTCGCCCGGGTACCATGGCTGGCGTGGTACCCGGGAGACCTGCAACCGACCAGAGGCGACAGGCGGCGTTGGTGCCCCTCGAGCGCAAGACCGAGACCGAGCACGATGTCGCGCGGCTATCCGACGTGGACGAATGGGGACGCTCGGCCCACGTACGCGAGCTCGCACGGCGTGCGTTCGCGCCCATGTACGACCACTGGTTCCGGGTGGAATGGGAAGGGCTGGAGAAGATCCCGCGCGAGGGAGGGGCGCTGCTCGTAGCCAACCACGCAGGGGCCATCCCCTCCGACGCCCCCGTCATCATGCACGGGATCGAGAAGGAGCTGGACCGGCCCGTCTATGGGATGGCGGACTACTTCTTCCGCAAGATGCCGGTCGTGGGCACCTTGTGGTCGCGGGTGGGCGGCGTCACCGCACATCCCGACAACGCGTTCAGGCTCCTGCACGACCAGGGGCAGCTGGCGCTCGTGTTCCCCGAGGGGACCAAAGGCCCATCGAAGAGCTACACCGACCGCTACAGGCTGAGGCGCTTCGGGCGCGGCGGGTTCGTGGAGATCGCCATGCGCTCCGGGGTGCCCGTCGTCCCCATTGCAGTCGTCGGAGCCGAGGAGTCGATGCCCATCGTCTTCCGCCTCCCTGGGATCGCAAAGGCCATCGGGGTGCCCTACTTCCCCGTCACCGCCAACTTGCTCGCCTTCGGACCGCTCGGGTTCGCCCTCTACTTCCCGGCCAAGTTCAAGCTGCGCGTGCTCGACCCGGTTCACTTCGACGTGCAGCCGTGCCAGGAGCGCTACTCGAAGAGCCGGGTGATGGAGGAGGCAGAGGAGATCCGTGCCCGCCTGCAGGAGACCCTCTACGACATGCTGCGCGAGCGCCGCAGCGTGTGGTTCGGCTGAGGGAGGGCGAGCGCGTGGGCCGCCGCGTGCTCATCACTGGCCTCGACACGTTCTGGGGGGGCAGGACGGCTCAGGCCCTGGAGTCCGACCCGAACGTAGAGATGGTGCTCGGCATGGGGACGCGCGAGCCAATGGTGTCCCTCGAGCGAGCCGAGTTCGTCAGGGCCGACCAGACCTACTCCATCCTGTCGCGCATCGTGCGCGCCACCCAGGTGGACACGATCGTCCACACCTTCCTCGTGACCGACTCGACGCGTTCCTCGGCTCGTGCCACTCACGAGATCAACGTCATAGGGACCATGAACCTCCTCGCGGCTGCCGGCCAGGCGGGCACACCGGTGCGCCAGGTGGTCGTCAAGTCGTCCACCCTCGTGTACGGCGCGAGCGAGCTCGACCCGGCCTGGTTCCGCGAGGAAACCCCACGCTCCAGGCCGGCGTCCACCCGTATCGAGCGCTCACTGCTCGAAGTGGAAGGGCTCGTCAGGGACTTCGCGGAGGACAACCCCTCGACCGTGGTGTCGGTCCTGCGCTTCGCCAACGTACTCGGCCCCGACATCGTCACCCCCTTCACCACCAACCTCTCGCGCCCCATGTGCCCTTCCGTCGCCGGGTTCGACCCCCTGGTCCAGTTCGTCGAGGAGACCGACGTGGTGCGCTGTCTCGAGCACGTGACCAAGCAGCGCGTGCCGGGGCTCTACAACGTGGCCGGCGCGGGCAAGCTTCCCTGGAGCGAGGTCGTGTCCATGTGCGGGGCTCGCCTTCTCCCCCTGCCGCCTGCGGGAACTGCGGCGCTGTCCAAGGCACTGGGCGCTCTCGGCCTGATCGAGATGCCTCCCGAGATCGAGGACCTACTTCGCTTCGGCCGCGGGGTGGACACAACGCGCATAGCCCGTACCGGGTTCACCTGCCGGTACTCCACCGCAGGCGCCGTGGCGAGCTTCATCGGCGCACTCAGGCTGCGGCGCAGCGTGGGCAGCGCGCCGCCCTCGTACACCTACGAACAAGACGTCGAGCAGTTCTTCCGACATTCCCCGGCGGTAGTGCGGATCGCAGCCGACGGGTCGCCTCGTACCGACCCCTCGGGCAACACTCCTGCTTCCAACCGGTCGGATGCCTGAAGCCGAGCCCGGCAATCCAGCGCAGGGGGATCGCGATAGAAGCGGGCTGGCCCTGGCAGTCATAGTGATCGGCGTTCTCATGGCCGCGGTCGACACGACGATCGTCGTGCTCGCCCTGCCGGAGATGGAGCGAACGCTCCACGTCGCTCTCTCTGGCGTGATCTGGGTGATAATCGGCTACCTGCTCGTCATCACCCTGCTCGCCACCCAGGTCGGCCGGCTGGGGGACATGTTCGGCCGGGTGCGGATGTACGAAGCCGGCTTCATCGTGTTCATCGTCGGCTCGGCCCTGTGCGCGCTCGCGACCAACGAGGGGACCATCATCGCCTTTCGGGTGCTGCAGGGCATAGGCGGCGCGCTCATAACCGCCAACAGCGGGGCGGTGATCGCCGACACGTTCCCTCCCGAGCGACGCGGCCGGGCGTACGGCTTCAACAGCGTCGGCTGGAGCATGGGCGCCATCCTCGGCATACTCCTCGGAGGGGTGATCATAACCTACGTCTCGTGGCGCTGGATCTTCTGGATCAACGTGCCTGCTGGTGTACTCGCCTTCGCTCTCGCGCTCAGAGTGCTCCACGACACCGGAGAGCGCCATCGCCAGCGCCTCGACTTGACGGGGATGCTAACCCTCGGCGGAGGCCTCTTCGGGGTGCTCTGGGCCATCACCAAGCTGGCTACCGCGCCGTTCTCCGGCGAGACGGCCATCTACCTGGGCGTAGGAGTCGTCCTCCTGGCGGTGTTCGCCCTGATCGAGCGCTCGAAGGAAGAACCGATGCTCGACCTGTCGCTGTTCTCCATACCGACTATGAGCCCCACGCTGCTCGCTGCCATGTTCCAGGGGCTGGCCAGCTTTGCCGTGCTCTTCCTCGTCATCATGTACCTGCAGGGAGTGAGGCAACTCACCCCTCTCCACGCCTCGCTGCTGCTCGTACCGGGTTACCTGATCGGCGGGGTGGTCGGGCCGTTCTCCGGGCGGCTCTCCGACAAGGTAGGGCCCGTCGTCCCGGCAACGATAGGACTGGGCATCCAGATCGTGGCGCTGGCAGTTTACGCGCAGCTCGGTCTCACGACACCGCTCGCGATAGTCGCCGGCGCGGCCGTGGTGAACGGGATCGGCGGCGGGGCGTTCTTCCCCGCCAACAGCGCGGCCGTGATGAAGATCGCGCCCGGCAAGTCCTTCGGGATCGCCTCGGGCATGCTCCGCACCTTCTCCAACATAGGCATGGTGTTCTCCTTCGCTGTTGCGATCCTGGTCGCAGCCCGCTCCATCCCGCGCCACGTCGCGTTCGCGATCTTCGTCGGCACCACCCACCTCGACCACCGTCTCGCCGGCGCCTTCACGAGCGGGGTGCACGCCGCCTTCTACTCCTCCATTGCCTTCATGGCCATCGCGGCTCTGCTGTCCGCAACGCGCGTCGTGCACCTCGTGCGCCAGAGGACGCCCGGCTCCGGGAGCGGGCGCCCCGCGGGGGAGCCGGCCGGAGGGTCCGCGGGGGAGCCCGCCCGGGCATCGGCACCCGGCACTAGCGGGCGTGGCAGCGCTCGGGCGGAGGCAGGTCGAGGGCCGGGTTACGATCGAAAAAGCCGACCGGGACGAGCTTGAAGCCGCAGCACTCCACCGGCATTACAGGCCAGTCCTCCGGCCTCGGCACGTGGGTCACCCCGAAGGAGTGCCACAGCACGATTCGCGTTCCCTCCAGGGAGCGATCGGCCGCAGTCCAGCGCGGGAGGCCGTCCCCTCCGGGGTGCTGGTTAGGGTAGTCCCCGGCAGCGCGTCTCTCGCCCGGAGCGTAAGGCGTCACCCACAGGTTCTTGGTCGCGAACGTGGCGCGCCGGCCCACACTCGATTCGGGAGCAGCCAGCAGAGTGGAGGTGGCGGAAGGAACCAGGGCGAAAGCGACGGATCGGCCCAGCCTGTTCGTCGCCTTGGGGTTCACGATCCGCCAGGTGCGGCTGCCGCGCGGGTCCACGACTCGCTTGGCCTGCTTTTCTGTCGCGAGCAGCGTGGCACGCGGGGAGAACGCGTTCCCGAGTGGGTTTTCAGCACCGGCAGGCTCTTCTACGACGTCCACCTCGTATACCTCGTTCAGCGGACCGTCCACCTCGCAATCGAGACGCGCGCAGAAGAAATGCTGGTGCACTGGCGCCGCTAGCCCAGGTGCGATCGGCGGAGCGAAGCGGTTCGACTCTCCGGGAGGCATCGCCTTCGGGGACATGATCCCGGTGAGCTTCACCTCGAGCTGGATGCTCCCGTCCAGGTAGAAGTACCAGTAGAAGGCATACTCGTAGTTGCCGACAGTCGCGACGAACGACACGACCAGCCGGCGCGACCTTCGCACCTCGTCGCGCCCTCCGTGCATGTCCCTGTGCTTCCACAGGATCCCGAAGTCCTCCTCGTGTATGCAGATCGCGTTCTTGATCGTCGTCGGCTCACCCTGCTCGCCAGCTATGACCGCGTCGAGGTAGCGGATCTCTCCGAGGCAATCGCAGCCGAGGCTGAGGGAGCTCGCCATGCGCCCCAGCCCCCACTCGCCCACGTCGAAGGCGTTCTTCCAGCTGTGCATCGGGTCAGGATCCCCGTAGGGAACCACCATCTCACTGATGGACGCACGCCGGAGGACCGGCCGCAGGCGACCTTGGTCCTCGTAGCCGATGCGCTGCAGCACCAGGCCCTCGAGGGGGTCCATGGAGACCCTGAACGACCACCTCTGCCAGCGGACGAGGTTTCCCTCCACGGTGAAGCTGGGACCGTCGGGTTGGGTTATGTCGAGACGCTCGAGCCCTTCGCGGAGGGGCTCGTTGTCCTCCGGGTAGTAGCTGCCCGCTTCCTCGGGCAGCGCAACGGTGCCGAAGTCCGTCACATCCAGCACTTCCCCCCGGGCCGCGTCTACCGTTGCCAGGAGCCCTTCCACCGGCCGTGCGTAGCCGTTGGAAGTGGGATCATCCCGGTAGTAGGAGAGGCAGCGCATGATACGGTGGCCCTCCTCTGCCTCGACCCCGAAGTTCCCCGTGGGCCAAGGGTCTATCTGCACCTTCGCCACATCGTCGATCCCCCGCTTTGCCAGAGCCTCCCGGAACCCCTCGTGGGCGTGGAGGGCCACTATGGCATTGAGCGCGTCCTCGAACATGAGAGCAGGGCGGGCATCGGGAACCTCCTCCCAGGCCTCGACGGCACCTGTGAGCGAGTCCACCGTGGCCTCCACAACGCCAGCGCCAGGACCCGGAACCACGACGAGACGCACACGGCGCACCAACGGCCCTCCCACCTCGAAGGCCGCCACCATGCCTGGGTCGGGATCCTCGAGGGTCACACTTGCGAACCTGGCAGCTTGCTCGAGCCTGCCGGTAGCCCGCACGGCTGCGACGCAAGCCGTGATCTCCTCCGCCGACAACGCGTCGAGTGGATGGACTGGTGTCGAGGTGGCTTGCTTCACGTATCCTCCCTGGCCGGTTAGCTTGCCGGAGCTGTTCAGACTCGGCGTCACGAACTCATACGCTTAGTCTGTAGTTCTCTTCGCCAGTATGGCAGAATTGCCGAGGGGAGTCCCGCTCGCGGCGTCACGACGGAAGCCGAAATACGTCGCTGATCGCGCCCCGGTACCATGTAGCGCGATGCCGCCGGACAAGGACCACCGGGCCCTGGTGCGCTACAGGGTGCTCGCCTACACGACGGCGACACTTCTGATCGTCCTCGTGTTCGCAGGCATCCCCCTGCAGATCTGGTACCACAATCTCTGGGTGGTGGAGATAGTGGGCACGCTTCACGGATACCTCTACCTCGTGTACCTCCTGGTCGCGTTCGACTTCACCCGGCGCTTGCGGATACCGCTCGTGAAGATGCTGCTCGTATTGCTGGCAGGGACCGTGCCCTTCGCCGCAATCGTCGCCGAGAGGCTCCTGACCAGGCGCTACGCAAATCGGCTCTCTGCCTCCCACGATGCGCTGTCCCCGGCGAGCGCGCGCCAGGTGAAGTGACTCCGGACGCTGTCGTGCCAGCCTCGGGCGGGCCGGTAACAGGCGGGCAAGGCGCAGGCGGGCTGGTAGCAGGCGGGCCGGTAGCAGGCGGGCCAGGCGGGCGGGACATCTGGTGGACGAGACGGGCGGTGCTCGCCCATGTCGCGCTCGTGATCTGGGTGCCTGGGTGCGCTGTGGCCGCATGGTGGCAGGTCGGGATCGCGCTCGGGGGCGACAGCCTTGGTTGGGTCTACTCGGTGATGTGGCCCTGCTTTGCGGTGTTCGGCACGATCTTCTGGTGGTTCCTCGTCCACGACGATCCCGACACGCTCGGCGCCCGCGGGCTTCGCCGCCAGCTCGAGGCCGGACTCGAGCCTGCGGAGCTTGGCGCGCAGGCCCGAGCAGGATGCGGCAATGCCGGACATGCGAGCATCCCTGACGGCGGGGGCGATCTTCTCGGCGCGAACGAGTCGGAGGAGGAGGATCCGGAGCTCGCTGCGTACAACGCATACCTCGCGCAGCTGGCCGGAAAGGAGAAGTCCTGGCGCGCACGCTGAACCGGCAGCTCCTAGCCGCGATCCACAGGAACAACCCCATCGAAGGAGGACGACCATGACCGACAGCGTTGCCCCGACTCCAAGTCCGCGTCAGCCCATGTCGAACCGGGACTGGTGGCCGAACCAGCTGGACCCGAGCGTTCTGCACCAGTACTCGCCCCTGTCCAACCCGTTGGGTGAGGGCTTCGACTACAAAGAGGAGTTCAAGTCCCTCGACCTCGAGGCGCTCGAGCGCGACCTCATCGAGGTGATGACGACCTCGCAGGACTGGTGGCCGGCCGACTATGGCCACTACGGGCCGCTCTTCATCCGGATGACGTGGCACGCGGCGGGCACCTATCGCATCGCCGACGGCCGGGGAGGCGGCGCCACCGGGGCTCAGCGTTTTGCCCCGCTGAACAGCTGGCCCGACAACGCGAACCTTGACAAGGCGCGCCGACTGCTGTGGCCGATCAAGAAAAAGTACGGACGGAAGCTCTCGTGGGCCGATCTCATCATCTTCGCCGGCAACCTTGCCATGGAGTCGATGGGGTTCAAGACCTTCGGCTTCGGTTTCGGGCGACAGGACATCTGGGAACCCGACCAGATCGACTGGGGCTCCGAGGACACCTGGCTCGGAGACGAGCGCCACGGTGGCACCGGGGAGATGAAGGGACCGTACGGCACCGATCACATGGGTCTCATCTACGTCAACCCGGAAGGGCCGGGCGGCACCCCTGACCCGCTGGCCTCAGCGGCGTACATCCGACAGACGTTCCTCCGCATGGCCATGAACGACGAGGAGACGGTCGCGCTCATAGTCGGGGGTCACACCTTCGGGAAGACTCACGGCGCTGTCCCTGCCACCTACATCGGTCCGGAGCCCGAGGGTGCTCCTCTCGAGGAGCAGGGCCTCGGCTGGCGCAACACCTTCGGCAGCGGCAAGGGCACCGACGCGTGGACCAGCGGGCTCGAGGGCACCTGGACCAGCCAACCCACAACGTGGGACAACGGGTTCCTCGACAACCTGTTCAACTACGACTGGGAGCTGACGACGAGCCCCGACGGCAAGAAGCAGTGGACTCCCAAGGATCACTCGGCCCAGGGCACCGTGCCCGACGCGCACGATCCGTCGAAGCGCCACGCGCCCATGATGCTCACGACGGACTTGGCGCTGAAGCTGGACCCGATCTACGCGCCCATCGCCCAGCGCTTCCACGAGAACCCCGACCAGCTCGCAGAGGCGTTCGCCAAGGCGTGGTACAAGCTCATTCACCGCGACATGGGGCCCGTCTCGCGGCTCTGGGGCCCGTGGGTGCCCGAGGCGCAGCTCTGGCAGGATCCCGTGCCCACAGTCGATCACGAACTGATCGGCGAGGCCGACATCGCTGGCCTCGAGGCCAAGATCCTCGCCTCGGGGCTGTCCGTCTCCCAGCTGGTCTCCACCGCCTGGGCGTCGGCGGCAAGCTTCCGTGGCACCGACAAGCGTGGCGGGGCCAACGGGGCACGGATCCGCCTCGCACCACAGAGGGGCTGGGAGGTCAACGAGCCGGCCGAGCTGACCCAGGTCCTCCAGGCTCTCGAGCAGATCCAGCAGGACTTCAACCGCTCACAGCCCGGCGGCACGAGGGTCTCCCTCGCGGACGTAATCGTCCTGGGCGGCTGCGCGGCGGTCGAGGAAGCGGCCAGGAGGGCCGGCCACGACGTCATGGTCCCCTTCGCGCCCGGCCGCACGGACGCCTCCCAGGAGCAGACCGACGTCGAATCCTTCGCCGTGCTCGAACCGGCCCACGACGGGTTCCGCAACTACCTCCGGGCCGGAGAGAAGCTTCCGCAGGAGCACCTGCTCATCGAGCGAGCCAACCTGCTGACGTTGACCGCCCCCGAAATGGCGGTCCTCGTCGGCGGAATGCGGGCCCTGAACGCCAACTTCGGGCAATCCCAGCATGGCGTCTTCACCGGCCGGCCTGAGACGCTCACCAACGAATTCTTCGTGAACCTGCTCGACATGAGGACCGAATGGAAGGCATCCGCCTCATCCGAGAACGTGTACGAGGGTCGCGATCGCGCCACCGGCGAACTCAGGTGGACCGGCACCGCCGTCGACCTCGTCTTCGGCTCGAACTCCCAGCTCCGAGCCATCTCAGAGGTCTACGGGGCCGACGATGCCGCGGAGAAGTTCGTGTGTGACTTCGTGGAGGCGTGGGACAAGGTCATGAACCTCGACCGATTCGATCTCGCCCGATCACAGCGTTGAGATGAGTTACCGGTTCACGCCACTGACAGACGACGAGAAGTCCCAGGTCAACCGACGTGAACACCTGGTCGGCATGCGTAACTTCGGGTTAGTCCGGAGGTCGAGCTCCGAGCAGCCTCCGCAGCTCAGCCAGGCGGTCCGGAGCCAGCCGCCACCAGGTCCATCTTCCCCGCCTCTCCCCGATCAGCAGACCTGCATCCGCGAGCACTTTGGTGTGGTGCGACACCGTCGGCTGGCTCCTCCCCAGAGGGCCTTCGAGATCGCACGAGCACACCTCGGACCTCGAAGCCACTATGGAAAGCAGCCGGAGCCTGACCGGGTCCGCCAGCGCCGCCAGCACGCGCGCCATGTCGCACGCGTCCTGCACTCCAAGGGGGGCCTCCACGAGCGACGGTGAGCAGTGCCATCCAGAATCGAGCTCGTCGGCCATGCTTTTCGGCACGCTTTTCGGCACGCCTCTCGCCATGCCCTTGGCCCCACCCTCGGCCCCACCCTTGGCCACGCCCGGCGCTGGATCCCGGTGATCTACACCAGCCCCCCGGCGCTCCACAGAAACAGCATGCCCGTGCCGGCTCCCTTCTCGTGCAGGCCGACGCCGCTCAGCACTCATTGACATCGCTCAATATATCGATAATGCTCGATGCATGCCCTCCAACCTACCTGCCAGACCGTGAGCGCGCTCTCCACGAGACGACCAGGCAGCGGGACCGGGCAGCAGCCCGAGCCTGTGCTCGCCAGGCTGAGCCTCCTCGACCGTTTCCTGCCGCTCTGGATCATCGCTTCAATGGCGCTCGGGCTGGGCCTCGGGCGAGCCGTCCCGGGCCTGAACCGGCACCTCGTCGCGCTCCAGGTCACCTCGGGCACGTCGCTCCCGATATTCGTCGGCCTGCTGGTGATGATGTACCCGGTGCTCGCCAAAGTTCGCTACGGCCATCTCGGCTCGGTGGCCCGAGACACCAGGATGCTCGTATCGTCCCTGGTACTCAACTGGGTCGTAGGACCGGCAGTCATGTTCGCCCTCGCATGGCTGCTCCTCCCCGGCGAGCCCGCCTACCGGACCGGGCTCATCATCGTCGGCCTGGCCCGGTGCATCGCCATGGTGCTCATCTGGAACGACCTGTCCTGCGGCGACCGCGAGGCAGCGGCAGTGCTCGTAGCGCTCAACTCGCTCTTCCAGATCGTCGCCTTCGCCTTCCTCGGCTACTTCTACTTGAAGGTGCTCCCTGGCTGGCTAGGCCTCCCCGGCGTAGGGTTGCACGTGTCGATCGGGGAGATCGGCACCACGGTGGGCATCTTCCTCGGCATCCCCCTCGTCGCCGGCTACCTCACCCGCAGGATCGGCGAGCGGGCTCGGGGGAGGCATTGGTACGAGACGAAACTTCTCCCCCGCCTCGGCCCCTTCGCTCTCTACGGGCTCCTCTACACCATCGTCATCCTCTTCGCCCTGCAGGGACGCACCATAACCGCCCACCCGGCCGCCGTAGCCCGCATCGCCTTGCCGTTGCTGTGCTACTTCGCCGTCATGTGGACCGGCTCCTTCGCTCTCGGCAAGGCGATCGGCCTGCCATACGACCGCACGGCCACGCTCGCCTTCACCGCCGCCGGTAACAACTTCGAGCTGGCGATCGCAGTGTGCATCGGGGTGTTCGGTGTCACGAGCGGCGAGGCCCTGGCCGGCGTGGTCGGACCGCTAATCGAAGTGCCGGTGCTCGTGAGCCTGGTGTACGTAGCGCTCTGGGCCAGGAGACTCTTCCCGAACGCCGCTGCTGGAGGAACGTGATGCCCACCAAGCCGGTCGTCTTGTTCCTCTGCACCCACAACGCGGGGCGAAGCCTCGCTGCGAAGGTCCTCCTCGAGCACTATGGATCGGGGCTCGTCGAGGTGCGATCAGCCGGCTCCGATCCAGCCAGCGACCTCAACCCGTCCGTTGTCGCCGTCCTAGCCGAGCGTGGCCTCGACACCAGCGGCGAGGAGCCGAAGGCGATCACCGATGCCGAAGCCCGATCTGCCGACGTCGTCGTCACGATGGGCTGCGGCGACTCCTGCCCCTATTACCCCGGAAAGCGCTACCTCGACTGGGAGCTGGAGGATCCCGCAGGACTGTCTATCGAGGCGGTTCGCCCGATCGTCGAGGAGATCGACCGGAAGGTACGCGCTCTCCTCGCCGAGCTGACGTCCAGAACCCCTCCCCGGTAGGGCAGGCCTCGAGGTAACGGGGTGATCGATCGCTACAAGCGCGACGTACTGCAGCGGTTGAAGACAGCTAGGGGCGACCTCGACGGCGTGATCATGATCGTCCTCTTCGCGCTGCTCGGTGGTCTGGTCCTCACCTCCGGGCGCGTCGAGGCGGCCAGGGCCCGCGTAGCCGATCCAAGCGCTGAGCGCGACGGCGAGCCCGCCGGCACGTACTTCCACGAGATGTGGTCGAGGCGGCTCCGGTCCAAGGCAGGCTGGGCGGATGCCGCGAGCTACACCATGGCGGACCTCACCATGCTGCGCCGGGAGATGCTGGCTGGCTACCTGATAGCCGGGTTCCTCGGAGCTCTCGTCCCCAAGGGAGCCTGGGCGGCGGTGTTCCTCCATGGACACGGGGAGTGGACGCAGGTCGAGAACGTGGTGATAGGCCCTGCGATCGCGCTCGTGAGCTTCGTGTGCTCGATCGGAAACGTTCCGTTCCCGGTGAGTGTGCAGTAGTTGCACACTCCTTCGGCAGCCTGGCACGGCGGCATCAGCTTCGGTGGCGTGGTCAGCTCCGTCTTCGCGACTTGATCGCCATGCCGCTCGTGCTCATCTACCGCAAGTTCTACGGAGGACGCCTGGCATTGCGGCTCCTCGCCGTTTTCTGGGCAGTCATGGCCTCCGCCGGCTTGGTCACGGGGACCATCTTCAGCGCCGTGGGCATAGTGCCAAAGAGCAGGCCCTTGCGGGTCGTCCCCGAGCATGTCTCGCTCGACGCCACCACGGTGTTGAACATCGCTTTCGCGGTCGTCTTCGCGGGGCTCTACTGGGCTTACCGCAACCGGGAGCGCCTCGGCGGCGGTAGCCGGTATGCCATCGATCCGGTGTGCGGCATGCAGGTAGAGCGGGCGAACGCCCCGGCCGGTGCCGACTACGAGGGGCGGCAGCTCTTCTTCTGCTCGGATCGCTGTGCGGAGCACTTCAGGGCCGATCCTGCCCGCTTCACTGGCCCATTCGGCGGGGAAGCACACTCGGGGCTGCCAGGGTGAGCTGGAAGTCGCCGTTGGCATCCCGCCAAGTGTCGAGGGGGACGAACCCTGCGGCGACAAGCTCGTCGGAGACCTGCTCGGCAGTGAACTTCGCGGAGATCTCGGTCAGGATCTCCTCCCCTTCCTCGAGGCATACGGTGAGGTCGAGGTCGGCTACGACCACCTTGTGGGCAAGCCGTGAGCGAAGGTGCATCTCGATCCAGGCCTCCCGGGCGTTCCACAGCGCACGGTGATCGAAGAGAGACGGATCGAAGCTCGCCCCGAGCTCCCGGTTCAACACCGCGAGCACGTTGCGGTTGAACTCAGCCGTTACCCCGGCAGCGTCGTCGTACGCCGCGACGAGCCTGTCTTCGTCCTTCACCAGGTCCGTGCCTAAGAGCAAGTGGTCACCAGGTTCCATCTGCGTCCGGAAGGCGGCGAGCAGCTCTGCGCGCTCGAGAGGGAGCAGGTTGCCGATGGTGCCGCCCAGGAAGGCCCAGAGCCGACGGCCACCTCGGGGGACGCTCGCAAGGTGATGGCAGAAGTCGCCCACCACGGCATGCACGTCGACGTTGTACCGGCCGGCGAGGCCCTTGCCGGCATCGACCAGTACGTCGCGGCTGATATCGAAGACGACTATGCGCTCGAGCGTTCCGGCGGCGGCCATGGCGTCGAGCAGCAGCCTTGTCTTCTCCGAGGTGCCCGAGCCGATCTCTACGAGGGTGTCTGCTCTGGCCGCCGAGGCGATGTCCGTCGCCCGGCAGGCGAGGATCGAACGTTCGGCCCTGGTCGGGTAGTACTCGGGCAGCCGGGTTATCTCCTCGAAGAGCAGGCTGCCGGCTTCGTCGTAGAACCAGGCGGGCGGTATCTGCTTCGGGTGCCCAGACAGTCCCGCGCGAACATCATTGCAAAGTGCGTGCCGGCGATCGTCGGCGCCGGCCACCACGTCGAGGCTCAGATGTCCTTGCATGCCTTTGCTCCCGGACACGCTCGGGACCTTCAGGCGTCGCGGGCCAGCCGCAGCCCGGTGAACGGCCATCTGGCTTGCGGCGGAAAGAAATTCCGGTACGTCGGGCGGATATGGCCCACAGGGGTCGCGCACGATCCGCCGCGCAGCACGTGCTGGTTCACCATGAACTTGCCGTTGTACTCGCCCACAGCACCAGGCCACGGGCGAAAGCCTGGATACGGCAGATACGCGGAGGCGGTCCATACCCATACGTCGCCATAGAAGGCCGGCCTGCTCTGGGGCAGAGGATGGAGGCCGCTCGGGTCGAGGAAACGGCCGGCTACAGGCCTGTCGGAAACGACGGCTTCCCACTCGATCTCCGTGGGCAGACGTGCACCCGCCCAACGGGCAAAGGCGTCGGCTTCGTAGTAGCTGACGTGGCAAACGGGCTCGTCCGGGTCCACCGGGCGCTTGCCGGACAGGGTGAACACCGTCCATTCACCTCCGTCGCATTGCCAGTAGAGAGGTGCCTGCCAGCCTTGGGCGACAGCAGTCGCCCACCCGTCGGACAGCCAGAGCTCCGGCCGGCTGTAGCCGCCGTCGTCGATGAACGCCAGCCACTCGGCGCAGGTGACCGAGCGATCGGCAACGTCGAAAGCGACCAGGCTGGCCATGTGAGACGGCCCTTCGTTGTCGAACGCGAAACCACTGCCCGCGTGTCCCACTCTCACCTCCCCAGCCTCGTGATGCACCCATGCGAGCTCCTCGCCCGGCCCGGCCTGACCTGCCGGACTGACCTGCCGGCCGGCCTGACCCGCCGGACTGACCTGCCGGCCGGCCTGACCCGCCGGACCCGCTGCGCCTGGCGCGATATAGCGCACATCGAGTGGGCTCATTGACAGCACGTGCTTCACGTCCATCAACATCAGCTCCTGGTGCTGCTGCTCGTGCTGCAGCCCCAGCTCTACGAGGAACGTTGCGCGCTCGTCCAGCGGGCGCTCGAGCAGGCGAAACATCCCCTCGTCGACATGCCGCCGGTAGGCAGCCACCTCAGAGACGCCCGGGCGGGACACGAGCCCCCTGGCCGGCCGCGGATAGCGCGCACCCGCGGCTTCGTAGTAAGAGTTGAACAGGTAGGCGAATGCCGGGTGGTGCTCTTCGTAGCCGGGAAGGTACGGAGCGAGAAGGAAAGTCTCGAAGAACCAACTGACGTGTGCCCGGTGCCACTTCGTCGGGCTCACGTCAGGCATGGTCTGCACCGTCTGGTCCTCCGCCGACAGCGGGGCCGCCAGCAACTCGGTCAACCGGCGAACTTCGCGGTAGCGGTCGAGGATGCCCGACCGTTCGAGCCAAGGTGCGGCGAGCACCTCGGCAGGGGAACGGCGGCTTTCGCCTAACACCGCAGTGTCGCCCGCCGCCGCGTCACCATTACCGGCGACGATGTCGCCGTCCCACGTTGCTCGGTTCACGTGGGTTCAACCCCGATCCCCCCATCTTCATTCCGCGTTTCCTGCCTGCATGGCTCAGCTTCCGTCCATTGTGAACTGGGCGTCACGCACCGTCCAGAGTTGGTCATATGCGGAGCCCGCCTGCTTCAAGACCGCGCGATAGCGCGCAGGTAGCATGACCAGTGCTGGCGCGCTTCAGTTGCTATCGGAGGATGCCGATGGTGGAACGGTGAGTGCACCTCGTAGCATGGCAGCTCATCGATGAGGCGCCACGCACCTCGGGGCTTCAGGTGCACCGGATGGATTGCCGCCTCGTTGTTGGCTGCTGCTGGTGCAGTGGCGGCGCTCTCGGCGCTTCTCCTGTCTGGTGCGTCGCCGATTCGACCGGTGCACCGGGGTGCTCCGGCGAGGACCACTCCCCTGCGAGCAACGGCACCAGCCACCGTGCCTCGGACCGGTTCCCGTCTTGTCGCTAACGTCGTGTCCTACGGAGCGGACCCCACGGGTTCGCGTGACTCGACTCCGGCAATCGCACGGGCGATCACAGCGGCGGAATCTCGCCCGGGCAGCGAGGTGTATTTCCCGGCAGGCCGGTACGTCCTCGACGACCCGAGCCGGCGGCAGGTGGACTTCACGATCGACCGGCCCATCCACGTCGTCGGCGCAGGTCCGACCAGGACGCTCGTCGTGAACGAGCTCGGGGCACGTAATCCCGCTGCGACGGTGAGCACGACCATCTTCGAGATCGTGACGAACCCGGTCACCCAGTCGGGCGAAGGCGACGGAACGACGATCTCCGGAATGACCCTCGACGCAGCCACCTACGACGCTGGCACCTCCATCATGGACTTCGCCAACCGTACGACCCTCTCGGACCTGGTCGTAAAGGCACCTCGCAGCACCAACACCTACAACCCCAACGCGTTCGGCATCCGCGTGATCGCAGTGTGCAACCCCACGAACCGTTACAGAGTGTTCCGGAGCGGCAACGTCGTCAGCAATGTAGTCATCACCGGCCAGGGGGCGGGTGGGCAGACGGAGCTCGACCTGTCCTGCCAACGTGGCTCCACCGTGGACGGCGCCACCATCTACGGCAACGGCGTCGACGTCTTCTACTGCTCGCACGACATCCTCGAGAACCTTGCGCTCACCGGCTCCCCCACGCCCGCCTGGAGCGCCCCGAGCTACACGTGGGTCATCACCGGCTCGTACCACATCACACTCTCGAACATCCGCACCTCCGGATCAGGAGGCGTTATCGCTCCCGACGTCGTCGACGTGACCAGGGACGTCACGATCGCCAACGAGACCATGGCAGGCACCGGCTCGTACTTGGACATCGGGGACTCGAGGAGCACAGTGATAACGAGCAGTCATCTCGAGGGAATACGCCTTGCACCGGTGCGGAGCATCGTCGGCGTCGACGTCGCTGGCAGCTCCTTCACCAACGTGTTCTGCAAGAGCGGCAAGGTGATCGAAGACCTTGTGGGACTCCGATGCCCCTGAGCCCGATGAGCCCGATGTGCCCGTGAGCCGGCAATGGAGCACGCGGCGCCACGCCGGGACCTGGCTCCATGATCGCATCGCTATGCGTTCGACTCGTCCTCGCGCCTGAACATCTCGGCACGCTCGGACCCGGCCAGCACCTCGCCCTCTTCGCCGACGACGAGTCCTCGGCACCTCCTCGTCTCGTCGGTCCAGATGCCTTTGAATGAGGCCTCAGCCGTGTAGTTGAGGACGTGGATCCCGGTCCCAGAGAAGAACCGGCGAGTGACGAGGCCAGCCTGCCAGCGGACTTTGCGAGGTACCTGCCTCATCCGGGGATGCGCCTGATCGGAACCTGCGATGCCTCCCTGGCGTCATATAGAGAAAGGAGGGCGACCAGGATGCGTAGGAGGTAGGCCGTTGCGGGTCTGGTGCAACACAGCGCCGTTGCGGAGAGCAGCCAGTGGGAGGCTTCGGGGTCACGGGCGCGCAGCACTTGGCATCGTAACGGTTGCCTCGATCCTTCTCGCCGCCTGCAGCACTACTTCTGACACCCATTCCCCCGGCGGGTCCTCTGGCAGGTCGGCGCCGCGTCCTGGGCATGAGGCAGGGCAGTCGAGCTCGCCCGCAGAGGTCGGCACCACTTCCCTCGCGGCCGCAGGCTGCTCCCAGGGTCTCACGCTCAGCCAAACGATGGGCGGCAAGGTGAGCGGCTGCATCCGCGTGGGAGCGCTGGCGCCTGGTTCCTACAACGTCTTCCTGAGCCAAGTGCTGCCCGGCAAGCCATTGGGCATGGGTAAGCCATTGGGCATGCCTACAACTACGGTCCTCGAGGGGAGCAAGGCTGGCGCCGGTCCACCCGTCGAACTGTCGCTGTCACCTGCGTCCGGCCCCCCAGGGAGCAGGATCACGCTCACTGGAGTTCTCGCCGCACCTCCTGCACTCCGCCCCGGCCACCTTGACGTGTGCTTCGACGGATGCAGGGATGGCCTCGAATACGCAGGCACGAGCACGAACTGGCCGAGCGCGACTACCTTCGTCACCCACCTCGTCGTGCCGAGCGCGCCCTGGGTGGAAACGACCCCGGCTCGGGTGCTCCAACCACTCCCCGGGTCCTACCCGATCGGTGTCGCGTGCTTCGGCTTCAAGAGCGGTTGCGCTTCAGCACCCAGCGAGGGGCAGGCCACCTTCCACCTCACCACGGGAGCAGCGTACAGGTGTGCATCGGCCTCCAGGTGCGCCAGCCTCGTCACCCACCCAGGTGCCGCACTACCGGGCGACGTCGTCCGGGTGAGCGGCTTCGCTCCCCTGGTGTCGGTGATCGGGTCGGATCATCCGTTCGCATACGAGCTCAGCGTCGTGCGAGGCGCTCCCGGAGGCCCCGAGGTCAGCCTCGGCCCCGGAGCACCAAAGGGCATCTACGGCAGCGCGGAAGCCCGCTTCGGGCACGCCGCCCTCGATGTGGAGGCGGCGCCGAGCCTCGCCGGCATCGGACCGATCCGGCCACTGGCGCAAGCACGCGACGGTTTGTCAGCGATCTCGGCTAACCCGGGCGATCCGGGGCAAGTCGCTTGGTGTGCTCCAGGGGCGGTCGTCGTCGCGGGAGCGCGACACAGCGGGCAGGGCACCGAGACCCT
The DNA here is from genome assembly GCA_021801525.1 of Actinomycetes bacterium. GTDB lineage: Bacteria > Actinomycetota > Acidimicrobiia > Acidimicrobiales > JAJYXR01 > JAJYXW01. Next base: position 29,049 of record JAJYXW010000101.1, read on the forward strand.
GCGTGTGCCGACTGCCGGGGTGGCGACTGCGCTGGCAGGCACGGGGCTCTACCTGGCAGATCCCGCCGCACCGTCTTGTAGCAGCGTCGCACTGTCGCTCCACCACCCGGCGGTCTTTGCCGGATTCCTCGTGAACCCCCACATGCAGGCACCGCCCTTCGCCCAGGTGGCGCTCTTCACGACCGACAGCGGTGCCACCTGGACGCTCCTCCCGATCCCTCCGGGTGCGGACACGACCAGCTTCGGCGGGTTTCGCTACCGGGCGAAGGAGGTGGAAGCGCTCTTCACGCCGAGGGGCTCCTACGCCATGAGCCCCGAGGCCTACACCGGGCGCGTACCGCCTCCGGTCTCGGCTCCGCTCGCGGAGGTGGGCAGCGATGGAGGGACCCACTGGAGCGACCTCAGGCTCTCGTGTCCATCTATTGGGCCATGCGTGAGCTTCGGCCCATACCTGCCCGGCAACTGCGCGATGAACGGCACGAGCCAGCTACTCTTGCGCTCGAGCGACGCGGGCGCCACCTGGAGCACGCCGGCTTGGCCCTCCTACGTGAACGCGTGCGCACCCGCAACGCTCGCTGCCCTCTCTCCCGACGATGTGCTCCTCTTCAACTCCGCCTCGCCGTACCTGGTGCAGTTCTCCACTGACGCCGGGCGTAGCTGGCAGGTGCTCTCGATGCCTGCGGTCCCGGGACTCCCGCCGACAGCTCAGAGCTTCGGCCCCGGCGGGGACGCGGCGGGCCTCACGCTCCTGCCGGGCGGGGCGTTGCTCGCAACCGGCGAGCGGCCTACGAGCAGCCTCTGGGAGCTCCTCCTGCCGGGGGCCAAGCGCTGGTGCACAGTACGGGGCTTGCCAGCTGGCACCTCGAGATCCCTCCCGGGGACGTCGCCCAAGGTGATCGGTAGCGCGCTGTGGTGGATGACCGCGCCGTCCAGCGTGAGTGTCGGCGGCAGGTCCCACACCGTGGCACAAGCAGCGAGGAGCGTCGAGGTCTCGGCGTTGCACTGCTGAGCCGCTCGTGGCCCGTCTCGTAAATGGCGTGACGTAGGCCGACGGGCCAGGGGCATCATCTGGCAAAGCCGAAGACGAAGGGGTAACTAGAGCTACGTCGAGGACGAGATCGCCGCCACGGGCGTCATCGGGCCGGCGGGAGCCCAAGACCATTTGCGAGACGGGCCACTCGACACGACGGAAACACGAACAGCCTCAGGTCGCCGCGAGTCCCACCACCGGCTCGGCCGGCAGGTGACCTGGCCCGAGCACGCCCGGGACCGATCCGTAGAAGCCCGCGTCGCCGAAGGCGTAAACCCCGCCGTCTGCCGTTCCCCAAACCATCAGCAAACCTCTCGCTGATGGAGTAAGCCGTACCTGATACCGTCGGCATGGCTCTGTGGGCGGTTGAGTATCCAACCGTGCCGCTGTCACGGGCAGA
>JAJYXW010000005.1 GCA_021801525.1 Actinomycetes bacterium
TGGCCGTTGACAACGTGGGCCAAGCCTTCGCATCCGACACCCCCACAGGCGGCTCGTCGTCGTGGGCCGCGGCGGATGTGGACGGCGTGAACAACACTCTGAGCGGCGCTGACTGCCTCTCCAGCTCGTCGTGTGTACTGGTCGACACGATCGGTAACGTCATCCCAGGTGGCGTGCCCACGGTGCCGAACGTGACCTCGGTGATACCTTCGTCCGGGTCCACGGCAGGCGGGACGAGCGTGGACGTGTTCGGCAGCGGGTTCAAGGGGTCGAGCCCGGTGAGCGATGTGATGTTCGGCAATACACCAGCCAGCTCCTTCACTGTCGACTCGGACACCGAGATAACTGCCGTGTCGCCACCCGAGCCGGTCGGGACCGTCGACATTACGGTGACCGACCCTCTCGGCACCAGCGCCAGGTCGAGCGCAGACGAGTTCACCTTTGCATCGCCACCGACGCCCGCCTCGTATGTCCCTGTGAGCCCGGTCCGCATTTGCGACACACGTGCAGGCCAGCCACAGGCTGGATGCCCAGGCGCGACTGCTCTCGGGCCGGGCACCACGCTCAGCGTGCAGGTGTCCGGGATAGATGGGGTGCCATCCTCGGCGGTGACCTCGGTCACGCTCAACGTCACCGTAACCGGGGCCACGGCCGGCAGCTATCTCACGCTCTACCCGGCAGGCTCCGCTCGCCCGAGCTCTTCCAACCTCAACTTCCCGGCAGGAAAGACCATCTCGAACCTAGCCACCGTCGAGCTTTCGTCCCAGGGTGCGCTGGATGTGTACAACTACGCAGGGACCGTGAACGTGATCGTCGATGTGCAGGGCTACTACTCGACGTCCTCTGCGCAGGGCATAGGACTTTACAACCCGCTTTCTCCGGCAAGGATCTGCGACACGCGCTCGGGAAATCCGTCCGGCCTGAACGGCACAGCGCTGTCGCAGTGCGAGGGGAACGCGCCTTCCCCTGGAACAGAGCTCACCATACAGGTGGCCGGCCTCGGTGGAGTCCCCTCCTCCGGGGCGGCGGCAGCCGTCCTCAACGTCACCGCCGTGGGAGCGGCGGCACCCGGCTACCTGACCGTGTACCCCGGAGGTGGGCACGCTCCCCTCGCGTCCAGCGTCAACTACGGCGCGAGGGAAGTGGTCGCGAACCGCGTGACCGTGCCACTATCGTCCTCAGGCCAGGTGTCTATCTTCTCCTACAGCGGGACACCTGGCATCATCGTGGATGTCTCCGGCTGGTTCAGCGCAGGTGGGTCGTCCTCGACGGGCGACACGTTCACACCCGCGTTCGCACCGACGAGGATCTGCGACACCCGCACCGGCCTCGCGTACACAACTGAATGCACCGGGAGCACGCTGACCTCTGGCGGCTCCCTCGCCGTGGCAGTGGCTGGCGTGGACGGAGTCCCTTCGAACGTGACCGCGGTCGTGCTGAACGTCACCGTCACCTCTACGAGCGCCAGCAGCTACCTATCGGTCTATCCCTACGGGTCCCCACAGCCCACCATCTCGGACCTGAACTGGACGCCAGGTGCCACAGTCCCGAACCTCGTAGTAGCGACCATCGGAGCAGGTGGCGAGATCACGGTGTTCAACTATTCCGGATCGGCTGCAGTGGTGGTCGACGTTATCGGGTGGTATTCCTGAGCTCCTCGAGTCCGGGGTGGAGCAGCAGCAGCACTAGCCCTGCTCAGCCCTTGGCCTGCTCCTTGCCGAGAAGCGGGTGGGCCGGCATGCCGACCGGCTGGAGGTGCTGGCCGAGCACCTCGTGGAAGTGGGCCGCCAGCTCCGAAGGTGTCCATCCGCCCTCCCTCCACATGGCGGCCACCTGGCGCGGCGTCTGGAAGATCGTGTAGGCGAAGCCGGTCCGTCCGAGCACCTGGCCGTTCACGTACCCAGCTTCCTCCGAGGCCAGGAAGGCCACGAGGGGAGCGTTGAGGGCGGGATCCTGGTCGGGTGGAGCCTCCTTGTCGCCGAAGAGGTTCTCGGTCATGCGGGTGAGCCCGGCCGGGGCGACCGCGTTCACGGTGATCCCATAGCGTGCAAGCTCCAGCGCCCAGACGAAGGTCATCCCCATGATCGCCGCTTTGGCAGCGCCGTAGTTGGTCTGACCGAAGTTGCCGCGCAGCCCCGCCGACGAAGTGATATTGACGATGCGGCCGTACCCGGCCTCGCGCATGTGGGCAGCCGCATGGCGGGTGCAGTTGAAAGTGCCCTTCTGGTGGACCGCGACCACTACGTCGTAGTCCTCCTCGGTCATCTTGAGCAGGCTGCGGTCGCGCACGATGCCGGCATTGTTCACGAGGATGTCCAGCTTCCCGAAGGTGTCGACCGCCTGCGAGATCATGCGGCCGGCCCCTTGGTGGTCCGCCACGGACTCGTAGTTCGGGACAGCTCGTCCACCTCCGGCCTCTATCAGCTTGCACGTCTCGCTCGCTGGGTCCTCCGCATGGCCTTCCCCTGCCAGGCCAGTGCCGAGGTCGTTCACGACCACGCTCGCGCCCTCCTCAGCGAGGCAAAGCGCTATCTCGCGCCCTATCCCTCGCCCTGCTCCAGTGACAACTGCCACTCGACCGTCGACCAGGCCCATCAGCGGGCCCTCGCGATCGAGACAAGCTGGGACGTGCAAGAGCTCATCGCTCGCTCCTCTCGTTGGTGCCGGCCGAGGCGATCACCCGCCTCATCGCTTCTGAAGCCCCGGCTGACTCACCCTCCCACACGACGGCGCCCTTGGCCAGCACGACCGCCCGGTCGGCCAGGGCCAGCGCCCGGTCCATGTGCTGCTCCACCACGAGGAGCGACGTACCGGCTGCGCGGATGGACGCCAGGCTGTCGTAGACGGAGTCCACTACCACGGGAGCGAGGCCGAGTGAGAGCTCGTCTGCTACGAGCAGCCGAGGCGGTGCTGCGAGGACCTTGCCGAGCGAGAGCATCCTCTGCTGGCCCCCCGAGAGAGTCCCCGCCTGCTGGCGACGCCTCTCGGCCAGCACGGGAAAGGCGTCGTAGGCACGATCGAGGGCTGCGGCCACCGAGCGGGCACCGACGCGCCTGCGGAAAGACAGAGCCAGGTTCTCCTCGACACTGAGAGACGCGAAGATCCCGCGACCCTCGGGGACGTGCGCGACGCCAAGCCGGGAGATCCGCCAGGCCGGCCAACCAGTCACGTCAGTTCCTGCGATGCGCACCGTGCCGGCAGTGGGCGCGAGCAGGCCTGTCAGCACCCGCGCGAGGGTGGACTTGCCCGCGCCGTTCGAGCCAAGAAGCGCGAGCGCGGATCCCTCTGGCACCTCGAGGGACACTCCGAAGAGCGCCCTGTAGGAGCTGTAGGACGCCGAAATGTCCTCGGCGGCAAGGAGCGGAGCACCCGCCAGGTCGTTCGAGCTCATGACGCCCACGCTACGCAGAGCCCGGCACGCAGCACGCTCATGCGCCCTTCCCCAGGTAGGCGCTCCGTACAGCCGGATCGGCCATGACCTCCTCGAGGCTACCCTCGGCGATCGGCTCCCCGAAGTCCAGCACCAGAACCCTGTCCACCACCCTGGCAACCATGTCGAGATCATGCTCCACGAGCAGGATCGCCGCGGCGCTCTCCTGCTGGACGCGCCGGAGCAGATCTGCGAGCAGCTGCGTCTCGTGAGTGTCAAGCCCCGACGACGGCTCGTCGGCCATGAGCAGCCTGGGCCGCAGCGCGAGGGCGCGGCCGAGCTCGACCAGCCTGCAGTTACCCAGGCTGAGTGCTGCAACCGGCGTGTCACCGAGCTCGGTGAGGCCGACCAGGTCCAGGATCTGCTCGACGTGCTCACGCTCCTCCTTGCGTGGGCTGCCCATGGCCAGCAGGTCCTTCCAGAGGCGCCAGTCGCCTGCGCGCGCCCGCTCGGCCACCGTGAGGTGGTCGCGGACCGTCATCTCGGGAAATATCTCCACGCGCTGAAAAGTGCGCGCAATGCCAAGGCGTGCCCGCTGGTGGGCAGGCATCCGGTCGATTGCGCGGCCGGCGAACAGAACGCTCCCGGAGGCGGGCCTGAGCTGGCCGCACAGGCAGTTGAAGAACGTGGTCTTGCCGGCGCCGTTCGGGCCGACAATCCCGACCGCCTCCCCCTCGGCCACCTCGATCGACACGCCAGCAAGGGCCTGGATGCCCCCGAAGCCGATCGAGATGGACCTGGCCTCGAGCAGTGGCCGCGCTCCGGCATCCGAGGGCACCAGGGAGCCCCCTCGCGAGGTCTCGCTCCCGGTCGCCGTGGCGTCCCCGGCCACTATGGCGTCCGCGGATACAGCCGTGCCGTCAGGCACCACTGACCTCCCCGGAGCCCGGGAGCACTGCCGAGGTGACAGCACCACCGATCGTGTCGCTGCGCTTGGCGGGGGCTTGCAACGCCCCGGGACCTCGCGCTTTACCTGCCCTCGAGGCGTCCCAGGCGGCGAACAGCCGGCCCACGCGCGCCATCCAGCGCGTCTTTTGGTACTCCACGATTCCCTCGGGGTGCTGCGCATAGGTGAGCGAGCCGACGGCGAAGAGTATGAACTCGATGCCGCTCAGCCGTTGCGGCAGGTAGGTGAGCACCTGGGCGAAGACGGCAAAGGCCATTCCAGCCTGGATTGCACCCTCGATGGTCTGGGCACCGGTGGTGATCACCACGACGACCCAGACGAGCGACAGCACGTACTGGAAGTCCGTGCTCGACACCGATCCCTGGATCGACCCGTACAGGGCGCCTCCGAAGCCTGCGATCCCGGCCGAGAGCGCGAACACGGTGATCTTGGCCCGCGAGAGGTCTATACCGAGGCTTGCGGCTCCGACCGGGCTGCCGCGCATGGCAGCGAGGAACCTCCCGGTCGTCCCACGCTGGACCAGAGCTACGAGCCCGACACAGGCCACCAGTGCCACGAAGGCGAGCAGGAGGAACGGACGGTCTCCCTGGAAGCTCGCAGGACCGAGCACCGGCCGGGGAACCGTCAGTCCATATAGTCCCCCCCCGCTCCAGGAGAACTGGAAGAGCACGTTGTCGGCGAACAGTGCGAACGCGAGCGTGACCAACGTGAGCAGAAGGCCCGAGACCCGGATGACTACGAGCGCCAGCACGGCCCCGACCGCGGCAGCAAGCGCGCCCCCGAGGAGGGCGCCCACGAGAACCGACAGCCCCATGTGCTCGGCCAGCTGGCCGACCGTGAACGCTCCTATCCCCGCAAAAGTCGCCTGGCAGAGCGACAGCTGGCCGCTCATGCCGGTGATGAGGGTGACGGAGAGGAATATCACGGAGAAGACGAGGCCCTGGGCGAATGGGAACACCCAGTTGCCGGGCACCCAGGTGAGAGACGAGACGAGGAAAGCGACCACGAGCAGCCTGAAGCCCCACTTCATGGGCAGCTCCAGCCTCCGATCCCGCA